>DATHVH010000056.1:0-19445 GCA_035461405.1 Anditalea sp.
GGGAGAATCCATGGCAGAATTTTTGTATTTCTCCCGAACAAGCTTTTAAAACTACTATCATGAAAAAATTCTTCCAATCCGTATCTGGCATTAAATCTTTATTAAAAAACTTGGACTTTGATAAGCTCAACAAACTTTCCCAAAAAGTAGATCTTAACGAAATGATGGGAGTAGTTTCTGCTATGAGTGAAGAAGACCTAGGTAAGCTAATGAAAATGATGAAGTCGGGCGGGAAGAAAAAAACTATTCCCGCTATCAATGGCGATTTTTATGAACTTGGCAAAACACTAGCGCCGGAGGAAAGAGAGATTCAATTAAGGGTAAGGGAGTTTATGGAAAAAGAAATCAGGCCTATAGCCAATGAATATTGGAACAAGGCCGAATTCCCTATGCATATCATTCCAAAGATGGCGGAGCTCGGCATCACTGGCCTTACCTACAAAGGTTACGGATGCCCAGGGCATTCAGCCTTACTTGAAGGATTTTTAGCCATGGAGATGGCCAGGGTCGATACTAGCATATCCACATTTTTTGGGGTGCAGAGTGGATTGGCGATGGGCTCTATTTACTTCTGCGGATCTGAGGAGCAAAAGCAGGAGTGGCTCCCTAAAATGCACAAAATGGAAGTGATCGGAGCCTTTGGTTTAACTGAGCCTGAAGTAGGGTCCGGTGCTGCGGGTGGACTTACCACTACCTGCAAAAAAGAAGGAGACGAGTGGGTGATCAACGGTCAGAAAAAATGGATAGGTAATGCTACTTTTTCGGATATAACTATAATCTGGGCACGGGATCTTGAAGATCAAAATGTAAAAGGTTTTATCGTAAGGAAGGATAATCCAGGATTCAGTGCCGAAAAGATGGAAAACAAGATGGCCTTAAGAACTGTACAAAATGCGCTGATCACCATGAAAGACTGCCGAGTTCCAGAAAGTGACCGGTTGCAGGAGGCAAATTCATTTAGAGATACCTCAGTGGTACTAAAGATGACCCGAGCAGGAGTAGCTTGGCAAGCAGTGGGATGTTCCCGTGGAGCTTATGAAGCTGCGCTCAAGTATACCAATGATCGTTATCAATTTGGAAGACCTATAGCCAGCTTCCAATTGGTGCAAGATTTATTAGTAACTATGCTGGGGGATCTTACCGCTATGCAGACTATGGTTACCAGGCTTTCTGTGATGCAGGACAATGATGAACTGCTCGATGAGCACGCATCACTGGCGAAAGTTTTCTGTACGCTTAGGATGCGCGATATCGTTGATCAGGCAAGGGAGCTTTTCGGAGGCAATGGTATTTTATTGGAATATGACATAGCTCGCTTTGTAGCTGATGCCGAAGCTATCTATAGTTATGAAGGTACTAAAGAGATCAATTCATTAATAGTTGGCCGGGCTATTACAGGGCACAGTGCTTTTGTATAATTTTAGGATTTTCAGATTTAGTGAAAATCATCCTTCAAAATTGGTATTACACTTACCCATAGAATTTTCTATTAGCCGATAATCAATAAGGCCCATGGAACCATAAAAGTAGCTTCTAAGGTCCGTCTGGTCTTTACATGATCCAGTGCAGGGTCAAGAATGGCAAGTCCATGGATAATGCAGATAATCATTAATAGTATGATATAGATATAGTAAAAAGAAAACAAAATCCAGAATAGAAGAAACAAATACAGGATGGTGAAAATCAGCAGCCAAAATAAAATCTTTTCGACTTTTCTTTCCCCTATAGCGGTGACTATAGAATTAAATCCGTCAGCTCTATCCGTGTCTGCATCCATAAGTGATAGTAAAAGCAGGTTCATCCAGGCGATACTAAAATAACCCAGGCCCAAATACCAAAAACCTCTATGAACACCTAAATCCATATGGATTAAATAGGGCACCATCATTATGCCTATAGTATAAAACAATGCCGTATTAAATTCTTTCAAGATAGATAGGCTCTTAATATAGTATTTTAGTAGGATAAGATTCGAAAGTATAAGGCTAGCTAATATTAGAACAGATAAGGAGATAACCGAAATTTGTAATAAATAAAACCCAAGCAACAAACCCACAGTGATAATCAGCGCTAAAACAATTGTTAGATGTTTACTATAAAACTGATGAATTCTATGTCTATCAGTAGAGGCAGTACCTTTCACTTGATAGGCATCCAATAAATGATCCAGGGTATAGATACTCCACACAGCCATAGCCATCAATAGATAAAATAACCAGTGAAGATGGACACCAAGCAAATGAGCAAAAAAATACAATCCAGCACAAGCTCCCAATGCCACATCAATAGATAGCCATTGTATATAATTTAGAAGTTGAAAGTTCTTTATTGAAGCCATTTTAGTAAAGATAGGGTCAACCTTAAATAAAACCAATGCAGACAGATATTGAATAAAAGATAATAAAGAATAGTATGAAAATTTATTAACTTGCTTCTTAAACCTAATTGAACCATGAAAAGATTTTTCTCAATTTGCTCTCTATTACTTGCATTTGCCACTCACTCTGAAGCACAGCAAAATTCAAATGCTATAAAAGTAGCTGCTGTTGGAAACAGCATTACCCAAGGTCCAGGAAGAGATCATCCAGGAAGTTATCCTCTCATGATGCAGGAAATATTGGGTGATGATTATCATGTTGTAAATTTTGGCGTAAGTGGACGCACCTTACTAAAGAAAGGCGATTATCCCTATTGGAAGGAACCCCAATTTAAAGAAGTACAGGAGTATGCTCCCGATATTCTAGTAATCAAACTTGGTACAAATGACTCAAAACCACAGAACTGGAAATTTAAAAGTGAATTTGAAGAAAATTATATTGAGCTAATCAATACTTACAAAGCATCCATGCCGGCGGATGGCGAAGTATATATCTGTATCCCTGTACCTGTCACAGAAGATAATTATGGGATAAATGAAAATTCTATTAGAGAAGAAATGGCCCCTATGTTGCAAAGAGTTGCAGACAATACCGGAGCAAAACTCATTGACCTCCATAGCCCACTGCAAGGCAGAAATGACCTTCTACCTGATGGTGTACATCCCAATGAGGAAGGCCTACGCATAATGGCAGAAGTGGTGGCAAAGGAGATTAAGAGATAGTAGGATATCGGGTGTCCGATGTACTAAAGTTAGAAGTGAAAAGTGAGAAGTGAAAAGTTAATAAATGAAAATAGATAGTCAAATACTCTTTTTTTGTTGAACTGACGAATCGTGAAAGTGTCGAATCGATGGGTCCATAATTAGACTATTCTACAGGCTAACACTTCACGAATCTGTGATCTACGCCGGGGAGCACAAGTGCCGAAGATGGACCATTAATAAAACAAAAAGCCCTTAACATTTCTGCTAAGGGCTTTTGGTGTAAATCTATTTTAATATTAATTGCCTCCAAGTGCTTCAGCACCGGCAACAATTTCAAGAATTTCATTTGTAATAGCTGCCTGTCGGGATCTATTGTACATCAGCCTCAGCTCTTTCAATAAGTCACCTGCATTTTCGGTAGCTTTGTCCATCGCTGTCATACGGGCACCATGTTCAGATGCATTGCTTTCTAAAAGTGCCTTATAAAACTGAATTTTTAAAGCTGTAGGCACTAGTTCTTCAATGATATATTCTCTAGAAGGTTCTAGTAAATAATCTACTTCAGACGTTTTTACAGGAGTACTTTCATCTACGATTGATTCCATCGGAAGAAACTGCTCTGCTCTTACTATCTGAGTAGCTACATTTTTAAATTCATTGAAAACCAAAATTACCTGATCAAATTCTCCAGATACAAAACCTTCCATTGCCTTTTCAGCTGCATCCATTGCATTGGAGAAGTTTAGGTCCTGAAACAAAGTGGAATATTGAGAGATCATAGGAAAATTTCTTTTCTTATAAGCTTCATATGCTTTTTTGCCAATAGGCATGACCGTCACATTCTCTCCGGAAAACTGTGTGTTGATAGTAGCCATGGAAGCCTTCACAATGTTAGTATTGAATGCTCCACACAACCCCTTATCTGAAGTCACCGGTATGATTAGAATGTTCTTTACCTCACGCTTTTCAGCATAGACAAGGTCCGCATTCGCTTCACTGGCTGCTGATACATTATTAAGAATGGCAGTAAGTTTCTGGGAATAAGGACGCATCTGGATAATTTTATCCTGTGCCCTTCTCAGTTTAGCTGCAGAAACCATTTTCATAGCTTTGGTAATCTGCTGCGTAGATACTACTGAATTAATCCGTTCTTTTACTTCCTTTAAGTTAGCCATATGACTGATAGGTATATCTAAAGCCTCCTATTTTCATAGGAGGCATTTTCAACTTATTATTTAGCGTATTTTGGAGAAAGCTCACCGGCAGCTTTCTTAAGGATCTCACCCGCACCATCCAGATCACCTTTCTTGATCTTAGTCAAGGCATCAGGATACTGAGAAGTCAATAGGGTGTAGAATTCTTTTTCAAACTGACGAGCTTTGTCTACTGGTACTTTATCCATCAGACCCTTAGTAGAGGCATAGATAATAGCTACCTGAAGTTCAACAGCTACTGGAGAATACTGCGGTTGCTTTAATATCTCCTGATTTCTTCTACCTCTTTCGATAGTTCTTCTGGTAGTAGCATCTAGGTCAGACCCGAATTTAGAGAAGGCTTCCAGTTCACGGAACTGAGCTTGATCCAATTTCAATGTACCTGCCACTTTTTTCATTGCCTTGATCTGGGCATTACCACCTACTCGGGATACGGATATACCCACGTTGATCGCAGGACGTATACCGGCGTTGAAAAGATTGGTCTCCAAGAATATCTGACCATCTGTAATCGAGATCACATTGGTAGGGATATAGGCAGAAACGTCACCAGCCTGGGTTTCGATGATCGGAAGTGCGGTCAATGAACCTCCACCTTTTACCAAAGGTCTCAGAGAATCTGGAAGGTCATTCATCTCACTTGCGATCTTATCAGATGAGTTGATTTTCGCAGCTCTTTCCAATAATCTAGAGTGAAGGTAGAATACATCACCTGGGTATGCTTCACGTCCCGGAGGTCTTCTAAGAAGTAGAGAGACTTCACGGTAAGCTACAGCTTGCTTAGAAAGATCATCAAATACCACCAATGCAGGACGTCCGGTATCTCTAAAGAACTCACCGATAGCAGCACCAGTAAATGGAGCGAAGAACTGCATAGGAGCTGGATCAGCTGCAGATGCAGATACTACTACTGAATAGGGAAGGGCACCACCTTTTTCAAGAGCAGCTACGATACCTGCTACTGTAGAAGCTTTCTGTCCGATAGCTACATAAATACAGAAAACAGGCTCGCCTTTTTCGTAAAATTCTCTTTGGTTTATAATCGCATCGATCGCCACAGCGGTCTTACCCGTCTGACGGTCACCGATGATCAACTCTCGCTGACCTCTACCAATAGGGATCATGGCATCTATAGATTTCACACCTGTCTGAAGTGGTTCAGTCACCGGCTGACGGTAGATTACCCCTGGAGCTTTACGCTCTAGTGGCATTTCATAAAGAGGACCTGCTAGAGGACCTTTGCCATCTATTGGTTTACCTAGAGTATCTACCACTCTACCTAGCATGCTTTCGCCTACTTGGATAGAAGCGATACTTTTGGTTCTTTTTACGGTATCCCCTTCCATGACAAGGTTGGTATCTCCGAAAAGTACCGCACCCACATTGTCTTCTTCCAGGTTAAGCACCATTGCTTTAAGTCCGTTTTCAAACTCAAGCAATTCACCGGCTTGAGCCTTTGAAAGTCCATAAATACGGGCCACACCATCACCAACTTGTAGGACAGTTCCTACTTCTTCCAGTTCAGCTTCAGTCTTAGCACCAGAGAGTTGTTCTCTCAATATTGCCGAAACTTCATCAGGTCTTACATCTGCCATTATTAGATATGATTATATTGTTATTGCTTTATTTTAAATATGTTTCTCATATAGATTCTGAGAAAACATTAATTGAAGTGACTTCAATTTTGATTTTATGGACTCATCCAGTTGCCTGTCACCAACTTTTAAGACAAAACCACCGATCAGATCTTCATCTACTTTTTCCTTTAGATCCACTAACTCCTTCTTGGAGATTTCTCTGACCACGCTTTTGAATTTATCTCTTTGGACTTCGTCCAGAGGATAAGTAGTGGTCACTTCAGCTACCTGAATATTCTTATATTCGTTATACTGGTTTTGAAATTCCTTGGCGATATCAAGGAGGTAACCTTCCCTTTCTTTTCTGGTAATGATATCAAAGAAAGTCATGGTAAGCTCATTTCCCTGTGGAAACAATGCTTTTAAAACCTTAAGTTTTTTGTCCGAAGGAATTACTGGGCTTTTTATAACACTAACAAACTCAGAGTTAACATTACCAATACTCTCAAGTCTATTCATATCCAAGAGAACCTGCTCCAATACACCCTTCTCTAAAGAAAGGTCCAATATGGATTTGGCATACCTGGATGCTATTCTATAAATTGACATGGATTGCTTAGTTTAACTTAAGGTCATTGACAAACTCGTCCACTAATGCTTTTTGCGAAGCTGTATCTCTTAATTCTTTTCTAAGTAACTTTTCAGAAACTTGTAAAGAAAGTATGGCTACCTGAGTTCTTACCTCGGCCAACGCAGCCTGCTTTTCAGTCTCAATTACCGCTTTTGCATTTTCGATCATTTGAGCACCTACCTTATTAGCTTCCTCTTTTGCCTCTTCTATCATGCGGGCAGAAGCCTCAGAAGCTCTCTGGATCAGCTGGTCTCTCTCAAGTCTGGCTTCCTGAAGAAGAGATTCATTCTGAGATTTAAGATTGGCCATTTCATTTCTGGCATTCTCTGCAGCAAGTATCGCCGATTCGATAGCCTGCTCTCTATCTTCAAGAGCGGCAATGATAGGTTTCCAAGCGAATTTAGCCAAAAGGATAAACAAGATAATAAAACCAAGTGCTTGCCAGAATATTAAGCCCGAATCAGGTATAATAAGATCCATCTTTATAAAATTTTATTTTTTCTAATTTGTTCAAATAAATAAAGGAGCCGGCCTAATGCCAGCTCCAATTCTTTTGTTCTTAATTGAAAGTAAGACCACCTGCGTTAAGAGCAATAAGTAGACAAACTACTACTGCAAACAGGGATACAACTTCCACAAGAGCTGCGATAATCAACATAGCAGTTTGGATTTTTCCAGCTGCTTCTGGTTGACGAGCAATTGATTCCATAGCCTGACCACCGATACGACCGATACCAAGTCCTGCGCCTAACGCTACAATACCAGCACCGATACCTGCTCCCATTAGAGCTAATCCTGCAGACAATAATAATGAAGTTAACATACGTGTTATTATTTATATAAATTGAACAAAGAAATTCTAGTGCTCTTTAGCATCATGATGATCAGAGACAGCTGCTCCGATATACATAGATGTAAATAAAGTAAATACATAAGCCTGAATAGTCGCTACCAGTATCTCTATCAAATTGATAAAGATCACCATTAAAGTACTGACTACTCCGATGGCGTATGATCCGAAGATAAACACCAAAGATATAAAGGCAAGGATTACTATGTGTCCTGCTGTGATGGCTACGAAAAGTCGGACCATCAAGGCAAAAGGTTTTGTGAACAAACCGATGATTTCCACTGGAACAATTACCAGAAGAAGTGGTACAGGTACACCAGGTGTGGCGAATACGTGCTTCCAGTAATCCTTATTACCATTGATATTAACTATGATAAAGGTGAAGACCGCCAGAGTAAACGTTACTGCAATATTACCGGTAAGGTTAGCCGCACCTGGTAATAGCCCTAATAAGTTACCTATCCAAATAAAGAAGAATAGAGTAAGCAGATAAGGAAGAAATTTCTTGTACCTGCTTCCAATATTTGGAAGGGCGATTTCATCTCTTACAAACAAAACCACTGGTTCGATAAATGATGCAACCCCTTTAGGAGCCTGATTAGGTCTGTTCTTGTAGTTATTAGCTGTAGAGATCATTAACCATAAAGTCACTAAAATGACAATAAATAGCATTGCTACATTTTTAGTGATGGAGAAATCTATAATAGATCTAGTTTCATCCACCGGTCTAAGGTGATCATGGTCATCTATAAAATAACCCTCATGCTCTTTACCGAAAGTATGTGTTACTGGATCTATAAAATTCCTTGATGAAAACACCTCAATACCCCTATCCTGAGAATATATTATAATAGGTAGCGGTAAAGAAATATGAGTATCCCCAAAAGAAGTGAAATGCCACTCATGGGAATCCTTAATATGGTGCATGATAAAACCAGTCTTATCTTCATCAGCTCCTGATGCAGCAAAAGCGGCCGTGAAAGAAGTCAGCAAAAAGGCTGATATTAAAATACTTAGGTACAGAAACTTACGGTTCATCAAATCAATTTTTATAAACTTACTTTGAATGCGGGCGCAAATTAGCTATTAAGCCGTAGATATCAAATAGTAAGTACAACAAATAAATAACAAAGAAATTAACTACAAACAAAATAATATTGTCCACACCTAGGAACAGAAACACTAAGATATATCCAAGGCTAATGAAAAATCTAAAGATAGTACCACTAAGTACAGCAGCAACAAAATTATCTTTTCCATTTTTTAAAATTAATTGTGATAAATATCCAGTAGAGAAAGCTAGTAGGAAAAAAAATATTATCATATTCCACACTTGATTATGGAGAATATTATCCATGCCGCTGAGTTTAATTATAAACACCAATGCTACTATGATCAATGTCATCAGCACCAGCTTAGCATAAATTGAGGAAAAAACATTCATTTTAGCACTTCTTTCTTTGGGAGTGCAAAGTTAAGTCTTTTTATTTTGCTCTTCGTCCCTTTCGTCGGCTTTAATTAAAAGATATAGCTGGTAGAAGGCTACCCCTATGGAAAAAAATACAAATAAAAGTAACCAGAGTGGAAATTTCATTTCACTCCTTTTTTGAACTTCCAATCCTGCCCAGACGCCCAGGCCAATGACCCCACACATCTGGAATGCCAACCCAATGTACTTTACATATGAAGGCGCTTTATTTGACAAGTTCTTTATTAGGATTAATTACAGTAGCTGGTTTTGGAATATCCCCTGAGGCACCTTCTGTCATCTGACATTTACCGTTAAAGACGGCACCATTTTCTACCACCAACTTTTTTGTAAACATATCACCTTTTATTATAGCTGTCCTTTTTAAATAAAGAGCTTCGCTGCAATTTACCTGGCCCTCTATTAAGCCGGATATCTCAATGTCTACTGCGGTGATGTTTCCAATGACTTTGGCAGACTCTCCTATCACCACCTTTTTTTCGGATCTTAAAGTGCCTTCTACAGTTCCTTCAATTCTTATGTTTCCCTGCGCCACTATTTCACCGACTATCTTGGTCTCTTTCGCTATCACATTACTGGAATTAACCATTTCAGTAACTGCTTTTTTTTCTTCGTTTTTAAACATACTAATCAAAAGTTATAAATTCCTGTGGATTTAATGGAGTCCCTTTATACCAAAGTTCCAGATGGAGGTGCTGACCAGTAGTCTGCTCTCCGGTATTACCGATTATCGAAATTATCTCTCCCCCTTTGACAGGATCTCCTACATGTTTCAATAATACAGAATTATGCTTATAAATGGAAACTAATTCATTGGAATGCTGCACTCCGATGTTATACCCGGTCTCCAGCGTCCATGTAGAAAAAATGATCGTACCCTGAGCAATGGCTTTTACGGGCTCATTTTCTGCAGAAACTACATCCACTCCAAAATGTCCTTCGCTTGAATTAAAGGAAGATGTGACCACTCCTTTTAGCGGAGGGAAAAAGTATGTCTCTGCAAATGACCCACCTATTCTTCTGAAACTGCTTTCATCCAATGGCATGGATTCAAATTCCTTCCTTATACGTTGGGTAGCGGAGCCACCCTTATATAAGTCAAGGTCACTGCGGTCCATCTCCAAAATGGGCTGGTCCAGAACCGCGCCGGTAGTATCTATCTGCTCACCTAACATTAACTGACGTATATTAGCCAGATATTTATCCTTAGCCTCTACCTCATGATAGAGACTGTCCACCATTTCTGATAATGCATATATTCTCTGGGTATTTTCAGTTTCTTGATATTCGGGATCGAGCCATCGGGCCAATAGCGTACGAGACAGTATTAATGAAAAAATAAGGGAACTGAGTAAAAATAAAAACACCAAAAGGCTGATCTTTATTTTAGTGATGCTAACAGAATTGATCACAGAGAAATCTTCTTCCCTCCTTATTACAAAGAGATATCTAGTTTCTATCCAGGCTTTTATCTTGTTTGAAATACTCAAATTAGAAAGTTTTTTTATATTCTTATGCTGCAAAAATAGAATATTAATTTGAAGCGTTTATTTATTTAATACAAAAGAGCTAATTTGCCCGTTAATTATTCCTAATGAACGTGTTAAAGTATAGATACCTGGTTTTCACCATTGCCGTCACTTTACTGCTTGCATGCAGTTCAGAAAGGAATACTTTCACCAACCGGCTATACCATAATACCACCGCCAGATACAATGCCTATTACTTGGGCCTGGAAAAACTTACTGAGGTGGAAAATGCCATTAAAGCAAGTCATGAAGAAGACTATTCTGAACCTTTACCAGTCTTTTATCCGATAGACAGTGCAGTCATAGATCAAAATGAAGACCTTTTAAAAGATGCTTATTCTATGGCTTCCAAAGCAATAGACTGGCATAAGATAAGCAAGTGGGTAGATGACAGCTATTTTTTGATAGGTAAGATCCAGCATATGAGAGCTGATTTTGATGATGCTATTAATACTTTTAAATTTCTTAATGTTAATAGTAAGGATGATAATGTCAGGCATTTGGCATTAACCCAGCTCCTTAGGGCATTCATAGACCTTAGGAAATTTGATGATGCCGCGTTTGTGATTGATTATCTTTCCAAAGAGTCCGGCATCAGCAAGGAAAACAAACAGTATCTATACCTCACTTTGGCCTACTATTATGAAGTTAGAGGTGAAAGGGACGGAATTATATCAGCTTTAGATAAAGCTGTAGACCTAACCAATGATCCTAAAGAAAAATCAAGAATAAACTTTCTTTTGGGACAGCTTTACCAGAGAGCAGGTTTTGATGCTTTTGCTTTTGATTATTACCAAAAGGCTTTAAAAGGTAACCCTCCTTATGAAAGGGCTTTTTTCTCTCAGCTATATTCGCAACAGGTGGCCGAACTGGAAAAAAGCAAGGATTTCAAAAAAGTCAGGAAATATTATGATGATCTCTATGATGACAGTAAAAACCTTGAACTACGGAGCGTAATTCTTTTTGAAAAAGCTCAATTTGAATTAAAGCAAAATAACAGAGAGGAGGGAATTAAACTACTGACACTAGCGGCCAAAGAAGAAGGGGGGAACGTAAGACAAAAAGGGCATATCTATAATAGATTGTCAAAAATTTATTTTGATGATTTAAAAGATTATAGAAGCGCTAAGTTTTACCTTGACAGCGCAGCCGAAAATTTTAAAGAAACTGACCGAATTTACCAAAGCATTAATTTACGAAAAAAGGTTTTGGATGAATATGTAGTCCATTATGACCTTATAAAAATCAATGACAGCCTAATTCATCTCAGTGGATTAAGCCAGGAAGAACAAGAACTGATCGCAGAAAATTATATTAAAGGAGAGGAACAAAGACTGCTAAAAGAGGCAGAGCGTAAAAACAATCAAAAATCTACCGGTATATTTGATAATTTACTGGCTTTTGGGGGAGGTGGTAAAGGGTCTGGTTCTTCATTTTATTTTGACAATAGTGCCGCTATGCAGCAGGGTGCTATCGAATTTATTAGAATTTGGGGAAATCGTCCGCTGGAGGATAACTGGAGAAGAAGCAGTAAGGGATTCCAGCAAGCAATCGGTCAAACGCTGGCAGAAGAAGATTCACAGGCAAATATAGCTGATGTAGAAGCAACATCAGAAATCATCTTACCTGATAAAGAAGAGCTTTTAAGGAATATACCCAGAGATAAGGCTACCATTCAACAAATGCGGGATGATATGGAAGAATCATATTTCCAGCTGGGAAAAATTCTTTTTATGGATCTCAAAGAACCTGAGCTCTCTATGGATTACCTCCATACATTATTAGATGAATATCCAAAATCTCCGAAAAAACCAGAAACATATTATACTTTATATTTGGCCGCAAAAGAGGCAGGAAAACAATATGAGAGATATAAGGAAGGGTTAAATAGGGAATTTCCCGAATCACAATTCACTAGATCACTCAATAATCCAACCCAAGCCAGTGGTGCGCAAGGTAATCGAGTTTCGGGGGAGCGGTATAAAGAAGCTTATGAACTTTTTATGGCTAAGAATTACTTATCATCAAGGTCGGTAGTGAGAAAAACTCTGGAAGAATATCCACTTACAAAAAATACAGACAAGCTTTTGCTTTTAGATGTAATGCTTTCCAATCAACTAGAAGGAAAAGAAGCTTATAAGCAAAGACTGGAAAATTATTTACAGAATGTAGATGATGTAGAATTGGAAAAACTGGCAAAGAATATGTTATCTGCTCTTACAGGAGATAAAAAAACTGAAACACCTATAGAGGTCGATAAAACTGTAGCGGAAAATGATCTGGAAATCCCTGATTCACTTACGAATGTGATTGAAGCTCCAAAAGAAGTAATAGTCTATAAAGAAAATATGGGTCAGACCCACATTTTCATATTAGCTTTGGCGCCTGAACAGATCCAGGAAGCCATCAATCTTACCTCGGATTTGGAGAACTTTCATAGCGCTGGATTCTCGAATGCGAGGCTCAGAACAGGAACTATTTCCATATCCAAAGAAAATACTCTTGTCATCATAAGCCCATTTAGCAATGCTGAAAAAGCTCTCGATTACAGGAAAAAATTCTTAACTGATTTTAACACAGATGGATTAAATGCCGAATTAAAAAGTGGTAGTTTTGTAATTTCGATTGAAAACTTTCAACAGTTAAATAAGAGAAAAGATTTAGAAGAATACAAAGACTTCTATAAAGAAGCCTACAAGTAATCAACAATGAGTAAGAAGAAAAAAGAATTCATGTCATCTGACCGCGTCGCGGCCATTATCAAATACCTTTGGATAGGGTTTGCTGCATCTATAGTAGGTTTTATACTCTTTGTACTGGCCGTAAGTGTAAATTTCTTGGGACTCTTTGGTGACTTACCTGACTTTCAAGCCTTAGAAAATCCTAAAAGTGATCTTTCTTCGGAGCTATATTCCGCAGACGGTATGCTACTGGGCAAATATTTCAGAGAGAACAGAACTCCGGTAGATTATAATGAAATTTCCCCAAATCTTATAAAGGCTTTAAAAGCCACTGAAGATATAAGATTCGAAAGACATTCAGGTATAGACCTTCAGGGTATGGGCAGGGTAGCTGTTAAATCTATTATTCTGCGGCAAAGCGGATCTGGAGGAGGAAGTACCCTTAGCCAGCAGACAGCTAAAAACCTGTTTAAGACAAGGACACAGGCATCTCAAGGACTATTGAGCAGAATACCTGGACTTAAGATGCTCATCATTAAAACTAAGGAATGGATAGTAGCTACTCAGTTGGAAAGAAACTATACCAAAAATGAGATTCTTACCATGTATCTTAATACCTCCGAATATGGAAGTAATGCCTATGGTATTAAAACTGCGTCAAATACATTTTTTAGCAAAGATCCTCACGAGTTAAATGTTCAGGAATCTGCAGTTTTGGTAGGTTTATTCAAAGCACCATCATATTACAGTCCGGTATATAATCCAGACAACTCCCTCAGAAGAAGAAATACAGTTCTTAATCAGATGAGACGGTATGACTTCATCACTAAAGCCCAATATGATTCATTACGTGAATTACCAATAGAGCTTAATTATAAAGTAGAAAATCATAACCAGGGTCTAGCTACTTACTTTAGAGAGGCTATCAAGGCTGAGATGTTAAAATGGACCAGGGAAAACCTTAGGCCAGATGGTAAACCTTACAACCTATTTGAAGATGGCTTAAGGATTTATACTACTTTGGACAGCCGTCTACAGGGGCATGCGGAAGAAGCAGTTAGAGAACACATGCAATCACTTCAGGCAGCTTTTGAAAAGGAAATGGGTGACCGTGATCCATGGATAGACAGTAGAGGTAGGGTTATTCCCGATTTTCTTGAAACTGCAGTAAAAAGAACAGAAGCCTATAGAAACTATGTCAGAAGATATGGGGCTGATTCTGACAGTCTCCAGATAAAACTCAACGAGAAGAAAAAGATGAGGGTGTTCTCTTGGGATAAAGGAGAAATCGACACCATGATGAGTACTATGGACTCACTTCGCCACTATAAAAAGCATTTGAACACAGGCTTTGTAGCCCTGGATCCCCACACTGGGCATATCAAAGCTTGGGTAGGGGGTATCAATCATAAGCATTTTAAATATGACCATGTAAAGCAGGGTAAAAGACAGCCTGGGTCTACTTTCAAGCCTTTCGTATATGCTGCAGCTATTGAAAATGGTTACGGACCATGCTATGAGGTAATGGATCAGCCAGTAGAAGTAAACGTACCAGGTCAGCCTACATGGAGTCCTAGAAATGCTGACGGTAAGTTCTCATATGAAAAAATGAACATCCGTGAAGCTATGGCTAGGTCTATTAACTCTGTGACCGCTTTCATGATGAAAAAACTTAGTCCACAGGTAGTCGTAGAAACAGCTCATAGATTGGGTATCAATAGCCAATTAGATGCCGTACCTGCTTTAGCCCTTGGAACCAGTGATGTCTCCATCATTGAGATGGTGGGAGCATTTGGAACCTTTGCCAATAAAGGGGAACATATAGAACCATTTTTTATTGACAGAATTGAAGATAAGAATGGGAATGTGCTGCAGCAGTTTACGCCACGTAAAAAGCCTGCTATGAGTGAAGAACATGCCTATATCATGTTATATATGCTACGAGGTGGTTTGGAAGAAAGAGGAGGTACCAGTCAGGGCGTGCCATGGTCACTGCGTGACGAAGGCAACGAAATTGGCGGTAAGACAGGTACTACCCAGAATGCCTCTGATGGATGGTATATGGGCGTAACAAAAGACCTAGTAAGTGGTGTATGGGTAGGAGGCGATGACAGAGCTATTCACTTCAGAAGCTGGATCAGTGGACAGGGTGGTAGAACTGCACGGCCTATTTGGGTTAAATTTATGGAGAAGGCATATGCCGATCCAGCTACAGGCATCACCAAAGGTCCATTTGATAAGCCAGACCGTCCTATCAGCATAGAGCTTGATTGCAATATGTATAATAGAGACACTTATGATGAATATGATTTTGATTCAAGAACTATAGATTTCTAGATAAATTATTGAAACCAGCCAATGTGGCTGGTTTTTTTATGATAATATTGATTCTTAATTTATAAATCCTTTTCAGAGTTTAAGGAAACCTCTAAATCCTCTGGCAGCATAATAGGACTGGGCACCATTATGATATAAAAAAACATGATCATACCGACGGTCACAAAAAAGAGCGCCTCCAAGTGCCCGTATTTCAGGAGGAGTCTGTACCCAGCTTGATGTTTTTAGATCAAATTCACCAAGAGATTGTAATTTTCGATACATCTCTTCATCCAACAATTCTATGCCCATAGAAGCTGCCATGTCAATTGCATTATCCTTAGGTCTATGCTCTTTCCTGGAATCTTGACCTTCGCGGTCAAAGCAGACACTTCTACGGCCTTTGGGAGATTCTGGAGAGCAGTCTATAATTAAAAATTCATCCTTAGCTAAATCATATTGTATAATATCCGGCTCACCTCCAGTTCTTTCCATTTCTAAAATAGACCACAATTTATCTGAATTACCTCCATTTTTGTAAGTATCCATCTTAGCCTGGATATCTGCCCATTTAATGTTTGGATGCCGTCCTCTATTAGCTTCAAACCGGCTTTTTAAAATTGCAAAAAGCTCCTCCAATTGCTTTGATGAAATTTTGTTTTTCTTTCCCATATCTAAAAGTAGTTGAATAGTATACTCATATAATCCTCTAAGTTCCAAATATAGTTTTTTACTAAGTATTCAGATATAAATTTCATATGTCTCTAATGTATATAGCGACTCATTAACTTATCTAATTTTTCTTCAATATCTTTTTCTATAATACCCCCATGATAGCAAATAACTTTATTTGGCTTAAGGTTTCTGATTTTCTGTACGGATTTTATAGCTGCCTGAATGTCTAATGTATAAAATGGATTAGCTATTTCAAAATCTCCGTTTTCTATAACGATCGCATCATTGGCTATCAAGGTTCGATGGAGATGGCTATAAAGTGATATATGACCCTTAGTATGGCCTGGCGTATCTATTATCTCTATACCTTCTCCAATCAAATCTCCTTCACATAAAGTTTTATCAATTTTATAACGCCTGATATTTTTCAGCGATTTTATAAAACCTAAAGCCCAATGTTTATCCTCACCTGTCAGATCTTTAAGTGATTTTTCGGCTTGAAGTAATCTTTCAGATTTTATTTTCCCTGATATCGACTGTTCTTCCAATGCACCACAATAGATTTTAATGTGGGGGTTATTATCTTTAAATTTACCTAACCCCCCTATATGATCTATGTCATCGTGAGATATTATTATTCCATTGACTTGATCTATAAAAATATTATGTTTTTTGAGTTCTACTATAAATTCTTCGAATGTTTCGTCATATCCACAATCGACCAAGTAAATTTCTTCGTCGTTCCGTAAAAGTGTGGGAAAAAAAGTAACATCCTCACCGTTGATAGTATGCTTTATGTTCAAAACAATTACCTCCATACTGTCTTAATTCTAAAACTAACCTAAAATCAATTCTTAGTGTAAAATAATTTTCTCTTTTTTAATTTCTTACGTGTGTATGAAAATTTCATTATTTAGATATCATAACTGCTACTTATTTTTTTAATTCCCACTCTAAAACATCCCCATCATCTTCATCAACTATACTTCCTAGACATACAAATCCATTTCTTTTTAGCACACCGATAGAAGCGTTATTTTTTGGCAATGTCCGAGCGGTCACCCTCAATGTAGGATCTGTTTTCAATGCCAATATTACAAGCTGTTTACAAATCTCAGTACTTACCCCTTTTCCTTCATGAAATTTAAAGGTCCCATAAGATATCTCAACTTTTCCATCCTTTGGCTTTCCTTTAAATCCTCCACCACCTACAATATTATTATGATCATCAATCACAAAATAAGCTATCCATGGTTTATGGAAACCTACCTTTTTATAGTGACTATAAAACACTTCCAAAACCGCTTTACATTCGGGTTCATCCAGAAATATTTTGTTTTGGCTTGCATCGATCTCTATTGGTATGAGCTGCATGGGTAAAAAGTGATAGATAGTAATGATGTATGCATATATAACCTGCCATAAATGGTTACAAATCTATAATAGAATAAGTCAACAACCTGATTTCGCCTCCTTAAACATGAAATACCAAAACCGGAATGTCAAGATGGTTTACTACCGCTTCACTTAAACTAGGGGATATCATTCTTGACCATCTTGATTTACCTGATGTAGCTATTGCAAAAATATCTGCATTAGATTGATCCATATAATACTGTATCCCCCTTTCTTCATTCAGTGCGTCTACATGATGCTTCCCACAGTTTTGGTGAGGCCAATCTTGGCAAAAAGTTGTCAGCATTTTTTCAATTTCCTCTGTTTCTTTAAAATGGTAAGGAGTATTGATATACAATAAGTCAACTTCAGTACCTAAATCAGCAGCATAATCAAACAATCTTTCATAAGTTTGCTTCTGATTCTCCTCAAAAGTGGAAGCCATCACTATTTTGTTAATAGAATCATTATTCGGAGGAGTTTTTACTACTAATACAGGAACCTGGGAGGCACGTATTACTTTTTGAGCATTCGAGCCTATAACATACTCTTTTATTCCTTTAGATCCATGAGACCCCATGATGATTAAATCATATTTGTCCTTGTTGATATAATAAGGCAGATCCTCTACACCGACATTATATATCAAATTTTCAGATGCTTCTATGCCCTCGGCTTTAAATCCTCTCCCTATGGAGGATAAATTAGCTTTGGCTCTTGCTATTTCCGCTTTGGTTTCTGGATACAATTTTTCTTTATCCAGAGGATGTTTAACCCAATCAACAGGTGTATTGATGATATGCAAAATTTCAATTTCTGATTTAACTTTTATTGAAATGTTTAGTGCATAAAGGCTTGCATTATGTGCAACATCAGAAAAGTCGGTTAACAGTAATATTTTTCTAATTGTTTTCATGGGTTTATTTTTTGAGGCAAGTATAATTACAAAGTAATCCACTTCTAATGAGCTAGGTAATATCCTACTAAAAATCAATAACGAATACCTCGTTTCCCTTCCCCATCTATAAGTGAGGATGCAATAAAACTGTGAAAATTTATTGGAGGAACCAACGAATGGAGATCTCCAACCAGCCTATGTAAATATAAAAAAAATTGTATTGATACTATAAACTTTCGGGATTTGATAGATAATATTTCTATTTCAATGTCCTCAGTTTTTGAAGATCATTTGGTTATTATATACCAATTATTTTGAATATCGTGTGAAAGTTTGTTTGTATGTATATGTCTGAACCCAGCATTATACAGGTATTCCTTTGTTTTTTCTTCCCCCCACATTGCCCCTAATCCTTCTCCATCCTGAGCAAGAGACACAGTCATACAATGCATACATGAAATAGTATATAAAAAAGTCCCGATAGGATGTCTAATATCCTTCTCTAGATAACTTGTTCCACTTATATCTTGCATAAGGAAAACCCCATCAGCTTTTAATGCTCGATAAATTCCTTTTAGTACATTCAAGGGCTTTCCCTGATCATGAATAGCATCAAATGCAGTTATAAAATCATACTTCGATTCTTGAGCTGTTTCATGAAAGTCGGACAGGTCTTTGATTATAAATTCAACATTGTTTAAACTATCTAAATTTGCCACACTCTTAGCGGTTGCGATGGCTTGCGCAGATAGATCAATTCCAGTAAAATGAGAGTTCGGGAAAAGTGTCGCCATTTTATTAATAATTCTACCCGAACCACAACCTACATCAAGCACCTTGATACCTGATTCTAGTTTTGATATCAAATCCGGAACTAAAGGAAGTATATGATCTTCCAAAGAAAATAAAACAGATTGACCGCTATCTTCGGCCATGACTTCATGGAAGCGGTGAAAGCTCGTATAGGGAACACCACCCCCATTTTTGAAGCAATTGACAATATCATCTTCTACTTCTCCCAATACGGCTGTGTATTGTGTAAAAACTGCAATATTATCTGCCCCTGCCTTTCGAGAAAGGTATGCTGCATGTTCTGCAGGCAAAAAAT
>DATHVH010000057.1:0-15095 GCA_035461405.1 Anditalea sp.
GGTGCATGCTAAGGCAATATTGCCAAAATACAAATTCAGTCATTATATGATGGATATTTTACCTGTTTGTTTATACATTTCTATATTGCCCAATAACAACCAAAAATAAAAGAATAGTGCCCCCCCAGAAGATAGGACATATCCTTCTGCGAGCATATGGAGAGTAAAAAAGATCATTAAACTCCCCAGCACAGCCGTACTGAGCATATCAAATTTATTGGTAAGTAGAAAAAATAGATAACTTATAAATAAAATAACAAAGACGGAAAAGCCTAAAAGACCTGTCATCGCCAAAATTGCTAAGAAGGAACTTCCTGGCTCAATTTTTCCATCATCTGATTTCTGTGACTCATTGCCACCCTTATAAATCAAATGGGAAAACCCAATGCCATATATGGGTGATTGATTAAATTCCATCAATCTGGCTTGCCAAATACTCGTCCTCGAAGCTGTCATGTCACCTTTCTTCTCAGAACTATCCATTTTTTGCTGTATCCCCGTGGTATATTGGCTCCAAATAGGATATGATCCAGCAGTGATTACTGTCACTAATATTATGGAATACAAAAATTTCATAAACCTTTGTTGGTATATCTTATAGAAGAAAAATAAAAGACCAGCTACACAAGCCAAGATAGCAGTTCTAGAACTTGCTAATAATAAACTTAAAAAGGAGGAACCTATACATATCTGGAAGAATATCATTCTTTTCTTTATAGGATCAACTTTATCTTTTTCCTTATAAAACAGATAGAGGGAAATCATCAGTGCAATCGCGGCCATGGGTCCTAGTATCATTGTATGTACAAAGAAACCACTCCAACCGCCCCTTCCTGCAGGCACCCCTAGGGGAAGAACCCTGGTAAGAAAACTTCCAGCCCCCAATACCAAAATGGCTAGGTTAGCTTTAGAAAAAGCAAAATACCTGAATGCATAAAATTTTGGTGAATTAACTAATGGACCTATCAATCCGATCACCATTATAAAAGAAATAAGTCTAAACCATGGCTGAAAATGAGATGGAATATCATTCATCATGATACTCACTATACAGAAGAACAAGAATACTCCTAAAAGCACATTTATCTTCTGAATTCCCCCCGCAAATAAAACTACTACAAAAAGCAGCCCCATTAGTGCGTAGTAAATATTCTGTGATAGATGCGGACTAATTATCAAGACCTGATTAATGGCAACAAAACCCAGCCCCATGGCTGCATATCTCAAATATTTATTCACTCTTTTTAATTTAAATTTTTTATAATCTTGGCAGGTACCCCACCTATAATGACCCTTGAAGGAAAAGTCCCTTTTACTACTGCTCCTGCTGCCACGATAGTTTTTTCTCCTATAACACTGCCAGGCAAAATAGTTACTCCTGCTGCTATCCAGGTGCCATCACCAATGGATATATCTTCACATTTACCTTCTCCAGCTACACGATCCCCTACTAGATCTATCTCATGAGTCCCAGTAGTCATTAAAACGTTTGGGGCTATATCAACATTATTGCCAATATTAATCATGCCTGTAGAAATAAGTCTTGAATCATGTCCTACCCATGTGTTTGACCCAATTTTTAAATTACCTATTCCTCTAACCCTACATGATGAACAGATCCTTACATTTTCTCCCAACATTACACCCATCCATGTATATAATTTATTTTTAAAAGAAAATAAGCTTGTTTCAGGAATGAGAGGAAGTATTAAACTTATCAAAAATTGTAATTTAGCATTCATTTGTTTGCTACCTCTTTAAAAAGATCATTATATTTTGTTGCTACTTTGTCAGAAGTAAACTCTTTTGAATATTCTAAGGCCTTATTGCTCATTTCTTTTAAGTCTTGGCTTATTATTTTATGCATAGCTCTGGCGAGGTCTTCCGGATTCTCATTTTTATAAAATTCAGCTATCCCTCTATTACTTAATAGTTCTTTAGTGATAGGAATATCTGATGCCACTATGGGCAACCCACAACTTAATGCTTCTACCTGTACAATTCCAAAACCTTCAAATCTGGAACTAAATATGAATACATCCGCATCCGAAAACCTATCTTCTACCTTATTACTGAAAGGGAGTAAGGTCACTCTATCTGCTAAATTATACGAAATTATCTTTTCTTCCAACAGCGGTTTTAATGGGCCATCACCTACAATGTCTAACTTCCAATCCTTATTTTTCTGAGCAAAAATATTAAATGCATCTACTACTATATCAAATCCTTTATGATGGGTACATCTTCCCAATGCAACAAACTTCTTAGTAGTTAAATCTGATTTTTTACTATAGTCTAAACTATGTGCATTGTAAATAAACTTTGTATTTATTTTTAATTCTTCATTAAATACCTTTTCATCATCTTTTGATAACACCACTACTTTTTCAAGCTTTGGTAAAGCATCACCAAAAATTTCCTCATGTTTCCAACTTCCTCTATCAGGTGCACCAAAAAAGTGATCATACGACGCTTGAATTCTACCTACCATGGGGGTATCCACATCATCCTTTATAGACCCTAACCATAGCGAACTAGCAACATCAAATCCAACCACCAAATCGAAATTATTTTCCTTAATATACTTTTTCAAAAATCGATTTTGCTTGGGCAAAAACATTAATTTAGAATACCACCCTGCCCTTTTGCCTGTAAAAAATCCTTTTGTAGTCAGCCATGTTATTGTATTCCGAATTACTTTCCTAAACAAACTCAGCTCATAATAATCAATCCTAAAATCATTTTCATTTATATTATAGGGATTACCTTCTTTTCTCCTAGAGGTTAGCAATAGCCGGATTTCATGCTCTTTAGAAAGTTCTTTAGCTATGGTAGAGGATATTCGCTGAGTACCACCATGAGAAAATACAGTATAAGTAATAAAACAAATCTTCATATCTTAATTTTCAATCTTACGCTTTAATTTTAGATGAGTACAACATATTTACGGAACTCAATATTTTTTCAATATTATTTGATAACTGATCACCTATATCTATGGTCACTACAGAGACACCGGCTATAGAAAATTTTTGTGCTCTATCGGTATAATAATCTAAGCTTTGTTGCAAAAAATCGGTATTTAGTGTACGGGGTGATTTATTTTTCCTCTTTTCCCTGTTTCTAATGTGTGCTATCAGATTATCTACATCACCTGTAACATGTATCAATAAATGAGGAAAAAGTTCTTTTGTATTTATTGATTCAAAAGGAACATCTGGCAAATGTTGCGCTAGGGATTCATCCATAAGGACTGCTTCTGGCCTGGGATTTAATGATATAAGCACTCCATCAATAATCTGTTGGTAAAGACCTTGTACCCTTTTTATTTTTCGCAAGGCAGGTTGAGAAAATTCTCGATATTGTACCAATGCCTGATCTATAATTTGATCAATGGAAGATAGATTGGAAAAAATTTCTTCCTCCTTTTTTCTATTTACTATATTAGCCAACAGTAACGGAGCATCTTGTAGTGGAAGTTTTAAACCAATTTGAATAAAAGTTCTATAAACCCAGGCATATTCATGTACATTTTGTCGAGCTATTTTTATCAGGGCATCTTTTCTGGAAATAAAACGATTATCAGAATGAGGTTGATTTAAAAGGCTATCTATCAAGAAAGTCTTCCCAATGCCTGGAGTACCCATAAAATCAATCCTTATCATTAATATAAAGTTTGATCTATAAAATTGACTTTATTTGCCTCTATCTTATCCAATAATTCTAAACTTTTATTAACTGCAGGTCTGATGAATTTATCAGGGTCTTCACTCATAAATGTTTTCTCCTGCATCATCAGTGTGATAGTAATTGCCCCAAAAAAGAATAATACGGTATCCACATCATCATAATCTCTGGATAACTCGATATCTTCTATAAAAAATTCATGGATAGTTTGATAACTATAGTGAGCACTCCTAAAAAATATGGCAAAATCCATTAATGTGGGACCAAATGTACAATGCGACCAATCTATTATACCAAACTGATCAAGATTAGGTCTATAAATTATATTATTAAGGTGAAAGTCTCCATGACAAAGAGAATAATGCCTTTCTGGAACCACATATTTGTAAAAATCACAATCATTCATCCTTTCAAAGTATTTACCCAAGAGGAATTTTAGCTCTGGTCTGTAAGAATGTATTTTAAGGGTGTTAAAATTCCATTCTATAATTTGCTTAAAATATTGCTCTTTATGAACCCTGTTAAATGCACGGGGTAGATAGGTATGGGCATATCCTAATTCAAATGGTCTTTTTAACTTATTATAAACAGTAGGTGTAAAGGAACAAGCCTGAATATAATCTTTATGACATTTTATTATCTTGCCAAGCATAGTATAATCTGAAGGCTCTCCCTCAACAAATTCCATGATCATGCATGAAATTAAGCCTGATTTACTTTTAAGTATACCTAATATCCCTGGCGTAATCTCCTGAAGTAAAGGAAAAATTTCTCTTATATCCTGATAAAATGGAATTTCATTAGTCTTCAATAAAGTAATTCCTATTTTTGTCAAATACCTTTTTTCTACACTTTCGATGTCATGCTGTATAAACCCGAAATTTTCAAGCCCCAATTCAAGGACAACAAATTTTGATTTAACCTCAGTAGGAAAAACAGATATTTTTCCAGCTATCCGTTCAAAAAAATCAATACCAAAAGAATTATGCATTGATTCCTTCAAAAGGGAAATAATAACTGCTTTAGTTTCATAGTTATTACCTTCATATAAGCTTCTACCGTATTGTTGTATCAAAAAGTAATTACATATCTCTACAGCATTATGTTTATTTTTAATACTTAGGAAAAATGATATTGCTTTGGAATTTAAATGCTCTTTATGACAAAATAGAGAAAATTGATAAAGTAAATCAAAATCCAAATTTTTATTTTCGAAGTTTGCTTCTATCCTTTTAGTGTATTTAAGGAAATTTGATTCCTTATAATGATACTTACCGAACTTAAAGAATATTTGCGTGTTTCTTTTAAGATCAGATAATATAAGTCTAAATTTTTTATTTAGTATCATTTTTTCTTGGAGTAATAAAACTACAGGAGCATTATTAATTTTCCTTTACTTCTAAAAGGGAAAGACATTTATGAACTGCTGGAATAAAAAACAGTTTTGGATCCTCGTTTATAATTGTACCTCTTTTCAGCATTAGACTCACTAATATCGATCCAAAATAAAATAAAAACTGATCTATTATAGTAAGTGAATATTCGTCCTTATACTTTAAAACCATGTCTTCGAGTTCAGCAAAACTATATGCATACTCTCTCTGCTTCCTTAATATGGTAGATATATCCATCATCTTGGGCCCATAATTACTTTGGGTCCAATCTATTATATGATATTCATTTTTATTTTTATTATAGAGCACATTATTTAATGAATAGTCTCCATGGCACAATGTATAATGTTGTTCGGGATGTATGCTATTATATAATTTTGCGTCTTTCATTCCGTCAGTTAAGCGTTTAATTTCTGAAATTAATAATACGTCATATGGACTTTCTGAAAGTGCTGTATCTATCCAATCTAATATCTCATTGAAATATTTTTTATCATGAATTTTCCCAAAGCTTTTACTTAAATGTATATGATTGTAATTAATTCGAAAAGGCTGTTCTAGGATCTGTTGGAGAGTAGAATCATATGGACATCTTTGCAGGGTTTCAAAATGCAATTGAATTAAATTATCAAAATCTGATATCCCACATGGTAAACCTTCGACTTTTTGCATCGTCAATAGATTGACTACGCCAAATCTTCCTAATCTATAATCAATAAATTTGGGTACCCTATTTTGTAAGGATGAATATTTTGTGGAAATTTTTTCATAAAACAAATGCTCATTTGAATGTTGATAGGATGTTCCGATCTTACTTAAAGCATCATAGGTACTATCTGAAGCAGCATGAAAAATAAAGCCTATATTTTCCCAGCCTACATCCATAAATTTTATTTCGGATGAACTAATTTGATTTTCATATGGGGTATTCTTAAAAATCAGATGATTAAAATCAGGACCAAATGATGAAAGTAAAACACTATCAACGAGTTGCCTAATTTTAGCTGTAGAAACTTTAGAAGGATCAGCCTTATGTAACCTTATGTATAATTGAACTCTGAAAAAATTTAAAACAGCTAGACTTTTTCCTTTAGCATTTTGACACCACTTCTCAAAATACCGTATACCCTCTCCCAGCATGTATTTTTTCCGGCAATAAACTGCAAATTCATCAAGAAGTATATATTCTTTTTGCCCAATATCCTGGATCTCTATAATTTGATCTGTATAAAACTTAAAGCCTTTATGTCTTTTATAATATTTGCCTGTTTTAAAAAGAATCTGAAAGGTTTGCTTTGTATGAGTTAATATTTTCTTCAAAAATTAGAGAATAGTTTAAATTTTAAGTATAGGAATAATATTAATGGGAATAGACATTCATATATTAAATGAAGTGCCTTGTAATATTTATTATTTGGTATATTTATTATAGGTTCTGATCAATTTTGAATATTGAACAGGAAACCTGTCTATCAGCTGGTATTTTAACTTAAATTTAAAATCCATCCCAGGCCATTTTTCTAATGGATCCAGCCTTTTTAAATTTAGTATGTCCTCATTCCCTATATCATATTTATTTCTGTCAGTAAGGTAATTGCTGTACTGCTGAAGTAAATATTGGTTTAAATAAATTCTAAATTCTGAATTTTCAGGAATCTGGTATCTGAATTTTTTCATCGAATCAAAAATTTTATACCAGCTGTCTATTTTTTTGGGATTAAATGTGGTCATAATAGAACCTGACCTAATCAAATGAGCATATATGGGCTTATTATAAGTTAATACTCTTTTGGCATGATATAGCAGCTTGGGAGTATGTTCATTGTCTTCATGAACTATACCCTCATAAAAATGAAGATTATTTTTTCTTAAAAAAGCAGTATTAGAGATATATCGCCATGAATTTAGAAAATCCCCAGCTCTCTTTTTAAAGTACTCTGTACCTGAATAACTATGATTATCCTGATAATCTAGATTTTCGCTGGCAGAGGAGGAGATAATGTCATTTTGGTCAATTTTATAAAAATTCACTACCATGGTATCTGCTTTTGCCTCCTCCATATTTTTAATAATATCTGATAAGATATTAGGTTCTATCCAGTCATCACTATCAATAAACCAAACGTACTTACCCTTTGCATGATCTAATCCCGTATTTCTGGCTCCACTAAGTCCTTTATTCTCTTGTTGTATAAGGATGACATTCTCGAATTTATTCTCGTAGTCCTTCCCTATTTGGCCAGAAGCATCTGAAGACCCATCATCTACTATGATAATCTCATATTGATCATTAGGTATATTTTGGTCAAGGCAACTATCCAAACATCTGCCAAGGTATTTTTCTACATTGTAGACTGGTAAAACTAAAGATATTATCATGACTCTATCAAATCAAAAATTTCAGCCATTACTTTATCTTCATCAAATTTGATGGCTCTGATACTTGCCTGTTGTCGATAGTAGGCAAGTTTTTCGGGATCATCCATTAGGGATTTTACCCCTTGATAAATAGATTCATCATCATGATCTACTAAGAGTCCATATTCACTTTTACCTAGTATTTCTTCAGAACCTGAATTATGAGTACAAACAATAGCTTTATTTAAACATATAGCTTCACATACTGTAAGTGGATACCCTTCTGCCAATGAAGAATTTATATATATATCAGAAGCTTTTATAAAAGGGTAAGGGTTGGTCTGGTAGCCTAAAAATTTAACGTTTTTTTCCAAAGACAGCTCTTTAACCTGTTGCTTCAATTTATCCAGTAACGGTCCCTGGCCAACTATCCAAATCTCGAATTCATAATTATCAGCATTAAGTCTATCCCCCAGCCTGATCAGACGGTCAAAACATTTTTGGTCCTCAAGCCTTCCTACTGATACTAAAGTAAATGCTTTTTTCTGAACTTCAAACGCGTCTCCTTTTTCCATGATTTCAGGCAAAGGAATCAAATTATTTTGAATAAACTGGGGAGTTCCTGATACATCAAATTTTTCATTAAAAGCATTTTTTGAATCCTTACTTACAAATACAATTTTGTCAAATTGCTTATAATACCAGCTCTCTTCAGACGATGATTTAAAATATTCTTTTGTGTAGTGATTATTTACCAAATCTATATGAACCCATGCTATTCTTTTAGCACCCCTTTTATTTTTCCATGCAAGATATTTTGTTGACAATCCTTCCATGAAAGCTATTTCAACATCATAAGTTTTTTTGAATAAAATGTTATAATATAATTTGGGAATGAAATCCAATTTAAATTTTTGAGGCCATTGGAATATAAGTTTATTATAAACCCGTAACATAAACCTACCTTCTGGATAAAGTGCTCTAACTTTCACTTCCTTAGGCAAATCTTTAAGATAAACACCTATAGGAAAGATCAGGCCTAGTTCAACATCGTACTTATTGTAATCAAAACGCTTTAATATATCTAACAATACTTTCTCAGCACCCCCCCCACGAAGGGTACTCATCATGAAAAATATTTTCTTTTTACTTTGAGTCATTTTGTATTTTTGTGATGATTTTAATCTGAATTAAGCTCGAATAAGTTTAAGGATTTTACCTTTAAAAACATTCAGAGAATAACTGAAGCTAAGATAGTCTAAGGCTTTCATAAATTTTCTAGATTTCTCTGTTCCGCTATTATTAAAAAACTTGTGAGCTATGCCATATTTTAATCTAAATACAAAATACTTGTTCCAAAAAGACAATTTATAAAAAGGAACATTTGGGACGATCATAGTTTCATGAAGGTCTTTATAGGAAGCATAAAAAATAGGGCTAAATAAATAATTCTGAGAAGATGACACCCCAAAATTTACTCTATAATATGCTGTTACTTTTGGTAAGAAATGGATTTTATAACCATTACTTGTAAGTTTTAACCATAAAGGCAAGTCTTGGATAAAGAATCGACCATCATATCCTCCTACTTTATTTACCACCTCCCTATTTAAAAATGTAACCGGAGCGGAATTAAAACTATCCACTAAGAAATACTTATATTGATCTTTGGCGCTAAGGTTAAAAAATTTATGGTGTCGGGTATAAGGGAATTCCTGTGGAATGTGGTCTTCATTATCAACCTCATTTACAAAAGTTCTCATCTTTGAAAAAACTACCTTACGGTCTGGGTCTTCAGATACAAATCTGATATTGTTTTCTAAACAATCATCAGCTAATAAATCATCTCCATCAATAAATTTTAACCATTCCCTAGTTGCTACTTTCAGTCCCCTATTATAATTGGCTGCTATGCCTCTTTTTTCATGACCTGGATTACTTACGATCTTGTATGGATTTTTTTTAGGATCTAGATTGTTTTTACACCATTCTGTGACGACTTCCACTGTTTTATCCTGTGAGCCATCATCTGCTATAATGAGTTCAAAATCAGTAAAAGTCTGTCTGGCTACGCTTTCTAAAGTCGGTACAACTATGTTTTCTAAATTATAAGCTACTACTATTACAGAAACCATTTTTTTATATATTGTTAATCATTTTTATTTAGATTTCTTGAAGAGAAACCATATTTTTAAAGATATGGGACTGCTGGGTCAGATCATAAAAATTGCCTATTCCTTTTATATGCCCCTTCTGAAGCAACACAATTTTGTCTGCATTCTTAATAGTAGAAAGTCTATGGGCTACTATAAGGATAGTATATTTACCTTTTAAAGCATCTATATTTTGCTGAATAGCCTTCTCTGTTTCTGAATCCAATGCAGAGGTAGCCTCATCCATAATCAGTATTTCTATATCTTTATAAAGTTCTCTGGCGATAGAAAGCCTTTGCTTTTGACCACCACTGACCATTATACCATTGCTTCCTAGCTCTGCATTCTCTTGTTCCTCCAGTTCCCTGATAAAATCGGCAATAGAAGCTTTCTCCAAGGCATCCCAAAATCTTGCTTTATTTTCAGGAGTAGGTTCATCCCAGAAAGTGATATTATTGAAAACAGTATCATCAAATATTACTGGTTCTTGAGTAATATATCCGATTTTCTGAGAAAAACATCTCATGTCTAATGTACTTCTATCCGTATCATCTATGAATATTTTGCCCTTATCCGGGTTCATAAGGCCAGTCAGTACATTTACCAATGTGGTTTTCCCACTTCCACTTTCGCCTACAAAGGCTATGGTTTCATTTTTATTTAAAGTCAAATTGATATCCTTGAGAATCTCTGTCTTACCATAGTTAAAGCTCATATTATCCAATGTGATAGATCTTTCGAAACTAAAATCTTTAATTTTGCCAAATTTTTCTTCACTTCTGGATAGCTCTCTCATAAAGGATGTCATATTCTCCAGTGACCCTGAGGTAGATATAAACTGGTTCCAACTATTTTGCAATCCCATTATATAAGAAAGAGCTCTATAAAAGAACAATAAACTCAGGATGATCACTCCCATAGAAGTTTCAAAGAAATTTACCTGTACCAGAATAACTACAGCCACCACTGTCACTACTAGTGGTTCTCTAGAACCACTCAGAATAGCACTTAACTTACCCATCTTGATACCGATGCTTTCGACCAATGTTATATTTTCTTTAAGCTTTCCTCCAAAACGGTAAATCAAACCAGTTGCCTTCAAGTATTTAAAAAAAGCTACTTTTTGAATTAGTAACCCTTGATAAACGTGAGCACCCGAAGTAAGTTCTCTGGACAATTCTTTAGTCAGTCTATAAATTTTACTGTAAATAAAATTAGTCAATGCACCTCCTAAAAGGACAAAAAAGGCAAACTGGGCATTGGCAAAAAACGCCATTGCTGAATATACCAATACCATAATAAAAGACTGTATAGTATTGAAATAGTAGGTATATGCCTGCATTACTCTGGATACTTCTCCACTGAAAGTATTTTGTATTCTTCCTGTATCTGTTTGAACAAATGCCTTATATTTAAAATTAGACAATCGATCTATGTTATCGAATCTAAGTTTGGTGACAAAATATTTCCTTAAGAAAACAGAATAGTAAGATGATCCAAAGTAAAAGATACCCTTCAAGCAGAAAAAGAAGATAAGCATGAATAATACAGCATTAATCCCTGTACCCAGACCTATCTTTTCCATCCCATCTACCAGAAAGCCCATACCTCCCATATCTTCAGAGGAAGCCTGCCCATCTGTAGATTCCAATAAGGGAAGAAACATGGCAATTCCAAATCCATCCAAGACTCCGACAGTGAGACTTAGAGCTAATGCTATAAATAATCTATGTCTCAGATGGACGTAGAAATAAGCAAAAGAGGAAAAGTATTTTATGATAAATTTTTTGAATAAATCGAGCATGATTGCTAGTAGTGATAGTAATTATTGTGTATGCGGTTATTTACCTACCAAAACCTCTTCGGATGTAGGTTGTGGTATAGCATTAATTATTTTTTGGATATTTCCCGAAACATCTTCTTGAGTATTTATATGGACTGTATTAATGCCTAACTGCTCAAAATAGTCAGCTTTGCTGGCATAATAATCCATAGACTTTTTTAAAAATGAATCGGTTTTTCTCTCATCAGGTGCAAAAGGCCTAATCTTTTGTTCTTCCCTTTTAAGAATATTGGCTCTAAGTTGAGCAGGCTCACAGTAACAATGTACTATCAGATCTGCATCCACATGTTTTACAATAGCTCTTTCTTTCTTATTAAAAGGCGAATGCTGCGCTATAGATTCATCCATTAAAACAGCTATACTGTCATCAGGATATAAAGATAAATTTACGCCGTCTATAATCTGTCTAAATAAACCTGCAATGAAATAATACTTGTTAAGGGTATTCCTTTCAGAAGCTAGCGACTCGTGCATTCTTTCTGTCAGCCATTCATTGATCAAAGGGTAGGTATTAAAAAATTCTGTATCTCTTTTAGAATTGATCCTATTGGCAATTTCATTGCTGATTTCTTGGTCAGGAAAAAGTTTCAGGAATTTAGCTGCTAGTTTATAAATTCTACTATATCGTTGAGCATTTAACTGCGCCACTAAATTTAAACCTTTGTTCCGAGATACAATTTTTTGATCTCCCGGATTTTTAAGCACCTCATCTATAATAAATGATTTGCCTGTACCGGGAGATCCTAAAAAGTCTATTCTAAACATGATGTATAGTTGTATTTATTAATCTATCTGGTTTAACACCTTATGACCTGCATTGATCAAATCTATATTCTTCTTAAATAAAACCACATCTGCCTGAACCATTTCTTCAATTAACTTTGGAAGATCATATTTTGGTGTCCATTGTAGCTTTTCATTTGCTTTGGTAGGGTCACCGATTAATAAGTCAACTTCAGTAGGTCGGAAGTAAGCTGGATCAATTTTTACAAGTACATCCCCTATCTGTGGCTTCAGGATATCCTGGCCTAAAATAGCTTTAGCCTTTGGTAAATCTATTGAATCAAGGATACATACTTCTTCCAAACCTTCACCTTCAAATCTCACACCGAAACCAACTTCTGCAAAAGATAATCTTATAAAATCTCTAACACTTGTAGTCACTCCCGTAGCTATTACATAATCTTCTGCTTTATCCTGCTGAAGTATTCTCCACATAGCTTCTACATAATCTTTTGCATGCCCCCAGTCTCTTTTGGCATCCATATTACCCATATAAAACTCCTTCTGAAGTCCTAGGGCAATTTTAGCTACTGCACGGGTTATCTTTCTTGTCACAAAAGTTTCACCTCTTAGCGGAGATTCATGATTAAAGAGTATACCATTACAAGCAAACATATTATAGGCTTCTCTATAATTAACAGTAATCCAGTAGGCATATAACTTCGCAACTGCATATGGCGACCGTGGGTAAAATGGAGTAGTCTCTGACTGTGGTACAGCTTGTACTAATCCGTAAAGTTCAGAAGTACTGGCCTGGTAAATTTTGGTCTTTTTTTCTAAACCTAATAGTCTCACGGCTTCAAGTATTCTCAATGTGCCAATACCATCAGCATTAGCAGTGTATTCAGGTGTATCAAAGCTCACTTTTACATGGCTCATCGCAGCCAAATTATAGATTTCGTCAGGTTGCACTTTTTGAATGATCCCAGTTAGGTTCATTGAATCAGTTAAGTCACCGTAATGAAGTATAAGTTTAGGATCTGTCTCATGTGGATCCTGATAAAGATGATCTATTCTATCTGTATTTAATAAAGAAGATCTTCTCTTTATTCCATGTACTGTATATCCTTTTTCTAAAAGTAGTTCAGCTAAATAAGCTCCATCCTGTCCAGTAATTCCTGTAATTAATGCCGTTTTCATTCGTTCTGATTTGATAATTGCCCACTGGCAAATGTATTATGCTATTAAAATTGAATTGAGTAATATATGTTTCTTAAATATTGGAATAAGTATAAATTGAACGGTGAAGATGTTTAAATCTGCACGTTTTTTACACTCTGCTCATTTTCTAAAAACCAATGGTAAGTTTGGCTAATACCATCTTGCAATGGAATTTCATAAGTCCATCCTTCTTTGGCCAGTTTTGATACGTCCATCAGTTTTCGAGGAGTTCCATCGGGTTTGCTATCATCCCATACTATATCTCCTGTGTGCCCAACAATACCTTGAATGGTAGTTGCTAGCTCTTTGATAGTTAAATCCTGACCACTTCCCACATTATATAAATGCTCCCCTAGTTTATTTTCCAAGGCAAAAACTACGGCTTTAGCCATATCATCTACATGCAAGAATTCCCTTTTGGGAGTGCCAGATCCCCATAGGACTACATCTGTATGCCCATTTGATTTAGCTTCGTGAAACTTTCGAATCATAGCTGGCAATACATGTGAAGTATTTAAATCAAAATTATCATGGGTACCATATAAATTAGTAGGCATCAAAGATACGAAATCCTTGCCAAACTGCTTTCTAATAGCTTCACAGGCTTTCACTCCTGAAATTTTTGCTATAGCATACCATTCATTTGTAGGTTCCAGTTCACCAGTGAGCAGATATTCCTCTTTAAGAGGTTGAGGAGCTAACTTTGGATAAATACAGGAACTTCCCAAAAAGATAAATTTTTCAACATTAAATAAATGAGCTCCGTTAATTAAGTTATTCTGGATCAGCATATTATCCATAATGAACTGATATGGATATGAATTATTAGCCAGGATACCTCCTACCTTCGCAGCAGCATCTATTATAATTTGGGGCCTTTCATCAGTAAGAAATTGATAGACATCATGCTGACTTCTTAAATCCAATTCTTTACTTGATTTGCCAATTAGATTAGTATAACCATTCTTTTCAAGTAGTCGCCATATTGCTGCTCCTACCATTCCTCTATGTCCGGCTATATATATTTTATTGTTTTTATCTTGCATTAGGGGATTAATTTTTAATATAGTTATTGAAGCTAAATTCAAATAAAATCTAAAAATATTGAAATTACTGTAGATTATTGCGCTTTTAATATTAAATAATTATCAATTTATTTAACTAAATATTAAATTTTAAGCATTTGATTAAAATAAAAAGAGTGAATTTTTACAAATCACAACTTATAAGAATTTTTAGCACGAACAATAAATCTATTTACAAATAAATTGAAATAAATTACACCTAATTGAAATAGTGAATAAATTCTCGGTGTCTTGTTTGATAACAAATATTTAAAGCCCAGAAAATAATTATCTACTATTACATTTGACACTCTTTTATTGTCATAATAAGTTACCCATATACTATGATACAATTTTTTTTCTTCACCAGTCATTTTTAAGTAGTATTTACTATACTCTAATAACTCTCTAAAAATGCGACAAATCTCTACCTGTTGCTTTTCCTTGCTATATATGGGTATATTGTCCAGAGATCCCTTAATATATAATAACTGTGAACTGATCCGGCTATAATATTTTTGTGAAATGGAATTTTCATGAATTACATAATTATATACTTCTTGATTTATAGCTTTGATGATTTGGGCTTTAAGTATGACTTGGTTCAAGACTAGAGCATCTTCTCCTATTGGTATGCCCTCATGATATATTA
>DATHVH010000058.1:0-1770 GCA_035461405.1 Anditalea sp.
GCTAAATCAATACCTAAGTCAGCCCATGGCATATCCAATACATATTCATCTATCAGCTCCCGGAATGTCTTTTCTTCCTGTTCAGCAGGGTCCTGCCAGATCAGCTGATCTCCTATAGCAGCTTCTACTATATCCCGGATGCGAGTGGCACAGTTGTCATAGAAAAACTCATACCGATAATAAATATTCTCAGGCTTAGCATTTTCATTTAAAAGAGCTAACATTTTAGCAGTCTGCTCAGGAGACAGATTTAGGATCTGCTCGCGTATGGCCCGCTGCTCCAGCTGATAATTATAGATAAACCGCTGATAAGTACTGAAGCTTAGGAAGTAATCCAGCCTTCCCATGGCAAACTTTCCATAGAAATTAGGAGCGCCAAAATCAAATGTTCCCCAATTAAAAACAAGGTCATTCCCGGTATCCAAATCCAAAACCCTCAAGCCGCTGTGGCCAAATGCATTATACAGTTCATCTCCAGGATCGCAGGTGAGCAGACTGATCTGGTAGGTCTGGGCATTTACCGATGATGAATGGCAATAAAAACCAAATAAAAGTAAAAATGCTATTTTGAGTATATATCTGAAATTCATAAATTTATACAGAACTTTTTTAATTATTTTTATGACAGGACTGAGTGATTTTTTTAATTACCCACCAAATATATTTTCAGCACGAAAATACAAGATAATAGTTGCAATTATATTTGCAACGCTATTAAACATTGAACATTCTTTTGGGCAGGAAGAAAATTCTTATAGAACTATAGGCTCTGGAAATTTTCATAATCCTGCTATCTGGCAAAGATTTTCAGACGGAATGTGGGTGCCTGCTACCGTAAAGCCCAATAGATATAATGATATCTATATAGAAAACCCCCACTGGGTGAGACTAACTCAATCTGAAGAAGTAAAGAGCATCTATTTGAATGCAGATGCGGGGGCGGAACAAAAGCTAAATATCAATGGACAAATCATCAACGTGTACGGTTCATTGAATGCATTTTCTGGAGTAGCTCCGGGAATTCCTAGAGGATCATTTTTGGCTAATGACTGGATAGGCAACAGTATAAATAGTAGGTTGGTTTTTAAAGGGTCTTCAAGAATAATAATAGCCGCCGGTGCATGGAGCGCACAAAATACCAATAGCCGATATACTGTAATTTTTGACCCAGATGAAGATGCGGAGCTGATGGTGGAGAGACCATTTAAAGCAAATCAATTTATATTTAGATCTGGTAAGGTTATTCAAAAAGTACTTGGCACAGGTGAGTGCGCTACCTTTTCCTTTAATACTAACTTTACACAATTCCCCGGTCTGCATGGTAATCTAATAATAGAAGAAGGAGGTAAATTGGAAACTGAATGTAACAATAACATTTCTTTGAGATCAGTAAATTCAAACACTCCTTCCGCACTTTTTGATTTGAGGCAGGGAGGACAATTGATTCTTCTTGCTAATAATCCTCAAATTCATTCGGCAGATATACGCTTTAATGGTATTGTTAGATATGCCAGCAATGTTGGTAACCAAAACTTTATTACATCTAACTTAGCTGGATCAATGATCCAAAGAAGTTATAGCCATATTCACTTTGTTAATAACTCAATAAAAATTTTGCCGACTGATTTAAATGTGTCAGGGGATTTCATTAGATCACCAGGGAGCGGTTTGGTAGCAGATAATACAACTAATTTTATTTTGAATGGTGGTCAGGATCAGATTATTAATGATCCGGATTTTCATCCTACCCATTTGACTTTAAATAAATCA
>DATHVH010000059.1:0-2798 GCA_035461405.1 Anditalea sp.
CCTTCCCTGACAAAGTTTCCCTTTTTCATAGGTCTCCAGTGATTCCACATGGGTACGGTTTTTTTATTAACTCTTTCAATAATGTTTATAAAATCAAGAAGAAACAACTGAATATTCAATTTCACTTTGCTATTTTATTACTTACTATATATGGGATATTACAATTTTTTAGCAATCACAAATACATGTTTCTCTGGAAATTGATCCAATTCCAAGTGCCAGACTTCACAATTGCTTTCCATAATGGCTTTCAAATTTCCTTTTATACCAATAGTGCTATAATAAAATTTTTCATTATGCCAATCACTTTCATGTTCACCTTGATCGTCTCCAAAAGTATAAGCTAATATGCCATCACTCTGAAGCATTCCACATAGTTTTGAGATGACTACCGCATGCATGGAATAGGGTAAATGAAATATACTATCCCATGCTACAATCAGGTCAAATTTTTGATCATTTTCCCAGTCACAAATATCAGTTACTATAAATTGCATAGAAGGGTGGTTAGCCCTGGCTATATCCACCATCTTAGATGAAGCATCAACTCCAGTCACAACAAACCCATTATTCAATAATTTCCGCACAATTCTTCCGCCACTACCACACCCAACATCCAGCGCCGACCTTCGATTATTGCAATAAGATATAGCTTTTTCAATCTGCCTTACTCCGTAATCTGAATTATGATGATGTTGGTGCCACCATTCCGCTATTTTATCATACTTTTCTCCAATATTCTGCTTCATAGTAAAAACATTACAATCTTATATCATCGCATGTTATTGTTCAACGAAAAAATCCTCGTCTAAATGCTTTACTTCATATGTGGCTTTTATTTGCACGCCTACATCATACTAATGCATTAAATCGACTAACTTATTACCATTTATCAAAATTATCTTGTGATGGGCATTCTTAGCTTTTTGTTCTGCTCCTTTATCAAATAGGGAAGTGGTGACAAATACTCCCTTGTTTGTATCTCCACTCATTGCACCAATAAAGTTTCTGATATCTTTTTCCCTGACTTTATTTTCCGTAAATCTTTTTGCTTGAATATATATCTTATCAAGACCGAGTTTATCTTCATTAATAATTCCATCAATTCCACCATCGGAAGATTTTGTAGTCTCTATGAAATCGCCATAACCCATCTTTTTTAAAAGAATCAGAATAACTTTTTCAAAATAATAAGGGTCTATAGTTTTTAATTTTTCCAAGAGTTCATTTTTTATCTCATTTTCTATTTGAGTGAATCCCTCATCAATTAAATCTTGGGGAGATGCATTGGAGATTTTCTTTATTTCCTTTTTGGGCTTTTCACTCTCTGTTTGATAAAATTCAAGCAAACTAGATTCATCTTCTAAATCTTTTAAATTAAGTTCCCTGTTTTGGTTAAGACCTTTTTCTGTAATTTGAACATGGCCTCGAGAGGGGTAATGAATATATCCTCCCTTTTTCAAGTAGGATTTTCCCCATGCAATCCGGTTATTAATTAATATTTCCCCAGTTTTGGTTTTTTCATCGAGTAAATGTTGGGGCAATTGAGAATAATACTTTTCGATTACTCGTTTTTGCATTTCCCGTGTATGAATAATTTCAGAATCTGCTAAGATATCTAGGATAGGGTTAAAAGTCTCGTGAAATTTTGGAAGCTCTTGGGTCATAATAAAAATGTAAAATCCTTCTCAAATAAAGCTCATAATAAATATCTGTAATCTATATAAAAAATTTAAATTTTTACCTTCTGATAATTAGATTTCACTTAAAATTTTGGGTGTCTCAGGTTTTTCCACATTTATTAATCGATAATAAATAAATATAGAAAAGTTTTTTTAGTGTAGATTAATATAATGTTAACTATATGTAAATCAAATATATAAGTGATATTTATCATTATTTTTGAGCTATTTTATTTTTAACTTTACCCTATCTAAATAAATAAACTATGAAAACCTTTTCAAAAAAATTCGCTGCAAACCGGACATGGATGATCGGGATGCTTTTTGTGGTGTTGATGGGCTTGTCCCATGATGGATGGAGCCAAAGGAACTTGAGTTTGGAAATCAGGCCAGGGGTTAATTTTCCCATGACAGATTTGAATAGTACTACCCCTCTAAAGACTGGGTATGGTATAGAAGGATTGGTATCTTATAATTTTATTTCAAATTTCGGCATTTATGCTGGATGGAGCTGGAACAGGTTTGCCTCTGATCAATCTTTTGCAGGGCCTAATATGGATTTTGAAGAAACAGGTTATACCTATGGTCTCCAATATTTCATGCCTATTGGAATGACCGAAACAAGGTTTTACATCAGAGCGGGGGGGCTTTGGAACCACATTGAAATGGAAAACAGTAACGGAGACATTGTCAATGATACCGGACACGGATTTGGGTGGCAGGTAGAAACAGGCCTTTCTCTTCCCTTATCCGATCGATTGGTTTTACTGCCTAATGTCCGATATAGGTCTCTCTCTAGAGATTTTAGTACAGGATCTCCCTCTGCTGCTGCCAACTTAAATTACATTTCCGTGGGATTGGGAATAGGCTTTGGATTTTAAAAATAAGTTAAAACGGTTAACACCAGATAGCCCATTACGAAAATTTATTTTCTATTGAGCTATCTGGTAAATTTAATGCTCATCTAATCCCCCTATACTGCAATTTAATTTTATATAGGTTGGATTAATTCTGCTTAGCTTAAACATTTTTTTTATATCTTATTATTTCCACTACATCTGTCAGCTGCTCTAGTTGCTCTATTTCCATAATTAGAGGGATCAGCTTCCCAATTGG
>DATHVH010000060.1:0-3669 GCA_035461405.1 Anditalea sp.
ATTATATCATTTTTGGAACCCAGAATTGTTTGAACTTGATATCTTGAATTCCTATTGAATGATTAGTAAGAAATTAAAAGTAGTAATACAGTAAGCTTGAATATTTAAATATACGCTTTCATGGACAAATGCAGAATAAGGTAAAACATGAATCTGATTTATGCGATCTACGCCTCGACGCACTAATTTCGGTGATTATCTGCTATAAATTAATGGCAATCTTGCGGATAATTCATAGTAATATAAAAGATAAAGAGGCTTCTAGGACCCTCTTTATCTTTATTTATTAATTATACTTTTTTATTTATGGGTTGGGGAAAAGGAATGTAACCTTTATACCCAATTAATTTGGCAAAGCCTCCAACAACTTTTGCTATGAATTTCTGAATGATAATAGGCGGATTGACCATAAAGATTTCACCATAGTATTCATTTAATATTGCTGCAAATTGTAAGAATCCGGGCATTCCCTTTTTATCTACTTTGCCGAGGTAATCTAAAGAATATACGGACTCAAGAAAAAATTCAGTTTTTAGTGCTGGTTTTAATTCTACTATCATAACCAGATCATCATTTCCTTGATTATACCAGGTGTGGAGATTATTGGGTTCTACTACAAATTTTTCTCCTGCATTAAGGATAAGACTTTTTCCGTTATGTTTTAGGTTTAACATACCGCTGACCACCTCAAAAGATTCGCTTTGGATAGGGTGATAATGCTCAGGTGGTCCTACAGCTCCCTTTTTTACCCACACCTGTGCTCTAAGCAATTCACCCATTGAATCTTCTCCGGATACCAATACTTTTGCTATATCCCCAAAAGTTTTGTTTTCAAAAATTTGATTTGATTTTGCCATGTTGTTTTATTTAAAAAGAGTAATGATTATAAATTTTATTAAGCTTGAAGGTCATTCTTGGCCTATAATTTTTTGATTTGTAGCTTGTTTTATTTGTTGGAATTTTTTCAAGCTGGTCATTTTCTGACTAAATAATTTTTAACAAATTTCAATAAATAAAACAAATTGAATAATCACATAAATGAGTTATTTTCAGGTGTTTAATAAAAAAAAATGAAGGCTTAATAATCCCATGGATGGGTTAATGATCTTTAAAGGAATGGAAAGTATAGCCTTACATTCCTAAGATGAGTTAGAGTAATTTTTTGGAGAATAATAAATACCAGGTATTGTAAATAACTATCAATAATAGGATGGTAGGTTGATCGGATGCCATTGGCTGAGGTTCTTAAAATACCTGGAATCCTTTTCTTAGTCTGAGAGGGTAATGCTTAAAATCTAAAAGTATATGCAAACTTGATGTTGGTCCATGTTTCCATTGAAGTGAAATGATTTTCAAAATTCTGCCAATTATGGTTGTATACTACAAAGAAGGTGTTTCCTGGACTGATTACCCATGTAAACCTGTTGTTAGTGCCTAGGTATTTTGTGACATTATCATACTGTACGTTAAAGTTCACGGATACCCAGGGAGAAAAATCATATCCGGTAATCAATCTAAATAGATGAGTATCAAAATTTCCCTCAGATAGTCTTACCTGACTATGGGACCATGTGGCGGTCATGTTCAGTCCAACGGCAGGCCTCAGAAATACATCAGCCGATATATTGGTTTGACTGCCAGTCCAAAAGCCCACTTCCTGAAAATTAAAAGAACCACCGAACCTTCTAAAAGGGGCTGTTTGAGCAATGATGGAGTAACCTAGGTTTCTATATTCTCCTATGGGAATTACAAATCTGTCATCTCTGAGAATATCAAAATTAAAGTCTAGATATTCGTAATTATGATTTACATTGAATTGAAGGATATCACCTGTTTCAAACCGTAATCCAAGGAGGCGCAATCTGTGGTTTACTGTAGCTGGACGCCAATCCATAAACATTAAATACTCAAAATAATATTCCCAACTAACCTCTCTTATAATTTTACTTTTTTTCCATAAGGGATTATAGGTTATAGTAGGCTGAAGTCTCCTAAAGCCTACCCGTGGGGCAAATCCTACTGCCGGATCATAATTAACACCAAACTCTCTATAAGATACATGCGCATTCCAGGGTTCATTAGGGAAATTAATCCTTCCGCCTCTCACTGATCTATCGCTTAATGTAGTAGTATCTCCAAAATAGGTTTCTGTATGGCCTATGAAGAATGTCTCGAACTGTAGATTTTTATTTCCAAGAAACCTAGAGGTGCTCAGATTGAGATCCATTCCCAAAGTTTGCCTTACCGGTAAGCTGTCTCCATCAGTTTCTCGTCTAGTATAAATCACACCTACCGTACTTTCACTGGAAATATTTTGAAGAACCCGACCTACCGTAAAATGTTCTCCAGGTCTTTCTCCTTCTGCATCTGTCCTGACCTGGAGAAAGCCTACATCAGTTTCTTTGATTCTGCCGATTAATCTCCCTCCATGGCTAATAGGTATAGGCCTCCCTTCCTGTAGGCCTATTCTACGGCTAAAATAAGGATTGGGATTACTGCTAGGGGCAAATAGGAAAATATTGGAGCCCTCTAAGAAGAATGCCCTCCTTTCTGGGAAAAACAGTGGAAAACGGGTTAAATTAATCTGTCTATCATCCACCTCTGTTTCCGCAAAATCTGTATTTATGGTAATCCCTGCTTTTAAGTTAGGTGTGATATTATAATTGATTTCCCCGCCCAAATTATAAGATACAGATCTTTCCTTGGGCGCTTCTGCATTGGGTCTTTGACGTGATTCTGATAGTAAGGCATATGGAATAGCTTCGATTCCCAGCCCTTGGTTGATATTTTCTAAACCAACCAACTTTCCTGCATCCTGCGGTCGGAGGATGCCCTGATTTCTTTGGAAGCCCGTCCAGAGTGTTTCCTCATTTTTTCTTCGGATAGTTCTTAGAAAATTGATGCCCCATGTTTTATCACTTGGATCAAAATTCAATGTCATAAAGGGTATCCTGATTTCAGCGGACCAGCCAAAATCGCTTTGTACTACCCAGGCACGCCAGATCCCATCCCATGCCCGGTTAATAGTGGTGCCTTGGCCTATCCTAAGAATTCCATCCCCCATAAGTCCTAAAGGATTGATTTCAAAATAATAGGCAGACCGCTGATCATTATAGGTATCTAAAATAAATATAAAACGATCATCCGTATCTAGGGGTGCATCTCTTTTTTTTTGGAAAGCAGTGATTTTATTCGGTTCAGAATCATAGAATATCGCTCCGATATACAAGTATTGATCATCATAAGCAATCCTGACTTCGGTCCTTTCTGAGGAGGAGTTCCCCGGAAAAGGTTCCTGCTGCCTGAAATCATCTGCCGGCTGTACATTCATCCAAAAATCCTCGTTGACCCATCCATCCAGATCGATCAATTCACCAGGTTGGAGTCTATAGGCAGAGATTTCCTTTCTGTCCTGTGCAGAGGCACTTCCAGTCAAGAAAATATAAAGAAGCAATGGTAAATATAAAAGCTTATCTACAGTTAAATTCACATTGCAAGATATGTATAAAATACACACATCTTAATTGGAATTAATATAAGTGGCAGTTTAAGCTGACTGCATGATATTATTTGAAAATCACTTCTATTCTGTTTCCATCAGGATCTAGGGTTTCAAATTCATAATAGCCATCACCGGTAGTACGTGGACCTCTTAGAATTTTAAATCCT
>DATHVH010000061.1:0-5189 GCA_035461405.1 Anditalea sp.
CGGTCATGGGTGTGCACATGTACTACATTTTCTTTAATACCACCAAAGATCCAGGTCAGCATATCATAAAAATGAACTCCAATATTAGTAGCTATACCGCCTGATTTACTGACATCACCTTTCCAGGAAGTGTAGTACCAATGACCTCTAGAAGTAATGTAAGCCAGATCAATATCATATATTTTATCGGCAGGTCCCTCATCAACTTTCTTTTTCAAAGCTATAATAGAGGGGTGCAACCTCAATTGCAAGATATTAAACACCTGCTTACCATGTTCTTTTTCTACTTCCTGTAAAGCATCTATATTCCATGGATTCAATACCAATGGTTTTTCGCATATCACATTGGATCCAACCCGAAGTCCAAAACGGATATGGGAATCATGTAAATAATTTGGAGAGCAAATACTTACGTAATCTATTTTCTCCTTACTTCTTTTTAATTTCTCCACATGTCTGTCAAACCTTTCGAATTCTGTGAAAAAATCTGCATCAGGAAAATGGCTGTCTATTACACCTACACTATCAAATTTATCATAAGCAGCTAAGAGATTATTACCAGTATCTTTTATAGCTTTCATATGGCGAGGAGCTATATATCCTGCCGCTCCTATTAGTGCGAAATTTTTCATCTTATGCTTTTCTAACTTGATTACTTTCTAAAATATATTTTTCGTTGCTTTCCTTACAGAAAGCAATTCCTTGTTGGTCAAACTCCAATCGATGCCCAAATTCGCTCATCCATCCTATTTGCTTTGCAGGATTACCTACCATTAGCGCATATGCAGGAACCGTTTTGGTAATGACTGCACCAGCACCAATAAAGGCAAAATCACCAATATCATGTCCGCAGACTATAGTAGCATTAGCTCCAATTGTAGCCCCTTTACCGACGTGGGTTTTTGAATATTCTGCTCTGCGATTTATAGCACTACGAGGGTTAGTGACATTAGTGAAAACCATGGACGGGCCTAAGAAAACATCATCTTCACAGGTGACCCCGGTATATATTGAGACATTATTTTGGACTTTCACATTATTTCCCAAAACAACTTCTGGAGAAACCACTACATTTTGTCCAAAATTGCAGTTTTCACCGATTTTACAATTTGACATGATGTGCGTAAAATGCCAAATCTTTGTTCCATTTCCTATCTCGCAGCCCTGATCAACCACAGCTGTTTCGTGGGCAAAATAATTATCCATTAAAAAATTCTTTTATTGTTTTAATTATATAGTCTTGATCTTCAGCTTTCATTTCAGTATGTATAGGCAATGAAAGTACCCTGGTGCAGAGATCCTCCGCCACAGGAAAGTCATTTTGCTTATACCCAAATTCCTGATAAGCTTTCTGTAGATGTAGCGGAACAGGATAATATACCATAGAAGGAACGCCTTTGTCCTGAAGAAACGCCTTCAATTCATCTCTTTTACCATTATTAATCTGAACAGTATATTGATGAAATACGTGGCTAGAGTTTTTTACTCTTACTGGAGTCTGAATTTGAGCATGGCCTAAAAATGCCTCATCATATTTATCTGCTACTTCATTACGGGCTTTTGAATACTCTGAAAGATGTTTCAACTTAACCCTAAGGATAGCTGCCTGAAGGGTATCCAATCTGGAATTTACTCCGATGCTGTCATGATAATACTTTTTCTGCTGGCCATGATTGGCTATCATCTGAAGTTTAGCAGCTAAATCTGCATTATTGGTGAATATAGCTCCACCATCCCCAAAGCACCCAAGGTTTTTTGATGGGAAAAAGGAGGTAGTCCCTACATCCCCCATGGTACCAGCTTTCGCTACTCTACCATCTGAAAAAGTATAATCAGCTCCTATTGCCTGAGCTGTATCCTCTATTACTTTTAAATTATGTTGTTTGGCAAATGTTAAAATGGCTTCCATATTTGAGCACTGACCATATAAATGCACTGGAACAATTCCAACTGTTTTAGATGAAAGACAGTTTACCAGTTGATCTACTTCTAGCTCATAAGTATCAGGAGTAACATCAATAAACACCGGTTTTAATCCTAATAAAGCAATTACCTCTACCGTAGCAACATATGTAAAAGTAGGTACAATCACTTCATCACCTGGCTTAAAATCTAAAGCCATCATGGCTATTTGCAGGGCATCAGTTCCATTGGCACATGGAATGACATGGGACACTTGATTATATTCAGCTAATTCTTTTGCGAAAAGCTTTACTTGTGGGCCATTTATAAAAGCTGTATTATCAATTACTTCTTGAATACCAGCATTCACTTCTTCTTTTATATTTTCATATTGGCTAAGAAGATCCACCATTTGAATTTTTGTCATAATCTAAACGAATTAGTAATAAAGTCTTTCAAAACAATTAGCACAGCTATGGCAAATCCTAAAAACAATCCTAAAAATAAAGACATCATGATGATCAATGAAACTTTGGGTTCTGCATTTCCGAGAGGCACCACCGCTGGTTCAAAAATTGTAAATAAAGGTGTTTCTTTTTTTAGTTGAATCCTAGTTTGCTCTGATTCCTGTTTTAAAGTATTGTATACATTAAATGCCACATTAAATTCTGCCTGTAAAAATTCTTCTCTAGTACGAGCTCTTTGAGAAACCATACCTTGGTTTGCGTCTCTAAAAGAGGCTAACATCATCTGTGCTTCTCTAAACTTATCTTCTGCTTCCTTAGTCCTTTCCTCTACAAATTCCAGGTTGACTCTTTGTTTTTCAGTTTTGTAATTCGTGGCATAATTCTTCAGCCTTGATAACACTATTTCATTTAGCTCTGCTGAAATAGTTGCCTCAGGGGCTTTGACTTTCAAGGTCATCATCTGTTTCTGTTTATCGATATCAATTCTTTTTCTTAATTGACCTATAACATATTCATCTTGAGAAGTAAATTTTACTAACCTACTTTCCTCAACTTCCGTATTTGATAATGGAACAGTTTCTTTTGCGGGAGTAAAAAGATTTATAAACCTATTAGGAAGACTTAAAATAAAGCTAAACGATTTCGATACTACGTTTCCAGGGCGCTCTTCAAGATAATATTGCTTTAAAGTGTAAATTTGGCCTCTACTGGCAAAATAAAACTCCTCTTCTAGAAGTGTCGCTAAAAATGTCCTACTTTTTAATACATCTGGATACATCTCTGGGGAAAAACTAGATCTATTTTGAGAACCCAAATTTAAATTTAAACCTGCCATCCCCGCAAAACCTCCAAGTTGACCCAAACCAGAACCTCCATCATCTGCTTCAGAGAGAATTACTGAAATAGATTCATATTCCTTATGACTGGTAGCTGCTATTAAAATACCACCTATAAGGAAAATAGAGGCAGTTATTAATATAATATATTTTTTGGCAATAATTCTTTGAAGCAACTCCAAGTAACTTATTGTATCTGTATGGACATCTGAGTTACTATTTATCATAAAGTTCATTAATTTAATCTTGGGGAGATCTTATGAGCCTACATTATTAAGCACTTGAGTTATAACCAATGCCATGGTAGCCAAACCTGTACCAATCGACACCCAGGCAGTAGGAGGTAGAGGCTGTCTTTCCGGTTTTTCTGGTACTATTATTTCCGCACCTGGTTCTATATGAGGATAAAATTTAATACCTAAAAATGATTTTGTTCTCTGTACATCACCATTGGCATAGACTACATATGAGCGCGATCTTCTAGACTGTTCAGTATACCCTCCCGCTCTGGAAATGTAATTTTTAAAACTTCGACGATCGTCATATCGGGCAGTAGTTGGAAACAACACCTCACCTCTCATCCTGACTGTCTGAAGCTCTTTAGGTATACTTAGAACATCTCCTTCTTGAAGGATTAAATCATATTTAGATCCTGGATTTTGCAGAATTTTTTCTAACTCAATACCTACTAGTTCTGTTTCTCTCAATGTCAACTTAACCGAGCTGGTATCAGTGCCATCCAATCCAGCAAATCTATCTTGTATTAAGTTAGTATCCGCTCTTCTGGTTCTTCTTTCTTCTTCTCGATACTTTTCCTCTTCTTCTCTCAGTACTTCTACTCTTTTTTCCAAACGCTGCAATAGCTGTAATTCAGTTTCTGAATTTTCTATATTATCGCCTCTATCGATGTGATCCAATAATGATTGCAGGTTTTTTAATTTTCTTTCCTCTTCCTCTAGCTCTTTAAAAAATTCAGTTCTCCTTATCAAAGTAGCACCCTTAGGATAAGCAAATTGGTTTATGCCTCCAGATCGTTTTAATATGTCTGATATCCTTTCGTCTGCTTTACCCAAAGCAAATTCTCCTGGATAATAAACCTCTCCTTCTACCTTTACTATTTTCTCTCTTTGGAATCCTGGACTTTTTCGTACAAATACATGATCAAAAGGCATTAAAGTAATTCTAGAATCCTGGTCATTTAAATTTAAATTTCGATCGACCTCTATGGTAAAAATTTCTGCAATACTTCCACTTGGATCATCTTTTACTCTTCTAGCTATCTCTATAAAGGAATTGGTAGCAGATTCCTTAAAACCTCGTGCTTTAACTACCAAATCCCCAACAGTCATATTTTCAGCATATTGATATACCCCGGTTCTATTGACTTCACCAGAGACTTGAACATAATATTCTTCGTTAATATCATAAATGCTAGCTATATTAAGAATATCCTCTCGCCTTAGAGTGACATCCGGAACAGACCCATCTAATACACCTTGGATATCTATTGGTAAAATCTCCTGAGTAAAATCAGCTTTAGTTCTGTAAAGAGTAGCTCTATTTGTAAAAGCATCCCCTCTTAATCCTCCAGCTTTTTCTATTAAATCTCTTAAAGATAAACCATCAGTAAGGGCAAATTCCCCTGGACGGAATACCGCGCCACTTACCTGGACCCGATTTTCATACCGCTCCAAAATTTCCCCTACTTTAAATACATCTCCATCCTGAGGATTAAACGTAGCATAAAAATCCTGTCCAATATCATCTACCTTTAATTCCGCTCCTGTAGATCTTCTTACAGTCACCCTATTCTGAAAAGCCCTATCGGAAAATCCACCTGCATATTGAATTAGGTCTGCTATGGTTTCTTTTGGTTTTAATTCAAATAGGCCAGGACGTCTTACCGGACCCTCAATTTCTACTCTAGTTCTTACAGGCTGAACTATCACGACATCGTTATCTCTAAGCATCAAATTGGTATCCT
>DATHVH010000062.1:0-1582 GCA_035461405.1 Anditalea sp.
AATATAATTATTGTGTCAATAGAAAAAATGCTACCCTAGATTTGGGGTAGCATTTGATTTAATAAGAGCCTTTTATAGATACTTTTTTATAATAATAATATTACTTCATATCAATTTTAAATTCTGCAGCTTGCAGCGCTGGATTGGTTACTTTAATAGTGACCGGAGCAGTGTTACCGGTAGTTTTAATATAAGCCTTTAATTTTCCCTTATAGGTCTTTCTGTTTTTTGCTTGATAATTCTCATGACTGGATAGATCACCACTTTCTAAGCCTATAATGTCCGCAGGTCCATCAATAGATAAAGCAAGGTCTAAATCAGAAGTTTCCACTAAATTTCCTTGTTCATCAGTTAATCGGATGTTTAATTCTATCACTTCATGTGATTTATTGAATTGGCTTTTTGATAATTCCCCACTGATTTTTTCTACTTCACCAGGGGTATTTAAAATATAGGTAGCTACTTCTCCCCCATTGCTAAACGCTACGGCCTTTAATTCACCAGGTTGAAAATCCACCTCCCAGGCAACCATTTCCTCTAATTTATATTCCACCTCTTTTTTACCCAAAGATTGTCCATTCAGAAACAATTCCACCTCATCAGCATTGGAATAACAAGTGACCCACTTGGTCTCTCCCGTTTTTCCAGTCCAAGAATCTGTGATATTATTTCTTCGTATGACTTGTTTTTCATTTTCGGCTACGCCTAAATATACCATAGGATCATCACTCCAAAGACTTTGACGGAAATAAAAATCAGGTTTTGGATTACCGGCCAGATCTATAATTCCCGCTCCACTGCTTCGAGATGGCCAAGGTCGTGCTTCCCCTATAAAATCAAATGCGGTCCACAAAAACTGTGAGGAGATATATTGATTTTCAGATACGGCCAGCCAAGCTTCTAATGCATCTCCATTTTCACTGCCATAAATAACCCTATCAGGGTACTTTTCGTGATCCTCTGGGTATCTATACTCTTGATAGTTGTACCCGACGATATCCAAATTATCAGGATAATCTGTATGATTAGACATCGCTACTCCTGCCAGCGCTGCTGTCACAGGCCGGGTAGTATCTATCTTTTTAACTGCAGCTACTAGCATTCTAGATATATCTCCTAACTCTGAAGCGGGTGGGTTATCCTTTATATATCCTTTACCATAAATCTGTGGGTTTCTTCCTTCATCCAATACTGGATGGCTATAAGGGTCATTTGGATAGTCGATCTCGTTTCCTATACTCCACATGATTATGGAAGGCCTGTTACGGTTTCTTCTTACCATATCCATCACATCCCTTTCTGCCCATTCATTAAATGCATCATGGTTGGCATCATTACCTGGAGTTCCGGCATTCCAACCTTCTATCCATTTGTTCTTTGGAATTTCCCACTCATCAAATGCCTCGTCCTGCACCAAAAATCCCATTTCATCACATAGTTCATAAATATAATCCTGATGGGGATAATGGCTCATTCTAATCGCATTGCTGCCAAGTTCTTTTAAGGTGGCTAATCGATTTCTCCATACTTCTTTAGGTACAGCTGCTCCCAATGCTCCGGCATCGTGATGGATACACACTCC
>DATHVH010000063.1:0-14914 GCA_035461405.1 Anditalea sp.
CTTAGATTTACTGATTTGTCTGCAGGATTGTAATGGTCAGTGAGGTTACCTTCCACACAATTCACTCTTACATTTGAGATGCCATGATCCGCGAGCATCAGCTCGGCGATTTCTTTTCCTGAAAGGTTTGCCTTCAGAGAAATCTGAGAATACTTCTTGAATTTGCTTTTAAGTCTGTTACTTACAGCATAGCCTAGAATGGCAAATCCGATTACAATTAATATTAACATCATAATGTAGTATTTTTAAACTGTTAATTTCTACGCTTTATTTAATTACAGGTTGTTTATTGCTCGTTAATTTTGCTAAAATAACTACACTTATCGCACCTAATCCCATAACGGTCAATACCTGCGAAGTGTGGACGATCACTGCAAATATTTTTCCGTTTTCTTCTGTCAATCCATAGGTGATCAAAATGAAGGCCACCAATGCATGGAAGGTGCCTATACCCCCCTGAACAGGTGCTATCATGCCAATACTTCCCATTACCATTACCATAAGGACAGCAGTAGCAGTCAAATTGGCAGTACTCGGTATAGCCAACGCTACAAAATACATCATCAGAAAATAGACAAACCAAATTACAGTAGTGGAAGCCCAAAAACCAAATTGATTTTCTACTTTATTAAGACTTTTAAGGCCCACCATCAGATCCCTTAAGAAATGTCTTAGTTTTTTGATAAAAGTACTATCGCGATATTTTGCAAATACTACATAAGATAAGAAACCTATGATAATAAGTGCTGCCAAAACTATGGGAAGTGAACCTGTCAAACCTTCTCCGAGAGCCTGTAGAGAAACCAGATCTCCTAGAAGCTGGGTAAATACTGCACGCTCTGCAAAGAAAGTTATAAAGATTACTATAATCATAGAAACTAAATCGACTGTCCTTTCCAATATAACCGTCCCCAATAATTTACCCATTGGTATTTGGTCTGTCTTATTAAGGTACCCGCATCGAGCTACTTCACCTGCCCTAGGGATCAAGAGATTGGCTAAGTATCCTCCCATGAGGGCCCAGAAAATTCGGATGCTTGAGGGGACCCTTTCTTCTCCTACCTTAATTAATAGTCTCCATCTCCACGCTCGAAGCCAGTATCCAAAAACCGAAAAAGCAACTGATAAAGCTATAAAAGGAATAGATGCCTGCTGAAGTGCATTCAGCAAACTATCCATTTTTATATCTTTATATAAATACCAAAAAATCAGGATAGCAACTACAAATGAGGCTAATACCTGGAGGGCTTGTTTAGCAGAAAGTTTCAAAATTTTTAGATCAATTGATTATTGTCATCTGGAAATACTAGTACAGGCTGAAATTTTTTCGCTTCTTCTAGGCCCATGGAGGCATAGCTAATTATGATAACTATATCACCTACCTGTGCTTTTCTGGCAGCTGGTCCATTTAGACATACTTGCCCGCTCCCTCTTTCTCCTTTGATTACATAAGTTTCTAGTCTTTCGCCATTGTTGACGTTGACAATCTGGACTTTCTCGTTCTCAATGAGATTAGCAGCATCCATTAGATCCTCATCTATAGTAATACTTCCTACATAATGAAGTTCCGCTTGGGTAATCTTTACCCTATGGATTTTTGATTTAAGTATTTGGATATGCATTGTTTGAAATTTGGCGCAAAGTTAATCAATTAATCATTAGGTTGTCTATCAGCCTTACCTCTCCGATAAATGCTGCAGTGCATAAAGCCAGACTTTCCGGTCCGTCGATGTTGTTTTTCTTTTCCAAGGTATCTGACAGGACTAGTTCAAAATATTCCAACCGTGCCAGAGGTTCATTTATAAATCTTTTTGTTACCTTTTCCCTGACCTCAAACCAATCCTTACCATTTAAAAGTTCATCTTTAGCAAAAGACAGACAGGTATATAATATAGTAGCCGTCTGCCGCTCCTCATCATTGAGTCTTGCATTTCTGGAGGACATGGCTAAACCATCATGCTCCCTTATAGTAGGTACCGGGAATAGCTCTACACTAAAAGATAGGTCATTGACCAGTCGCCTGATAACTGCTAGTTGCTGCAGGTCCTTTTGGCCAAAATAGGCGTGGTCAGGCTGGATGATATTAAATAGTTTTGAAACCACTATACCAACACCATTAAAGTGTCCAGGTCTAAATTCTCCTTCTAAAATTCTTTCCAAATCACCGAAGTCAAATTTAGTAAGTACCATTTGTGGATAAATTTCTCCATCTGAGGGTACAAAAACATAATCCACCCCACTTTCTGCAAATAATTTCAAATCATTTTCGACAGGTCTAGGATATTTTTCAAGATCTGCAGAATTATTAAATTGGGTAGGATTTACATAAATGGATGCAATTGTAATATCCGAATAAGATTTGGATTTTTCCACTAATTGGATGTGACCAGCATGCAAAGCTCCCATAGTAGGAACTAATCCTATGGTTTTGTTATGGTTACGCTCAAAACGTAGGGCTTCTCTTACCTCTACTTTGGTCCGCAGAATTTTCAAAGGTTTTTCCTTTATAAAGTACAAAATAGGGGCAAAACTATGTTATTTCTAATAAAAACAATGGATTTTATTGATTTTTTTTGTAAGTTTGTAGTCCCGTATTATCCCTCAACAAAAAAAACAAGATATGTCTAAACTTCGTATTCTTTACGTAGCAAGTGAAATCAATCCATTCCTCCAAACTTCTGAAGTTGCCAATTTCGTTAGAGCTCTGCCTCAGGCTATGCAGGAGAAGGGAATGGAAATCCGTATTCTTGTTCCGAGATTTGGTTTGATAAACGAAAGAAAGAACAGGTTGCACGAGGTAGTAAGGCTTTCCGGAATTAACATTACTGTAGGTGATGAAGAAAAGCCATTGATCATTAAGGTGGCTTCTATCCCTAATGCCAAACTTCAGGTTTATTTTATTGACAATGAAGATTACTTTCAGAGGAAAAGTGTTTTTCATGACAAGCAGGAAAATTTCTATGAAGACAATGACGAAAGAGCTATCTTTTTCTGTAAAGGTGTCATAGAAACCGTTAAAAAATTAGGCTGGGCCCCAGATATAGTTCACTGTAACGACTGGATGACAAGCTTAATTCCTATGTATTTAAAGACGACTTATAAGAATGAGCCGTTATTTAAAGGAACAAAATCGGTGTTCGCTATTTATAATAACGAATTTAACCATAAATTTGGGGACGATTTATTTGATAAGGTAAGAATGGTAGATATCGACGATGCTATATTAGACCCTTTAAAGTCAAAAGATTATGAAGGCTTCCTTAAAATTGGGATGGAATATGCCGATGTGATCGTTCAGGGAGATGAAATGTCAGAACATCTCCATCAACTAATTGACAATTGCTCTAAAGACAAAAAGTGTGAGATTAATAACAGTGAAGAAAAAGACCAAGTTTACGAAAGTTACTTTAACATCTATACTGAACTCGCCGGCTAAATTAGCCGCAGTTCTTTCCATTTCTATATTATTGGCCAGTTCCTGTACCGATCCATCAGAGATCGGTCTGGAATTGGATCCAGAAAATAATCAGCTAGGGGTTTTCTACACGGAAATACCCCTTTCTGCTTCTATGGTTTTGTTGGATTCTTTAAATACCACCAATTCCAATGTTTTAATGGCGGGTGGTGATATCAGCCCATTTTTTGGTACCACTGAGGCTATTGGATTCAGCCGGATCAATTATATTCCTTATAATACAAGTCTAACAGCGGAAACTAGGCCTAATCCTACGTCTGTTCTTGATTCAGCCAGATTTCAGTTCACTATTACTAACCAGATCACAGCGAACTCTTTTGCGGAAAATAAAACTATATCCGTTCATAGGTTACTGGAGCCAATTAATGATATTACTTATTTTAGTACTGATAAGTTAGCATATGATGAAAGCCCTCTAGCAGTGGGTTCTTTCAGGTTTCAGGCCGGAAGAGATACTATTGTATCCACTAGCCTGAACGAAACGGTCGCTCAGGATTTATTTAATAAATTGAAATCCAATGATCCTATTTTCAACGACTTATTTGCTTTTAGAGAATATTTTCCAGGAATAGCTATTAAAGGTAATGTGGAAGAACAGGCTGGTATTCCTGTAAGTGTACTTAATACGGGTATGGTCCTTTATTATAAAAATGAAGGAGATACGGCTTCACGTATGTATTTGATAAGTACACATGAATCACGGAGCTTTAATCATGTGAACAATGACAGAACTGGCACGCCTCTTGAGAATGTCCAAGAATCAAGGACTCCATATAACGTAGGGAATCTGGTAGGTCTTAAAGCAAATACAGGTTTGGTAATGAGAATAAATACCGAACCGCTTAAAAACTTTATGGATACACTTCAGAATGTGGTGTTCAATCAGGTGATTATAGAAATGGGACCTGTTGAAGAATCACCGGAAGGGTTTAGACCATTCAATAATTTATATATGTTCTATTCGGTAAATAATTCAGGGTTGTTTTCTAATCCACAATTTAGTAGAGTGGAAAGAGATCCTACCCCAAATCAACAATCGCAGTTACCTGCTTCGTTCTCGTATTTGGCCGATAACAGGATGTATAGGGAATCAATTACCAGTTATACCAATAACTTATATAGATCTGGTCAGGAAAATAGAGATTTGATAATATTCCCAGATAATCCTGATATACAGGTAGGTCCTAACCAAAACTTGTCTTCTGTTCAATCTTCAGGACAACAGGGACAGCCGTTAAATTATAAAGAATCTTTAAGGCAGCTGATAGTGGATCAAAACACGATAAAGCTTAAAGTATATTACTCAAAAATCAGATAATTAATTTTTAGACAATCAATAGAATATGTGTGGAATTGTAGCATATGTGGGGCAGCAAGATGCGTTGCCTATCATTATCAAAGGTCTTAAGAGACTTGAATATCGAGGCTATGACAGTGCGGGAGTGGCACTTTTAAATGAAACTGGATTAAGTGTTTACAAGAAAAAAGGGAAAGTATCTGAATTAGAAAATTCATTGCTTAATAATGGATTTCTACATTCTAAAATAGGTATAGGACATACCAGATGGGCCACTCATGGTGAGCCTAATGATGCCAATGCGCATCCGCACTTTTCGGCAAATGAAAAATTTGCAATGATCCATAATGGTATCATAGAAAATTATGAAGTATTAAAAACTGACTTGATCAATAAAGGATACAAGTTTCATAGTGATACTGATTCTGAAGTATTTATCAATTTTATAGAAGACATCCATAAGCATAATGATTGCTCTTTGGAGGAGGCAGTTAGGCTTGCCCTTCATAAAGTGGTAGGTGCATATGCTATCGTACTAATGAACAAAGAGGAGCCTGACACGCTGATTGCAGCTAGAAAAGGTTCACCTCTGGTAATTGGTGTTGGTACAGATGAATATTTCCTAGCTTCAGATGCAACTCCAATCATTGAATATACCAACCAGGTAGTTTATCTGGATGATTATGAAATCGCGGTGATCAGAAACAATAAGCTTCAGATCAAAACCATCGAGAACGTAGAAGCCAATCCATATATCAACCAGCTTGAAATGGAATTGGAAGCTATCGAAAAAGGTGGATATGAGCATTTTATGCTTAAAGAAATCAATGAGCAGCCACGATCTATAGCTGACTGTATGAGAGGCCGATTGGACGCTCAGGCAGGAAGATTAATAGTGGGTGGTTTAAGAGATTATATCAATAAGTTTCAGAATGCTGATAGGATTATTATTATAGCATGTGGTACCTCCTGGCATGCTGGACTTGTAGCGGAATATCTTTTCGAAGAGTTTGCGAGGATACCGGTAGAAGTGGAGTATGCTTCAGAATTTAGATATAGAAATCCTGTTATAAATGAAGGTGACTTCGTCATTGCCATTTCCCAGTCAGGAGAGACAGCTGATACTTTGGCTGCTATCGAATTGGCTAAGTCAAAAGGAGCTACCATCTTCGGTGTATGTAATGTAGTAGGTTCTTCTATAGCTAGAGCTACGCATGCAGGTTCATATACCCATGCTGGACCTGAAATAGGAGTGGCCTCCACTAAGGCTTTTACTGCTCAAATATCTGTACTGACCATGATGGCGCTTATGCTAGGATATCAGCGAGGTACATTAGCTGAAAGCAAGTATATGCAGCTGTTAAATGAACTGGAAGCTATCCCTGGAAAAGTTGAAAAAGCTTTAGAGTCAAATGCACAGATTGAGTATATAGCATCGCAATACAAGGACGCAAGAAACTTCCTATACTTAGGTAGAGGATACAACTTCCCAGTAGCCCTGGAAGGTGCGTTAAAATTAAAAGAGATTTCTTATATCCATGCCGAGGGATATCCAGCAGCAGAAATGAAGCATGGACCTATAGCCTTGATAGATGAAGAAATGCCGGTAGTTTTCATAGCTACAAAAGATAGCTCTTACGAAAAAGTAGTCAGCAATATACAGGAAGTAAAAGCTAGAAAAGGTAAAATTATAGCAGTAGTAACGGAAGGTGATGTGTCTGTGAAAAATATGGCGGATCACGTGATCGAAATTCCTCATACACATGAAGCCTTGGTACCATTACTATCGGTGATTCCATTACAGTTGCTTTCATACCACATCGCGGTGATGAGAGGTTGTGATGTAGATCAGCCAAGAAACCTTGCAAAATCTGTTACTGTAGAGTAAAAAGATAAGCATTAGATAATAAATCAATATGGTCTGGAAATTATTTTCAGACCATATTTTTTTTGAGTTTAGGATATTAAATGCTGTTCATATATTATCAATGATTTTCATAAGGCTTTTTTCTGTTTTAGGTTTCTTGTCGCCGGTTGTTTAATTTGCCTAAGTAACAAAGGTCACTTCAGATTATAAAGCAGCGTCTTATTTTTGTGTAAAATATAAAACGTATTTTAGATCTTAATATGGATATTGTCACAGTCATTGGGTTTATATCAGCAATAATTATCGGCATTAGCCTTGGCCTCATCGGAGGAGGTGGGTCTATTTTGACCGTTCCTGCGCTGGTTTACTTATTACATATCAGTCCAGTTCTGGCCACTGCGTACTCTCTTTTTGTAGTAGGTGCCACCTCATTGGCGGGTTCATTTACCTTTATGCGTAAAGGATTGGTGGATTATAAGACAGCCGCGGTATTTGCTACACCTTCTTTTATAGCTGTATTTCTGACGCGGAAATTTCTTGTTCCGGCTATTCCATTGGAAATATTCACAGTGGGTGATTGGGTCATGACCAAAGATATTGCTATTATGGTATTTTTTGCATTGATCATGTTAGCAGCATCTATTTCCATGATCAAAAATGGCAAAATGGATAGTGATGAGCAGGAGGTGAAATTTAATTATCCGCTTATTGCTATAGAGGGTGCACTAGTCGGTGTACTTACTGGAATAGTTGGTGCTGGTGGAGGATTTTTAATTATTCCCGCATTGGTACTTTTAGCTAAACTTCCTATGAAGTTGGCTGTGGGTACTTCTCTGTTAATTATAGCAGTAAAATCCCTGATTGGGTTTTTAGGAGATATTTTTAATCAACCTATAGACTGGCCATTCTTATTAATATTTTCAGGTCTATCTTTAGGAGGGATATTTATAGGAAGCTGGTTGTCTACAAAAATAGATGGGAAGCACTTGAAAAAAGCATTTGGTTGGTTTGTGCTAATTATGGCTCTATATATATTGGGTAAAGAATTGTTGTTTTAAAACACTAGAATTGAAATTATATGATCTTTAAGAAAAATCCCGAAGAAATAATTCTCCGGGATTTTAATTTTATTTTTTAAATACCACCGCACTCCACTTATCCTTCACTTTTTGGTCAACTTTAAATAGTCCAAATGAATTTGCTGAAGCCTCTATATCAGGGATATCATGATCATAAAAACCGCTTAATAATAAGTAACCGCCCTCTTTTACGAGCGACCCGTATACCTCCATCTCATCGAGAAGTACGTTCTTATTGATATTTGCGATGACTATATCAAATTCTCCCTGTGGATTGACTTCACGGACAGTACCAAGTCCCATTCTCACATGAGACATGCCGTTTAGCTCAAAATTCTCATTCCCGTTTTCCACACACCAGTCGTCTATATCAAATGCTTCTACTTCAGCGGCACCTAATTTATGCGACATAATTGCAAGGATCCCAGTTCCAGCCCCGATATCAATTACTCGTTTGCCATTATGATCCAGGGTGAGCAGATGAGTCAACATTAGATGAGTAGTAGCATGATGGCCAGTGCCAAATGACATTTTTGGATTGATTACTATTTCATGTTTTATACCTTCTTTAGGTTCGTGGAATGATGCCCTGACATACACTTCATCCCCGACTTCGATAGGATCATAATTTTTTTCCCACTCGGTATTCCAGTTGATTTTTTCCATGAGACCTTCCTCTATGGAAATATCGGCCATTGAAGCATACTTATCCATTATCTCTTGGAAGGAATCTCTATCAAACTGGTCTTCCTGAATGTAGGCTTCTAATCCATCTTCCTTTTCCAAAAATGAATCAAAACCTACTTCCGCAAGTTCGGCAATCAAAATTTCTATAAACTCTTCCTTACAGGAAATTTTAAATTCAAGGTATTCCATTAAAATGATTTGATAATATCCATAAAGTCACGGGATTTGAGAGAGGCTCCTCCGATTAGTCCGCCATCTACATCAGCTTTAGAAAATATATCTTTGGCATTGTCAGGCTTACAGCTGCCACCATAAAGGATTGAAATACCATCGGCCAGTTCCTGACCGTATTTATGTGCGATGTGATCTCTGATAGCAGCATGCATTTCCTGCGCCTGATCTGAACTTGCTGTTTTGCCAGTGCCAATGGCCCATATAGGTTCATAAGCGATGACCAACTTTTTGAAATCATCTGCTTCCAAATCGAATAAACTTTCGGTCAATTGGCTTTTTACATAATCTTCGTGAGTCTCATTTTCCCTGATTTCCAATGGCTCACCACAACAGAAGATAGGAGTCAATCCATTTGCCAAAGCTCTCTTTACTTTATCGGCAAGCTGCAGATTAGTTTCATTGAAATATTCGCGTCTTTCACTGTGGCCAATAATTACATACTGAATACCGAATGAAGCTAGCATCTTAGCAGAAGTTTCTCCAGTAAATGCTCCTGAATCTTTGTCAGAACAGTTTTGCCCGGCAACATATAGATTATTTACCTCTCCTATCATTTTTTTTACACCAGCTAAATGGATGAATGGAGGACTTAATACTACCTTTACATCATTCACCCTTTCATCTTTGATCATATTGACGATTTCAGAAGTTAGCTTTTGGCCTTCTTCTAATGTTCCATTCATTTTCCAGTTACCGGCTACTATTTTATCTCTCATGATTGTATGGTTGATACTGTTAAGTTTGATAAAAAATATCTTTTTTCTTTAATTAGCCTAAAATTACACAAATGTCCTTCCAAAGAAAAGTTAATCCTGATGGTTCTCCCAAAAAACACTTCACGCCCCAGCAGGCAAAGCTTAAAATAGCTTCTTTTTGTGCCTATCAGGAGCGGTGTCAGCAGGAAGTAAGAGATAAGTTGTACACTTATAGGTTGAGTGGGGAAGAGGTGGAAGATATTCTTTCTTTTATGATTGAAGAAGGTTTTTTAAATGAGGAACGTTTTGCACGGGCATTTGTGGGAGGTAAGTTCAGAATCAAAAAATGGGGGAGAAATAAGATTCTACAAGAGCTTAAACTCCGTCAGATAAGCCCCAACTGCATAAAGTCAGGCATGAAAGAGATCAATGCTGAGGAATATTGGGAAACGCTGCTGGGATTAGTGGAAAAGAAATGGGACAGTTTATCGGATAGAGATGATTTCATCCGAGTCCAGAAAGTATTTCGATATCTGATGTCTAGGGGGTATGAGGCGGATATCATCCAGGAAGCGATTGAGGAAGTACGAAAATAAAAGTTCGAAAGAAAGAAGTACGAAATAAAAGTAACAAAGAGCACAACTTGTCCCGAGAAGCTTTTTGCGATTCGGGAGTGTAACAATGAGTTCAACCACGATAGCCTATCGGGGACAAACACTGTGACCTCTTCGCGGAAGAAATCTTTTGATTAGGATTGAAAAAAGTGTCAGGAAATATTAGGACGTGACATGTAGTCGAAATCAGTAAGAATGACAAATTAAATGGCTAAGTCCCTAATCAAAAATCTGAAACGTTATTCAATTATATTACGTACTGACATTGAAGTATTTATAAATATTAAACAAGTATTTTTTATGAAAAAAATCTCTACCATTCTCTGTTTTATGTTATCCATTATTTTATTTTCTGCCTGTACAGAACAGGATGAGCCATACGTGCTTGATCCGAACTTGGTTTGGCTTAATGATAAAATTCAAGAGATGGAACGAAGTACGGATGAATTAAGCCGTTATTTTTATGTTAGTTCTGGATTATATGAAGGTGGCCGAGTGTTTATATTTGCTAATTGTTGTCCCCATTGCAATACGGTAACGCCAGTTTATAATGAAGAAGGCGATCTTTTGGGTTTTCTAAGTTATTCAGGGAATGAAGGTATATTTCATGGTGATATTTCAGATCAAAAATTATATTGGAAGCCTAAAAATTCATTGTGCAATATAAATTGGTAGCTAGCAGAATGAAAAAAATAGAATAGGCTGTATTAATCTTTTAGCACATATAGATCCTCTATTTCCTGAGGGACTACTTTAAGAACATTCGCTAAGACCAACTTTACAAGCGTCCTAGAGGCCATGTATCTGGAGAGGCTGGCTACTTGGGCAAATTGCTTAAGGGTAATGCTTGGCTGCTCCGTGAGCGCTTTCATCAGTAGGGTTTCTTTTTCTCCGTAGTTAAAGAAAACATCATTTTCATGTTTCTGCCTTTTAAGTATTTCCCATACTTCTTTACTGGCCTGAATACTCCGGTCTTCTACTCTTACATATGATTTCTTTTTGTTTTCTTCCAGTATAAAATGGGGTCGTAAATTACTTTTCTCTATCTGATATACCGCCACACCTTTTTTAGGCGTGATAGATAGGATTGCTTTTTCCAGCTGAAGATTGGGTTTAATAAGCGATTTTATAGCATTGTCAAGAAGGAAAATATCCTCTTCTATATACTTTTGACCACTTACGGTACCGTCATCATCTACACCTATAAGTAAATAACCCCCCTCAGTATTTGCCATAGCGATGATTTCCCTGACTATTTTTTCAGGATGGGCTACCTTTTTTTTGAATTCCACGTGAAGCCCCTCTCCATTTCTGGCCAGTTTATTTACTTCCTGTAGGGTCATTTTCTATCTTTAATTGAGCAATATACTGATTCCGCCTCTTAAGCCAGCTGCTTGGGTGACCGCATAGTAATCCACCATTCCCTCCAGTCTAAATCTATATCCCAGATTATGTGAATAACCAACTCCTAATGCTACATCACTTTCACTTCCTATTAAGCCTCTAACACGAAAAAAAACTGGATCAGCTAAATAAATTCTGGAACCAAGTGTTACCTGATTGGGCCTGTTATAATTGATTTCATAACCAGCGGATGCACTCCAAAAATACCTCAGAAAATAATTTGCCTCTACTCCAGCTTGATATCTTCTAATCACACCGGGAATATCTGTTCTAATCGCATCTGCTGCACCTGATAGCATTAAAGTTCCTTCTCCCTGCTGGGCTTTTGATTCTGCGAAAACGAACATGGAAATTGTTAAGAATAACAATAAAAACTTTTTCATATAAATACGTTTAAAAAGCCACCTGTTTCATTCACAGCTAGCATGTAGATCAATAAAATAAAATTATATACTCTGCCTGGTCAGGGTTTCTAACCTTGATTTTAATCCCAACCATTCATCTCTTAACCTAGCCGCTTCCATAAAGTTCAGCTCCTTGGCGGCTTTTTCCATCTGCTTTTGGGTCTGGGCGATCAGCTTTTCTAGCTTATCCTTGCTCAAATATTGGACCACAGGATCAGCAGCCACTTGTTCTTCCGGGCTTAGTTCTACTTCATAGTATTTAGAACCCTTTTTACTGTCTGCCACTTTAGTAGATCCCATGATTCTTTCTCGGGATTTGATCACTGTAGTAGGTGTAATGCCATGTTCTTCATTATAGGCCATCTGTACTGACCTTCTCCTATTAGTTTCATCTATGGCCATTTGCATGGATTGAGTAGTTCGATCCGCATACATAATTACCTTTCCGTTTTCGTTACGGGCAGCTCTACCTATAGTCTGTACCAGACTCCTTTCATTACGCAGAAATCCTTCTTTATCTGCATCCAGTATGGCCACCAGCGATACTTCCGGCAGATCCAACCCTTCTCGAAGTAAGTTTACCCCTATCAGTACATCAAAGACACCCAATCTTAGCTCTCTAAGGATTTCCACCCGGTCCAGCGGCTTTACCTCGGAATGAATATACCTGCTTTTTATTCCTGTTCTTTCCATGTATTTGTTGAGCTCTTCCGCCATTCTTTTGGTAAGAGTTGTTACCAGAACTCTAGCTCCAGTCTGTATAGTCTGATCGATTTCTTCAAGTAAGTCATCTATCTGGTTGCCACTTGGTCTTACATGTATTATCGGATCCAGCAAACCGGTAGGTCTGATGATTTGTTCCACTACTTCTCCTTCTGTCTGGGCAAGTTCATAATCTGCAGGAGTAGCACTAACATAAATCACCTGATTAGTCAGCGCCTCGAATTCATCAAACTTAAGTGGTCTGTTATCCAACGCCGAGGGAAGTCTGAAACCATAATCCACTAGATTCACTTTTCTGGAGCGGTCACCGCCCCACATGGCCCTTACCTGCGGTACAGTGACGTGACTTTCATCAATCACCATAAGATAATCATCAGGGAAGTAATCTAAAAGGCAGAAAGGTCTGGTACCAGGCAGTCTCCTGTCGAAATATCTTGAGTAGTTCTCTACCCCCGAACAGTATCCCAGCTCGCGGATCATTTCGAGATCAAATTCGGTTCGTTCCCGCAGACGTTTAGCTTCCATGAGTTTCATGTCTTTTTCAAAAAACGAAACCTGGGACATCAAGTCGTCCTGGATTTCATTAATGGCTACATCGATTACATCGCGGCCCGTCACAAATAGATTTGCAGGGAAAATGGAAATGATTTTTTCGTCTGACTGTTTTTTACCTGATTCCGGATCTATACGCTGTATTGATTCAATTTCATCTCCCCAGAAGTAAATTCGATATGCAAAGTCAGCATAAGCCACGAAAATATCCACTGTATCTCCTTTTACTCTAAAAGTGCCCCGGGTAAATTCAGTATGGGTACGACTGTAAAGTATATCCACTAGTTTATAGAGGAATTGGTTGCGGGGGATCCGATCCCCTACTTGCATCCGGATCACGTTTTTGCCAAATTCAACCGGGTTTCCTATACCGTATATGCAGGATACAGAAGCAACCACTATTACATCTCTTCTTCCAGAGAGTAGGGCGGACGAAGCACTTAGTCGTAGTTTTTCTATCTCTTCATTGATCGATAGATCTTTTTCTATATAAGTACCACTAGTGGGGATAAACGCCTCAGGCTGATAGTAGTCGTAGTAGGAAATAAAATATTCTACTGCATTATTAGGGAAAAATTGTTTGAATTCACCATAGAGCTGGGCGGCTAGTGTCTTGTTATGACTCAGTACAAGAGTAGGCTTTTGTACTTGCTCTATTACATTGGCGATGGTAAAAGTTTTGCCTGAACCAGTTACTCCTAGTAGCACCTGGGCAGGATCACCGTTGTTTACTCCTGAGGTAAGTTTTGCTATAGCTGTAGGTTGGTCTCCAGTTGGTTTATAGTCTGAAACAATTTCAAATTTCATCTGTATATAATAGTTTTTTAATTGTCAGACCTGCCTACCGGCAGGCAGGTGGAATTTTGCATTTTAGAAATACGCCAGTGTTTGACGCTATTCATAATGCTCCATTTCATGGAATCCCATTATTTATGATTTGTCTGCTTTTTTTAAAGCTATTTTATTACTATAACCTGATTAAGCTAAACATTCCCTGATAACACCTACAGTGTATAGAATAGTTTATGAATTCATATGTTTATATTTTATTTTTTCAAAAGTCATTCCTTGTACCGAATTTAAGGTTTAGATGGCACCACGTTGTTAAAATCTTCTTGCTGTATAAGATTTATCTTGTGCTCAGTTTCAAATCTTTAATTCTTTCGAGATTATAGTACAGATAATTTGTCCGGAGAATCACTACCAAGAGTAGGGGAACAATACTAGGATGGAATGACTGCCAACCAAGAATCCAGAATACCACCGCTATGTCTGCCAATATCAGGGCAAACAAAAGGTACTTTCTTACCCAAGGTTTTGGTGTCTTTAATGAAAGTCCATATGCTAAGGCCAAATGCACTGGAAATGCCCATAAGATATTCCAGTTATAAAGTGTGGCTGTATGTTCTGTGATAAACCATAGAAATGATATCACCAATCCCATCAGACCCAGGGTAATAAAATATACCATATCAAAAGCTATGAAGAGCTTTTGTCTCTTAAAGCCCACATAGGTAATAATGATGGCAGCCAAAGCAATTACCCAAAAAAGTATATATGGGTTAAATATGCTTTCTTCTACTATCACAGGAGGATAATCCAGCACAATCTGAGATGAAGATACAAGAGGTCTAGCTGGGCCATCTCCTACTATTTCGGCGCGGGCAAACGCCGCCTCCATATAGTCAGGAAGAAACTGTCTTTCTCTTTCAGATGCAGGTGTGTCTATCACACTACCGAGAGCTAAATCAATACCTAAGTCAGCCCATGGCATATCCAATACATATTCATCTATCAGCTCCCGGAATGTCTTTTCTTCCTGTTCAGCAGGGTCCTGCCAGATCAGCTGATCTCCTATAGCAGCTTCTACTATATCCCGGATG
>DATHVH010000064.1:0-12187 GCA_035461405.1 Anditalea sp.
TAATTCTAAAAATTTCAGTTTATGGGTGTACTCATTAGATACGATTAAATCAGGTGCATATTTATGAGATGTGCTATTATCATAAACGCCACCTATAAATCTATCCCCAAAAGCCTCCTTACATGCCTTTATACTTGCAATTCTGGAGGCATTAATTTCCTCGATTTGTGCCTGAAATATTGGGGCGTCGTTGTACATTTCAAATTCCCATAAGCGGCATAAAAATAATATTTTATCTTCTTTGTTTAATATAGGACTATATTCATAATCCGATGCACATAAATGTTCAACCCTGTAATTTAGAATATCCCGATAAACTTTTTTCGGCTCAGTAAGCCTGCCCAAAGTATATGGAATACTATCTTTGATTAGCTTACGATCAGGTACTACATTATAATTGAATCCCAGCGGAAGATAAGAGCAGGAAGGTGCAACAAAATTTTTCAAACTAGATTTATAACTCCTTTTAAAATAGAAGTCCACCTCGGAAGTTAAATTTTTAAATTGGTTCAAATTAAGATTTTCATCTTCTTTTTTTATCCAATTAAGTCCATCCAATGTATCGTAGATTACTTTATGTTTCCCATTTACCAATACCCTGGAAATCATATCCTCACCCTCCACCATATTAACTTTTCGGACGCTTAGGTCTATTAAACCCTGCTTATGGAGTTTCTCAAATCCAGCATATACCTGATTTAAATGCCTACTCTTATGAAATTCTAATTCGCATGTTATCTTCTTCATTTTTCAATCTCTTTACTAAATCATATGAATTTAGTAGATGCTTATTTCTATAAGATTAACTATTTCGTGAAAACCCCATGATAAAGTTGCCTCCCTCTATATGGATTAATATTAACTACCCTCCTTATCAAATTGTATACTAGATTCATTTTTGAAGTAAACCCAGTAATCTTTTGAAAAGGTAACAACCTGTACTCTTTTAATAATTTGATAAAATAGATATTTGTTTGTTTACTGTAATTATTTAAAATTAAATTGGTAAACAACATCTGGTTCAGTTGGTTTCTTTTATAACCTAAAGCTTTGAACATTAAATCATTATTTTGAAGAGATTGTTGCAAAATTCTCAATTTATGCGCAACTATCACCATGGAATAATAAAAATGAGCTCTAGTGGTTTCATTTTTATGATTTACGGCAGAATTTTCTCTAAACCTATAGCTTATTAATTTTTTATCCAGATATTTTATTGTGGAACAGTGCAACATAATCCGTGGCATAATTTCCCCATCCTGCATTTTTATCGAATCTTCAAAAGCCAAATTATTATCTGAGAATAATTTTCGTCTAAAAAAATAAAGCCAAATATAACTTTTGGCAAAATTCAGTAAATAAAATTCAGGTCCTGTTACAGTCAGGTCTTTTTTATATTTCAATTTAAATTCTATCCAATTCTCTGGCCCACCTTTTTCATTTACAGGCTGAAAATCAAATGCCAGTACATCTAAATCTTGATTGCATGCGAAAATTAAAGCACTGGCAACATTTTCACTATTAACTAAATCATCTCCATCTACAAACCAAATATAATCACCTGAAGCATACTCTATACCCTTGTTTCTAGCGCTACCGAGACCTTTATTTTTTTGAGAGAATACTTTAATCTGTTTAAAATCAGCCGCAAATTCATTTATTATAGCAAGTGAGTTATCAGTAGATCCATCATCTATTACAATTACTTCGTATTCATCGTAATCTAGATTTACATTTATAATAGATTCTAAACATGGCTTGATAAAAAATTCAATATTAAAAACAGGAACAATTATACTTAACTTCATGGATTTTAATAATAAAAGATAAATTAAATAATTAAATTTGATACTTATAAAAATATATAAATATCTACTAATTAAAAATCAAATATTTAAAAGTTTTATTGATAATGAATAAATTAGATTAATTCATTATATAAATTTTATAAATATACTTCAATAGTATATAAGAAAAATGATAACTTAGTGTCCAAAAGATTTTCAGACAAATATTATTACCATTTCATTTATCGAAAAAAAAATACATTTTTAAAATAAATTATATACTTAATGGCCGCTATTTTCTCAATTTTTTGGTAGCTTAAGTTAACCTTTATCTATATATTAATTATTAAAAATTTTCCTGTAAAGAAATCTGCCCTTAAGGGGATAAAAATTAATTAATCTCCTAGCTAAATTAAATTTAAAATTCATTCTAAGAGAGAATCCTTGAATTGATGAAAAAGGCAATATATTATGTGTTTGTAAAAGTTCAACATAATATTCATTTGCTTCATTACTGAAATCATTATGAATTAAATTGGTAAACAACATTTGATTTATTTGTTTTCTTTTTAATTCTATTCCTTCATACATGATAGAATTCACTGAAAAATGTGATTGAAAATCCCTTAAGCTTTCGGCTACTTTTACCATAGAAAAGTAAAAATGATTTCTAGCTTTTTCTTCGCGGATATTTGTGATAGATCCTTCCCTCTTTCTATAGCATATTAAAGGCTGATCATAGAAACAAACTGTCTCACATTTAGCCATAATCTTAGGCATGATTTCACTATCTTCCATTTTTATCGATTCATGGAATAGTATTTTGTTTTCTGTAAAAATTTTTCTTTTGAAAAAATAAAGCCAAATATAACTTTTAGCATAATTCATTAAGTAAAATTCAGGACCCGATTGCTTACTTACTCGTGATATCAACTTAAAATGTATCCAATTTTCCAATTGTCCCTTTTCATTAACAGGATAAAAATCAAAAGCCAGTACCTCTACCCCACTCTCCTCTGTAAGCTTCAGGGCACTTGTAACATTCTCCCCAATGACTAGATCATCTCCATCTACAAACCATATATATTCTCCTGTCGCATGAGCTATACCCGTATTTCTGGCCCCTCCAAGACCCATATTTTCCTGTGATATAATTTTAATTTGGGTATGTTGGAGCGCAACTTCATTTATCTTATCCAAAGAATCATCAGTAGACCCATCATTGATTACAATTACTTCATATTCATCTGGCCTCAAATTGATTTTGACTATTGATTCTAAACAAGGTTGGATAAAAGAGGAAATATTGTAAACGGGTACTATGATACTTAATTTCATAGAAGATAAATAATGTAAAAAGATTAATTAAAAGTCCTCAAAATAAACCTATAAAATTACTATGAGTAACATTTACTAAAAGTAAAACGAATTTTTGATAAATTTGAATACCATATAAGTTTCTTAAAGAATATCTAATATTCAAATCAAAATGGAATATAATTAAAGCTATACATTATGAAAAAACAATAATTCACTTCAAATATTTTATTGTAATAATTGCATAAAAAAGTAATAAAACGTTAGACTTTTTGAGAATTAATTTCAAATTTCCCGAAAGTTCTTACTCCCATTTTTAAATAAAACATTAAATCGAGCTGTGAAAACGATATAAGTTTACTTTTTTTAATTTGAATTAAAATTTTAGCACCAATTCTTGAAGACTTTAATATAGATGATTTGAACCTGAAATGAAGATTTTTGCACAATTCGGGATAGTAATCTAAGTCAAGTGCTTTGGCCTCGTTCATTAACCTAAAAATCAAACTTTCAAGCACGGCTATTTCATGGTTGCTATCACATTTTCTTTCATAGCAAAGAATCATCAATGCTGGTAAATCAGATTCGTTAAGTGTTATTCCCTGTTTGATGAGGAAGTCAAAAGTACGGTCCACGCTGTTATTCTTTTGCCTTCCAAAATGCAGATAAGACACTTGATTATAATGTATTCTGTACCTTAATAGTGGTTCGTCTATATTAGCCAATACACCATATTCTGATAAATCCAGCCAAAGGGCTTTATCTTCAGCATAATAATATTTTTCCTTATATCGGAGATTATGCTTTTTCAATACTTCTGTACGGATGATCACAGATGGATGATGTAATGAAGTATTAAAAATTGAATTGACAAATAGCTCTTTTTTGTCTGTAATTGCATTCATTACTACTTCCTTTCGATGAGCTTCAGGATAAAAATTAATACGACTACTGCCACAGACCACCACTTCGGGGTGTGTTTCCATGTAATCTACCTGCTTCTCTATTCTAGTAGAAAGTGCAATATCATCAGAATCCATTCGAATTATGTATTTGGACTCTACCAATTCTATAGCCTGGTTAAGACATTTTATATATCCTTGATTAATATTGTTTTTAATATATTTTATTCTCGGATCAGAATAGCGAAGAATAATTTCTTCACTCCTATCGCTGCTACCATCATTGATGATGTAAAAGTCAAAATCTCTAAAAGTTTGATTTAAAATAGAATCAATAGATTCGACCAAATATCCTTCAACGTTATAAACTGGCATCAAAACAGAAACCATTGACATATAAGTTTTTTTAAAAGAATTGTTATAACAAAAATAATGAAATTAATAATATTGAATTTAAATATTATAATATGTCCTATAAGGTATTGACTCTATAATATTTAACTGAATTAAAAAGGTTGATAAGTATTAGAAATCAATATAACAATTAGTTAGACCAATGCCATATAAAAATATAATAATTTTACTATTCATTAATATTTAATATATATTGTCCATAAGAACTTTTAGATATAGGCTGACCTAAATCCTTTAACTGTTCTAAACTGATATATCCCATTCTATAGGCTACCTCTTCGATACAAGCTATTTTTAAACTTGTTCTTTTTTCCACAGCTTTAACAAATTCAGTAGCTTCACTTAATGATTCATGCGTTCCGGTATCCAGCCATGCATATCCCCTACCCAGCTTTTGAAGTTTAAGCCTTTCGTCTTCTAAATATATTTGGTTTATAGAGGTGATTTCTAATTCACCACGTTTAGAAGGTTTAATATCATGAGCTATATTGACTACATCATTCGGATAAAAATATAAGCCAACTACCGCATAATGAGATTTTGGTTTGATTGGTTTTTCTTCCAAACTTAATACATTGCCATTACCATCTATTTCTGCTACTCCATACCTTTCAGGGTCTTCTACATAGTAACCAAACACTACTCCTTTCTTTTCTTCTTTCGCTATTTTCACTGAATTGGTCAAAACGGAGGCAAGCCCCGCCCCATAAAAGATATTATCTCCCAGAACTAAACACACATCATCACTCCCTATAAAATCCTTTCCAATAATAAAAGCCTGTGCCAGACCATCCGGAGAAGGCTGCTCCGCATAATCTATTTTTAAACCTAATTTGCTACCATCTCCCAATAGGCGTTCAAATCCAGGTAAATCATGGGGCGTAGAAATTATTAAAATTTCTTTTATGCCGGCAAGCATAAGTACAGACAAAGGATAATAAACCATCGGTTTATCATATATTGGCATCAGCTGCTTGCTTACAGAAATAGTTAATGGATGGAGTCTAGTCCCTGAACCTCCAGCTAAAATAATTCCTTTCATATCATTATATATTTATCTCAATTAATATTGTATTATTACCGGTAGGATAAAATCCTATAAAAGTATGGGTATTTTTAAAAGCGTATTTAGAACGAGGTTTTCAGGTTTCAAATACCTATTATAATAAAAATAATTATTACACATCATGTCAAATACTTTACCTGGATTACTCAATAAATCATCTATCTTACTTAGTAATTCTTGAGAATCATTGAAAGCCAAGTAGTTTTTATTTTCAATAAAATCTCCAGGTATATCATAATTCAAAGGCTCTGTGATTATTGCTTTGCTGGCAGCAACATATTCGCCCATCTTCCACCCTATTGACTTATGTAAACCCGTAGTAGCAATACCTATCGATGATTTTTTCACTAGGTGCAGATAATTTTTTTTCTTAGTGTACTTCTCTGAAACGATAATATCTGGCGCAAGCTTTCTCGTATATCGATTGTCATACAATCCTCCTAGAAACCTATTTCCAAAAGTCTCCCTACACTTCCGTATACTATCGATTCGGGATTGATTAATTAAATTAAGTTCTTCCTTATATACAGCTTCATCATCCTTACTCGGTTCCCATAGCCTGGCGAAAAACAAAACTGGTGGATACCCTGGCATTGATAATTGAGGTATATGCTCTATTTCTTTTGATTTAATAAAAGATTGATTCACATTAAGAATCGAAATAATAGTATTCTTTACAGATGGAGATAATATTTTCCATTCATTTTTTTTGAATACTGTTAAAAAGTCATCAGGACTGACATTATAATTAAATCCTAACGGATACACCTTGGCAGGTATCATATCGTTAAGAAATGACTTATAACTCCTTTTAAAATAATAGTCAGCTTGGGTATAGTTATTTTTAAAAAATAATAAACCTTCATCTATTCCACCAGATGTCCAATTAAACCCATCTTTAGCATCATAAATTACATTCTTACCATTTATCTGAGCCCGTAGAATACCTGATTTTTCTTTTACGGATTTGGAATATATTACATCCAGTTTTATTACACCTTTCTTTTCCAGATCATAAAATCCTGTATAAAGCTGATTTAAATGTCTACTTTTTTGATAAAATAATGTACAATGGTATGGTACTTTCATTAAAAATAACTTGGCTCAGTTTATTTTTTTATCTTTTAAATAATTCAAAAACTTTAATAAAATACTTAAAAGTAAGTAACCACATAAATGTAGTAATGCCATTTTCTCTACACCCACGTACAATCTCTTTATTAAGTATATAATTACTTTTAATAGATCTCGTACTCGCTCCACCAGTTCGCATTACTATCATATCCAGGGGAAGATATTTGTAAGGAAGCTTATGTTTGTACAGAAATCTAATCAAAAGTTCATAATCCGCCGCTATCTTATAGTCTGTCTGATAATACCCAAGTTTATCAAACCATTTTTTTCTAGTAAAAAAAGTCGGATGGGCTGGCATAAACCCAAAACGAAATTTACTTGGATTAAATTTTTTGGAAGAATAATACCTAACCGTTTTGGTTAGATTATCAGGGTTGACAAATCTTACATCTCCATACACGGCCTCTGTTGTATGATCAGAAAAACCATTTGCTACAGCGGAAATAATAAATTCATTTTTATAAAAATCATCTGAATTTAAAATCCCAACTATTTCTCCAGAAGCCATTTTGATACCTTTGTTCATGCCGTCATAGATACCCTTATCAGGTTCTGATATCCAACGAATGCGGGGATCATCATATGATTTGATAATATCCAACGTCCCATCTTTGGATCCACCATCAGCTATAATATATTCTATATCTCCATAATCCTGGGATAGAACTGAATCTATCGTATCTTTTATAGTGGATGCACTGTTAAAACTAGTAGTGACTATACTTATTTTCATTGAATATTATTCGAATCTAAAACTGTAGATTTATTAAAATTTTATATTATGGACCTTACTAAAGTACATTTTAATCTTTTCCGGATTATCAGCATACTTTTTTTTCACTTCAAAAATTATAGTATCTACTAATGTCCTGTACCACCAGCCTTGTAAAAAATGCCATAAAAATCCTTCTTTACCATCAGTAAATCCTAACTTAAAAATATATCTATATATAAAATAAGCAAATGAGCGAATAAACAAGGGTTTTCTGGCGTAGCTAAGTTTACGTTCCCTTTTTAATTTAGCTTCATCATTAAGTTGAAAAGTGGATTGTTCGGATTTCTCCAAAAATCCGTATTCCAGATCAAGTAACTCGATAGCTTCTCGAACTGCGTAACCGTTATGTTTAGCTGACCACCAGATAATATTATTTAAATTATCATCTGCAAATTCATGCTCAAAATCTATAATGTCTCCACTTATCACTTGCATGTGTTCATCCATCCACCTTTGCTCACTGACCACCTTCCCTTTTCTGAACAAACGCAAAATTTTGACCCTAGCTGTACCTCCTCTTTTTATATGCCGCCCTAAAAACATCCTTCTCAATGGCAATGTAATACCACTGACAGATGAATTTATTCCCGGGAGCTTATCCCCTATTTCTTTTATCAATTCTGGTGTGAGGTATTCATCGGCATCCACTCTTAGAATCCAAGGTGTTTCTATAGGCAAATTTTCCAAAGACCAATTCAACTGCTTGGCATGGCTATTTTCCCACTTGTTTTGATAAAAATATACTCCGTATTCTTCTGCTATATTTTTAGTGTTATCTGTAGAAAATGAATCAACTATAAAAATTTTATCAGTAATTTGTTTTACGTTTTCTAAACACCTACGTAAATGAATTTCTTCATTATAGGTTAATATTATTACACTTAATTCTGACATCATTTAATTTTTGAGAACCCTTTCTTTAACAAATTCTGCAGGGTTACCTCGTACCACTGTCCAAGGGGCTACATTTTTAAATACTACTGTTCTTGCCCCAACTACTGACCCCTGTCCTATAGTCACACCCGGCCCGATAAAGGCATCTGCTGCTACCCAAGCTTGATCTTCTATAGTGATGGGCGAGGTGATCAATGGATGGTGACTTAAGCTTATATCATGGGAAGCAGCACAGAGGTAAGCCTTTTGTGAAACTGTAGAATTCGACATTACAGTAATTTTTCCTGGATTATAACAATCCACATCTGGTGCTAAAGTAGCGTAAGGATGCATTTCCAGATTCCAAGGCGCCCATATTTTTACAGAGGCATGGATCACTGATTTATAAGAAACTTGAGCACCAAACATCCTTAAAATAAAAATTCTATATGGATTAAAAACATTTAAGATAAATGGCCTAAAAAAAAAGAATGAAAATACATTCCAGCACAACCTCCCTAACTTATTTTTCCATCCGAGATTATTCTGATATGTAGCTAAATTAATCTGATTTGCCTTTTCTTCATTCATATTGTTGGGACATTTGACTGTAAAAAAGTTTGATTATACCATTGATCAAAATTACTATCCGATAGTATTATATTAGCTAGTTGATCCCGATGTTCTTTAGCTTTATTTTTAAAACCTAAATATTTAATACCATTTCTCAACATGGCAAATCTTACTTGGGATTTAACATCAAAATTATCCGTAATAAATTCTCTCTTTTTAAGTTCATTTAAATAAATATTAAATAACTCTACATCCATATATAAATCTTTGGACGAATAGATTACTTCAATAATATCACTAAAAATCCACTTTGACTCTTCTACACATGATTCAAAATCTATAAAATATAGAGTTCTGTTTTCATCTGTAATTACATTTCCTTTATTATTTATGTCTTTATGCAACAAAAAATAATTTTTATTAGAGGGTACTTTGAAATCAAGCTTCAGGCATAATATCAGACAATCTGCCGCTAACTTTAATCCTCCTTTTGGAAGTCCAATGGTGAAAATTGTCCTGAGCACATTCCAAAAAGGCCTTCTTTGCATAGTTATGATTTTCTTTATTAAAGAAACTTTTTTATTCTGAATACTAAGTTGCAGGTCGGCCAAAGCTTTAACTAAGATGGCATCCATATCAGGTGCGTACCATCTCCCCATAGTCCCTTCTATGTAATCCATTATCATAAAAGTTCGTCCGTCTGTATGATGGATATGGGGAAGTTTTAAATATTTAAAAGATTTACCTGACAGATGTTTATGTATGCTTATTTCATTCCGAAAATTCAATTGATTCACGCCAATTTTATTTAATATAGAAATGAAACGTTCAGAAAAAATTTCCCATTGTTTTTCGGATGTTTTATAGATATATTTTTGATTACCCTTTGTAATAATAAAAACATTACCTTTTATCGCCTCTTTAAAAGAAAAACCATGTGCTTCAATATTATTTTTTACTGTATTGTCCACAATTAATTTAAATATAAGGTGGTAGGTATTGGCAAAGTGCGATCCAGCATCCAGGCATACAACTCCTTCATCTGTAGAGCTACAGCTGATTGTCCATACTTTTTAACTACTAGTTCCTGCCCTCTCTGCCCCATGGCTACTCTTTCAGACTCTTCTAAATTTATAGCTTTATTTATTGCTGAAGTGAGAGAAATAAGATCTTTCTCCACCCACCATCCACAATTATACTCAACCAAATCACCCCATGGAGTGCCTGTGGATGCGATCACAGGAATGCCTCTAAGTAAAGCTTCGGTCACTACCATACCAAAATTTTCTGATTTACTTGGCAGCACCAGATAATTAAGTTTGGTTAGCATATCCTCTTTTTCACTTCCATTAAGAAATCCTACAAAGGATACATTATCTAATCCGTGCTGTTTTACCTGCCGTTGCAATGTCTCCCTATAGCTTTTTTCACCATCTCCTATTAGCACAAGTTCCAGATTCTTACCCGGGTGATCTTTACTGACTTTGGCCCATGCATCTATAAGGACATCTATATTTTTTATAGGGTTAAATCTTCCCATGAAACCAACCCGAATTTTGGTATCCGTATAAGGTTTTATTATTGGCATTTGCTCCGGCAACGCTAGGGGGTTAGCAATGACGGCTACTGGATTTTTGAGACCATATTCTCTGATATATTCATATTCCTGATAACAGGTAGCCTGAAGAACTGTGGCCTGATTAAGATCTTTATCCTGAAAAAGTTTAGCTGCGATTTTTTTAAACAAAGGTTTACTTTGTAATGCAGCAGGATATAGCATGCCGGACACAGTGATTAAATAGGGTTTGTTAACTCTTTGAGCAGAGATTGCAGCTTGATGTGGTAGAAATTCCCATATACCATGCATATGAAAAAGATCATATTCACTTAATTGATCTTTGATATAATTGGAAGCTATTTTGGAGTACTGCCACTTAGGGATTTTGGAAGGAGGAATGGTATGAATGAATGCTTCGGTAGAAATCATTTCATCATTTTCATCACTAGGTTCAAACGTCACCATATCAGCCTGCAACCCAACCATCTGTAGCCCTTTCACTAATGTATAAGAACTGAGAGACGTTCCTCCTGAACTTTTATTTAAGGAGGTTAAAATATGTAAAGATTTCATTTTAATATCAGATTTTAAACATTTTTGATAACACCACTGGGTAATACCTCTCCCTTTAACCATGGGGCTATAGGTCTGGATGCTTCATTTCCATATAGGTATTTGGTTATTCTTACAAAATATTGAGCCCCTTGCAGACCAGTAATTTTCTTATACGCCCATTGTTGTATGGCTATCCTATCTTCAGGTGATGTAGGGCCTGCTATAATGGATTTTTTAAATATTTGTTTGAAGCCTGGATTTCCTTTTAAATTAAATACATATCCCCTTTTTTCGTCAAGTAGTAATGTAGCCGATCCAGATTTATTGCTCACTATAACTCTCGTACCAGCCATCAGTGCTTCATTGACTACAGCACCCCAGCCATCAAATAAACTTGGCAATACTAAATAATCATGGGATGACATAAGTGCCATCACTTCATTATTTGATTTCTTGCCTAGAAAATGGATTTTGGCATTTGATAGAGCAATTGTTTTGATTTCTTCTTCTAATGGTCCTACCCCTATTACTGTAAATTTGGATATACCAGAAGCCATAGGCACAACATCATTTAGTACTGGAACGATATTTTTTCTCTCGATCAAGGCCCCAACGAATAAATAACTAGGCAATACTTCACTAATGGGATCATTAGTATGATTTATCAATTCCCCATTATCTTCAGTAAAATACGCCCAATCCCATATTTTTTCTTTTGGGAAGCCTACTTTCTCATAACATGCTCTTCCTAAAAAACCTTTGACAAGTATAGCATCTATATATTGATTATACCGCAGTTTAAAAATCCAGTATTTGAGAATTCTCATCTTTCCTTTCCACCCATCTAAATTTAAAGGTTCGAGATGAATAATTATTCTCACTTTCTTACTTATAGCTAGTTTTAAAGCTTTATATACAAAAGGAAAAGCATCGATTCCTCCAAAGGAATGAATCGCAAATGGTTTTGAATCAAAAATGGAATTGATCTGCTCGTCATCAGGAGAAACAATTACTTCCACTCCCTCCAAATCTGGTTTCTCCCACCCTAGATCTTTTCTATTTTCAGCCCATTCCTTAGAAAGCAATAAAGTAACCTTATGCTTAACTGCCAGAATTCTTAAAAATGCAGATTGGGGCATGCTAAGGCAATATTGCCAAAATACAAATTGAGTCATTATATGATGGATCTTTTACCTGTTTGTGTATACATTTCTATATTGCCCAATAACAACC
>DATHVH010000065.1:0-16821 GCA_035461405.1 Anditalea sp.
GCTTTTTAACATGCGGCCAACGGTAATGAAATAGAAAGAAAATTTCATGAAATAACATACCCTACCGCAAAATCTATCATCTCAGACAAATAAACAGAGTAGGGCAGAAAAATAATTTTTTTAGAAGAAAGAGGCTTAGCATCTTGGTACAAAATTCACTTATCCGCCACCAAAGACCTATGCAGCCATCTTCTGGATTTGGTATCGAAAGCAATGGTCTTGTCAGGAAACTCAATATACTCTTCTTCTCCTGAATTATGAGCGTAATAAGGGTTAAGATCTTCACCTTGGGCCATCTTATCAAAAAGCATCATAGATTTAGTGGTGAATTCTGGCTCAGTTAGCCTCCAGGTCCTGAATACCTCTTTGTAATGGACCAACTCCCCCTTTTCATTTTTTACGGCTTCTATTCCAGTAGCAAAAAACTTTTCAAATCTGCTTGGGGCTACTTTCTTTAAGAGCAGGTATTCCTTACCATCACTAGTTTTATGATAAGCAATAAGCTGGTGCTCCTTGGCATGAAGCTTATAATAAGGATCAAATTTCTCCTCAAACTTATTTTCATGATCGGCTCCCTTCTTCGGCAATTTGCCAAAATAGCGGACCATTTCGTACAAAGTTTCTTCCTGCTGCTCTTCAGAAAGCTGCTCGGGGTTATAATTTCTAGATAAACAGCTGCTAAAACTTACCAGCACTAACAACATCCAGCAATACTTGATCATCATAATATGGGTAAAAGAGGTAATTAAAGACCAAGCCCGATGAGCTTGGCCTTATTGTATAATTTAATATTTCTATTAATATTCTTTGTCAACTGGATCAAATTCCGCCCAACCGTTAGTCCAATCTGTACTTCCAAATGCGCCCATGAAGGTTACACTTTTATCAAAGAAATCGGTTCTGCTAGACTCTTGGAATTTAGCAAGTTCGAATTTTGAACCAGAAGCTGCCATGCCACCATTGATAGTGAAATCTGGATTTGAGCTATATTGAGCGGCCAATCTTGATCCGAAAAACAAGTCTTGTCTAAGCCCTAAAGCTTCATGTTCAGCAGCAGAGGCTTCTCTATTGATTACTGTATTTCTACCCTCAATATAAGTTTCTACAGCATTCACCTCTACGCCTGTTCCCGCTCTAAATTTTTCATTTGGAGCAAAGAAGATATTATTTGCAATTTCCCCGTTTCCGGCCACCGCATATTGGTTATAAACTGAAGGCTGGTTCATTCTTAGAGCTCTAGGAAAACCTGTAAATATGGAGTTGGTAATAGTAACAGCAGTTCTTCTTCTTAAATCTACAGCATGAGCATAGTTATTATTTGAAACTCTATTGCCTGTAGCTATTGGACCTATCACAGTGATATTAGAGAAGGTACCAGTAGTGTAAGGAAGTACATCATTATCATTTGGACCATTATCACACTCGAAAGCATTAGATTCAGACTGATCAGCAAAGCCTGGGTATCTTACAGCAAGTCCAAACTGAACATTGCCTGAATAACCAAAATCTACATCAAAATCATCATCCCAAGAGGCGAATGAAATTAGATTCTTCCCATTAACTGTACCGCCAAACCATTCAAATCCATCATCTCCACCGAAAGACACCATAAGATTTTCCATTTTTGTTCCGGTTCCTACTCCACCCATGGTGATAGAATTGGTTTCATTATTAGGAGATAATTCAATACCTGCAAATTCAACCCTGAGATATTCATATACACCAGAATTGTCATCATTCTGAGTAGCATCATTTCTACCGAAAGTCACAGGAGGATCGATTCCTTCTATGTTAGGATTAACTTGATTGGTTTGTGCATAGCCTAAGATAACTAAACCGCCCCAATCACCTCTGTCTCTCACACCTGCCTCTTGATCTGAGGTCATCACTATAGGGTTTTCTACTGTACCCTGCGCCATCATTTTACCACCCTTATCAATGATAAGAGTCCCACGAGTTCTTTTATTTCCATAAATAACGGTACCTGGCTCCACGGTCAGTGTCTGGCCATCCCTTACAAATGTCTGACCTACAATTAGATATTTTTTATCCGCAGTAAGTGTTTGAGTAGTCAAGTCACCCTGAAGTTCCACAAGTGAATCATCATTTGGATCGGTTACATCCACTACAGGATCTTCCGAACATGCCATCCCAAGCATAAGTAAAGATAGGGAAGCGAAAATTGATAATTTTTTCATTTCAAATTAATTAAGGTTGATTTAAATTTTTAGATTGTTTTTAAAATGTATAGCTAACAGAAGTAGTGAAAAGTGTCCCTCTTCTAAATTGAAAGATGGGATTGTCTACTTCAGTATTGATTTTAGTAGAGCCAGTCAGGAAGCTGGAATTTTCGAAGAATCGGTATTTCGCATTGAACACATCCTGCACACCACCTTTTATGGTTAATTTAGAGCCAATACGCTGACTGATGGTAAGATCTAAAGCATGTCTAGGAAGTTCAAAGATGGTAGGGAACAAATAGTTACCTACAGCATAGATCCTCTGGCCGAAAATATTATATGCTGCCCCCACTTGCAATCCAGCTGCTTCGTCATTATAAACTAAACCTGCATTGATGATATAGGGAGACTGTCCCTGTAGAGGCCGCTTTTGATCTTGAGCCAAATCAGCATCAGGGCCAAAATCAACTTGTGATTGGATGAGTGAAGCATTCAGGTTTAAATTGAAATTATTAAGAAAGCTACTCGCAAATACACCTTGGAAAGATTTTCTTATCTCCACTTCAGCGCCCACATTAAAAGCACTTTCTGCATTTCTGTATCCAAAACCTGGCCCCTCAGTCTGTACATAAATTTGGGTTTCAATAGGATTTTGGAAATACTTATAGAATACCCCAAAGCTTATCATTTCACCTGGTCTCGGATAAGTTTCAATTCTTAAATCCACATTGTGAAGGTCTGCCACCTTAAGATCAGGATTTCCTATTACTGTAGCCTCAAGTCTAAAATCATAATATTGAAAAGGAGCTATTTCCCTAAATTCAGGTCTGTTTACTGTCTTTCCATACCCAAATCTCAACTGAGTGTTGTCGGTAAATCCATAGTCAAGATTCAAGAAACCAAGAGGAGAAAAAATTGGATTTACTCTATTGAGCGGTCCCAAATCATTACGGGCAAACAGTTTCTGGTTATTGTACTCTAATCTTGTTCCACCTGATATATTTAATTTACCTACAGGATATACTATGGACAGATATCCAGCAGTCAATAAATTTGTAGCCTCATAACTATCTACTGGTCGGGTACCTTCTTCCACCACCAAACCGTTGCTTCTATTTATATTGCTGGGATCGAAAATTTCATCCAGGGGCAAGGTCCGGATCTGCTCACCGATCATAGGGTCATTAGCTCCTCCCGGATATAGATAATTAAAATACCTGGCATTGAAAGTCCTATTTCTGTAATCAACGAGGTACCCAGCCTTTATCAGTTTTGGTTTATCATCAGAACCACCGATATTTTTTTCATAGTTTACACCATTGGATATGCTATATTCGCTGAGTTCACCCCAGTACCTGCCGGTATCAAAAAGGTTGGAACTAGGAGGTAGAATCATAGAGAATTGTGGCTCGCTTTCGGTTCCGAAATTTACTGTTCTAAATCTTCGAAGGTCCGGCTCTTTCTCGCCCAGGTAGTTCATACCCACCACCCAATTGATAGAAGACTTACTTTGGGGAAAGCTGTGATTGCCTTCAAGCTGACCTGAATAGACTGCTCTGCTCCTGTAACCGAGCATATAGTTTCTTCGTTGATTTTGAGCAAATTGGATATTGTCAAAACCCTCTCTTATTATAGTAGTGTTTTCCCCTATCTGATTGTAAAGGTTTTTAAAAGAAATACTGTTGAAAGCATTGATTTTATAAGTCCAATTAGAAATAATCCCTATACGGTTATCCTTTTCATAACTACTATCCAAGAAGTCAAACCTGGTAAGTATGGGCTGGGAAGGATCTTCCCATGTAAAATACCTGAAAAAGTCCCGGCTATACTGCTGGTAAGACTGAGATATATTTACACTGGTAACCATGCTTAAATAGGAGGGACCTTTTAAGTCAAAGTTTCTTCCTAAAGTGATGGTTGCTCTTTGGTCTGGGATAGCAGTGGACTGGTTAGCGACAAAATCATTTCTGAAACTCTTACCTACCCTTTCTCTAAACTCAGAGAATCTATTTGAGTTTTGCATCGCATCTGAAGTTGGGATTTCAGAAGGCAATCCTCTAAGTCCGCTATCAAAACCTAATACATCTGTCTTAGACCCTTGTGCCTGAAGGTGCTTTCCAAATGTAGTTCCTGAGCGGATACCTATACCATATTCAACAGTGGTGAAATTTTCTTCCACTGCATTTTTGGTATATAGTTTTATCAATCCACCAGCGAAGTCACCGGGGTGCTCCGGTGAGCCACTCTTATATACCATCATTCTGTCCAATGCTGAAGAGGGAATAAGATCAAAGGAAAATGTTCTCCGGTCCACCTCTGTGCTGGGGGCTATGGCATTGTTGATCATGACCTGGTTATACCTTTCCGGCACCCCTCTTACCATGATGAACCTATTATCTACCACTGTGACTCCGGGCACCCTGCTCATTACCTGAGCGGCATCCCTGTCCTGTGATATCCTAATCTGCTCAGCAGATATGCCACTGACCACATTTAGAGACCTTTTGATTTCAGAGACCACTGCCATTTGAGTATTTGTTTCCCTGGCGGCAGTGACTAAAACCTCCCCAAGATTGCCAAGATCTTCTTCTAATTTGACATCCAATGAAGTCGCTTTATCAGGAGATACTACGACACCTTCTATGGAAACCGTTTTGTAAGAGATAAATGAGATGAGTAGCTTATAATTACCGGGTTCCACTCTGGCAAGCTCAAATGAGCCATCCAAATCAGTAGCCACTCCAAGGGAGCTGCCCTCTATCCTGACATTGGCGCCGATGATGGTTTCTCCCGTCTGTGCATCAGCCACCACTCCTTTAATAGTGCCTGATTGTGCAAAAGCATTCCCTATTAGGATAGCTATAGCTACAGTTAAAAGTAATATGTTTTTCATGTGATATTTGTAGTAAACGAACACCACAAATGTCACTACCTAATGTAAACTGAGAAGGTAGAAAAAGTTAATTATCGGTTAATTAGGTGCGGTAAAAATCAAAAAACCATTGCAATAACTTAATATAGCAATGGTTTTTATTAATATAAACTTCAAATGGATAGAGATAAGCCTATTTGAATGTTACTGATTTATTAAGTGGGATTTTATCCAGGACTATATCAATGAGGTCTCTAGTGCTGACATTATCCGCTTCAGCCTCATAGTTGAGGATAATCCGATGATTTAACACATCCTGTGCTACTGATTTAATGTCTTCAGGGAGCACATAGTCCCTGCCTTCCATCATCGCAGCTGCCCGTGATGCCAGATTAAGGTTGATACTTGCTCTGGGTGATACCCCGAACTGTATATATTTCGCTTCTTCAGTCAAACCATATTTTTGTGGGAAACGGGTGGCAAAAACCAGTTCGATAATGTAATTTTCCAAAGGCTCAGCTATCTTGACTTCATTGATCTTCGCTCTGATGGCAAATATATCCTCTTTGGACAATACGGCGTTTACCTCCGACATGTACTGCATATTTGACATCCTTCTCATTACTTCCAGTTCATCAGCCTTCGAAGGATAGTCTATATGTACTTTCATCATAAATCTATCTACCTGCGCTTCCGGAAGTGGGTAAGTACCCTCCTGATCCACCGGGTTTTGGGTGGCGAGTACCAGGAATGGTCTATCAAGATTAAATGAAGTCTCCCCGATAGTCACCTGCTTTTCCTGCATCGCTTCCAATAGTGCGGACTGAACCTTTGCCGGAGACCGGTTAATTTCATCAGCCAATATAATATTTGAAAAAATTGGCCCTTTCTTAACTTCAAAATCCCCATTCTGCTGGTTATAGATCATGGTACCTATAAGATCAGATGGCAAAAGATCCGGTGTAAACTGGATACGCTTAAAATCCAGGTTTATCACCTTGGCTAATGTATTTACGGTAAGGGTTTTTGCCAGACCAGGCACACCTTCTAAAAGAATATGTCCATTGGTAAATAAGCCTATCAGAAGTCTATTGACCATTCTGTCCTGACCTACTACTACTTTCTTGACTTCATTGATTACTTCACGGATTTTTTCCTGATGCATGTGTATATGTATTGTACTATGGATTAAAAAAAGACAGAAGACCGAAGACGGAAGACCGAAGAGGAAATCCGTGTCAATACAATCTTTGCGTCTCGATATTGCAAACCCTACCTAAGAGAATTTACAGTTTCGAAATTAAAACATTTCTGCTTTTAACACAATCTAACGTCGATTCTTATTTCTATTGTGGGATGGGGATGCTTTAAAACCTGAATATCTTATTTTTTCTATGTCCACCTTGAGCAGTCTGTATATTTCTTCCCCCGGAAAAGACCTGACTTCCCCTACTTCAAAACCCTCAATAGTCAAATTTTCCACAGACCAGCGGACCAGACGCAAGGTAGGAAACCCTACAGCAGCTGTCATCTTTCTTACCTGACGGTTTTTTCCTTCTATTAATGTTAGCTCTAACCAGGTATCAGGAACATTTTTTCGGTACCTGATCGGGGGATTTCTTTCAGGGAGGGTAATATTTTCCGCTATGGTAGCCTTGGCTTTTTTTGTAGAGTAAGATTTACCGTCTACTGTTATTTCTACGCCAGCGGCAAGTCTCTCCAAAGCTTCTTTATCAGGAATACCCTCGACTTGTGCCAAATATGTCCTTTCATGACCAAACTTAGGATTAAGCAGGTAATGGTTGAGCAACTTGTCATCTGTGATCAATAAAAGACCCTCGCTGTCCTTATCCAGCCTGCCTACAGGATAAACTTCCTTGGGAAAGTCGGCTACATTTTTCAAGGTATTTTCATCGCCCGAAAATTGACTTAAAATTCCAAAAGGTTTATAGATTACAAAGTATTGGGGCATGGGTGAAGGGGATTACAGTATCAAGTTCAAGGGTTAAAATTAAGCTTTAAACTTTAAAACTTGCTATTAATCTAGCTCCCACAGCCGATACAATCAAAATGGCTATCCATCGGTTTGGTGCCGTTCAACTGCATTTCCAGATTATGGATCTGGTCCCGGTGTTCCATGTCCTCAAACATATTACCGGTCAGCAGTCCTTTTAACCTTTCTATTTCCTGCTCCAAAGCTGTTTTTTGTTCTGTATTCATATTTTTTCTTAAGAATTTAATACCCCACCAATATATAAAAGATCTTTAATACTCCCCAAATATTGATTGAGGTAATTATCCCCATGGTAGGGACCCGTGAACCATAAGTAACATTATTTGCTTTATAAAGTTAAGAGTACAAACTCATTGAATTAAAAATTTATGATTATGAAAAAGTACGGATTATTGATCTTATGTTTTTTAATGTTTGCAGGTGGCCCACTTCTCGCTCAGAGCAGAAGCAATGATACTATCATTGTCAAAAACGAAAATTATAAAAGGGCTGAAAAAGACCTTAAAAAAGCCGAAAACGAAAGAAAAGCTTATCAAAAAGAAATTAAAAAGCTGGACAAAGCGAATGATCGGCTGAGAAAATATATAGTCAAATTTGAATCTGACCAGAGAAAAGGAAAATTATCACCTATAGATATCCGCAAAAGGGAAAAGAAAATAAAGCAGCAGGAAAAGAAAATAGAGAAAATCCAAAAGCGGATAGATAAGATGGATAATAAAAGAAGAAAGGACCGTATTTAAGGTCTACAGTCGGCGGTCCACGGGAAAAGTATCAAGTATCAAGATTTTAGTATCAAGTAAAACAAAGTCTTGAATTGACCACAGCACAAAAGTATGGTCATTGTTTCTTTTATATTAAAATGCAACTTAAAGTACACTCTTCCGTTAGCTGTCAAAGCTAATTTATGCAGTATGAGAAAATTATTTGTATTATGTCTTTTTCTATTCTTTAGTAGTGGAGTTTTATTGGCTCAGGAAAGAATTTCCAAAGAAACCAAAGCTGCACAGAAAGAGGAAAAGAAAATAGATAAAGAGATAAAGGCAGAGCACAGAGCAACCGCCAGATATCTTGACAACAAGAGTAAGCTGAAAAAGGCAAACCGGGAACTGGTAAGAGACACCAAGCGGTTTGAGCGACAAAAACGCCGTGAAAACCTATCGCCAAAAGATATCCGAGGATGGGAATCAGATCTGGTCAATCAACAAAGAAAAATAGAAAAGCTGGAAGCTGATATAGAAAAATACCACCAGCGTTACGGCAAAAATATAAGTAACAGATAAGATAAAGGGAGCCCGATGGCTCCCTTTTCTATTGTTGGCTTTTAAGCTTTATCCTTTGTTCTTTTGGCGAGCGGAGGTCTATCAAGTAGCCATTCACCAGGGCATAATCGGTCCGACCGTCTTTTTCCAGGAAGAAGTTGGCGGTATTTCCCAATTTGTGCCCACTTTTCAGTTCACCATCAGGCTTAATTATATTGATCGGCAAGCTGTGGATTATTTCGTTTTCAGACTTCATTTTAACCCCGAGATATCCTTTTTTCAACATCTCTAAAACTTCTTTTTCGGTTGGTAAAGCTTTAAGCTCTTCTTCCCATACCTTCCCTTCTTTCATAACATAACCGTCTGCATCCAATTCATCATATCCGTAAAACACTGATAAATCCCCGACATCTGTAATAGAACTTTCGGTATAATAGCTTTCCTCCCCTTCTATTTCCCTTCTTCTAATGCCAAGATCTACCTTATATTCCAACCCATCCCTCTTGATGGTCACATTCCTAAGCATCACATCCATGAGTTTGGTATCATTGTCAGGGATAGCAAAATAATCTGCCACATCATACTGGGTATAATTTTCCTTTGCTATAGAATAGAGTGCATTTAGGATGATCATAAAATTCAGCTCTCTGATATATTGCTTATCCGGGTCCCCCGGATATCCTCCAGACTCGATCAATATAGTGCTGGTGCCCCATCGCTGAAAATTATCACCGAAAGCCCTTGGCTCAAAACCATCATCATATTTACCTACCTGACCGGGTATAATTTCCTGCAGCAGCTCATTCATTCCTACTATTACCTGAAGAGCTCTTTTTCGCACATCATTGATATCAGTCTCATAATTAAATGCTGGTGCCAAAACGGATATCGTAGCCGGCTTTGGGGTTCTTTCCACATTATAGTATATCTGCTGGTCATGTAAATTAAACCCAAATTGGGGACTGAAATCCTCCCGGGCCTTTCTCAGAATGACTGCCTCTGGTGATGTCAACTGTATAGCATCGCGATTTAGGTCTATCTCATACGCATTGCGGCGGATAAAAGCTTCCGCACCATCGGGATTTACCATTGGGATAAATCTTAGATCCAATTTTTCATTTATAGCTTTTCGTATAAATTCAAACTCATCATCAGATCCTTCAAGAAAATTGAATAGATCGAAAAGAGACATAGTGGCTGTACTTTCATTCCCATGCATCTGGGACCATAGCATTACCCTCCTATCTCCCTGGCCATAACTTAACTGGTAGATGTCACGATTTTCCACACTGCTACCGAGCGGGCTGATTTCAAATAAATCTCCTTTCATCCGCTGTTCGATCAGGGGCGCTATATCCTTATGCTTAAACCGCCTGTGGGTGATGGCTTTTTCTTTATACTGATCATAGGCGGCTTTTAATACAGTTTTATCAACAGTCTCCCCTTCCTGACTGTAAACATGGCTGTATATACTACCTACAAATAGTAAAACGATACCTAGTAATAGCTTCTTCATCAAATTTGGGTCATTTATAGGGATTATGGATACTTCGTCAAATATGTCTTTTTATTCTCCCCCAAAATAACAAACTTCGAATAATATTTAGGATACTTTTATCACAAGAAAATCAATATGGCCGCGAACTTACAGGTTTTTGTAGAAGAATTACATCTTAAGCATACTTTTACCATAGCCCACCAAAGCAGGGATACCCAGGAAACTGTGATAGTGAGACTGGAGGAAGATGGTCTAGTAGGCTGGGGTGAAGCCACTACCAATCCATTTTATGGCATTACCGTAGAGAACATACTGCCTTCACTTGAATCGGCTAGGTCTATCATCGAAAGCAGTTTATGGGAAGCCCCTGATCAGCTGTGGTCCTTGACCAAAACTATCTTTTCCACTAATCCATTTGCCCAATGTGCGCTGGATATGGCTGCTTGGGATCTTTACACTAAGAAAAAAGGGAAGAAACTTTATGAATATCTGAACCTGGATCCGAACACTATTCCCACTACCAATTTTACAATAGGCATAGACACCGTTGAAAAAATGGTGGCCAAAATGAAAGAAGTGGATTGGCCTATTTATAAAATCAAACTGGGAACTGACCATGATCTGGATATCATTAAAGAACTTAGGACACATACTGATGCAGTTTTCCGCATAGATGCTAATTGCGCGTGGACGGCCGATCAGGCTATTGAATACTCCGGAGAGCTTAAAAAGCTTAATGTCGAATTCATGGAGCAGCCTTTGGCGAAAGACGACCTGGAAGGAATGAAGGAAGTATATAAATATAGTAAACTGCCGGTGATAGCGGATGAAAGCTGTATAGTAGAATCAGATGTGAAAAAATGTCATGGACTCTTTCATGGTATCAATGTAAAACTCGTCAAGGCCGGAGGAATTACTCCTGGTTTAAGGATGCTATACGAAGCAAAATCCCTTGGCATGAAAACCATGGTAGGCTGCATGACAGAATCATCAATAGGCATTTCAGCCATTGCCCATATAGCCCCTCTACTGGATTATGTAGACATGGATGGGGCTATGCTTTTGTCCAAAGACATTGCTTCAGGTGTGACTATAGTCCCGGGGAAAGTAACTTTTCCTGAAGGTCCTGGCATTGGCGCTAGTTTGATTTAATCCGCCATAGGTTTTTTCCATGAAGCATTATCCTATCCATTCAAAAGTTGATAGATCAATTTCTTACGAAAACCGGGAGCTCCTGTATTTCAGCGGCACCAGTTATCTGGGTATGGGAAATTTACCGGAATTTGAAGAAAGAATTATTCAGGGCATTAAAAAATATGGAGCCAGTCATGGTTCCAGCCGCGGCAGTAATCTTCAGCTTCAGGTATATGATGATTTTGAAAAATACTTTTCCGAAAAGGCCGGAGCAAAAAGAGCCTTATTATTCAGCAGCGGTTTTCTGGCAGGATTAGCGGCCGTTAAAGTGGCAAAAGCATCATCAGATCTAACCCTAGTGGCTCCTGATGCCCATCCTGCTATATTTCCAAATGAACAACCTCCCCATACTTCAATGTCATTTGAAGTATGGGTTGAACAATGCAAATCCATTGTTCAGACTTATCAAGGCAAGCACATTACCTTCCTCAGTAATGCTGTAGATCCATTAAAGCTAAAGATCCATTCTTTTGATTGGCTGGCAAGTTTACCTGATACCAATACCTATAGCCTGCTTATAGATGACAGTCATGCTTTTGGTTTGATAGGAAATGGCATTTTTGGCACATATGCAACTTGGTCTCACCTTCCGGCTAATATCATCACCTGCGGATCTTTAGGCAAAGCTCTAGGCATCCCCGGAGGCATAGTATTGGGAGATGAAGATTTTATTGGACGGCTGGAACAGGAAACAATGTTCCGATCTGCTTCTCCCCCTGCCCCTTCCTTTTATGATGCTTTCCTCCATAGCCAATCACTTTATGACCAACAGAAAGCTAGACTGGAAGAAAACATAAGGCTTTTTAAAACCCTCACGAGAGATATTTCCTACTTAAAATTCTGTGAAAATTATCCAGTATTTGCTTTTGAGGATGAAACCTTGGTCGAAAAACTGGAGCAGGATAATATTATAATTTCATCCTTTCCTTATCCCGAACTCACAGATCCCGCTGTCAATAGGATAGTGCTATCCGCATACCATCAGGAAAAAGACCTGCGTAAATTAGCCCAGAGCCTACAAAAATTTCTTTAGATTAAGTATTAGTATAGTTCGCAGGTCTATTAAAAAACTAACCTGCTTATCCTTAGGTGTTTAAAACTATATTTTTTAAATTTAAAAATGTCTAATTTTTAAACCTTATACTTTATGAGACTATCTAATATTATTATTTTGATTTTAATCTTTTTTTCTGTTGAAGCCTCCCATGCTCAGCTTTTAAACCGGATAAAAAATACCGCCCAAAAAACTGCAACAAGGGTAGTGGAAAGGAAAATAGAAAGAGAAGTAGAAAAAGCAGTGGAAAGGCAGATCGAAAGATCATGGACCAACATTTTTGGAGAGCAGACTGATGCTGAGGGCAACCCTATAGATTTCAGCAAGATCATGATAGGTATGGATATGGATGTATCTATAGAAGATCACTATGAATTCCAGGGTCTGGCCATCCTTGAAATGAGTGGTACTGATCATAAAGGCAAACCCATAGAACCCATGCTGATACACTCCTATATGGGCAAAAATGATCCCTATACCGCTATGAAAATGGATAATCAGCAATCCGAGAATATGATCATGATCTTCGATACAAAAAATAATGCTACCATTATCCTCATGGATGATAAAGGAGAAAAAAGTTCTATTGCTTATTCCATAGATTGGAGCGAAGTATATAGCGGGGAAGCCATGCCCTCTGAAAGCAACTATTCAGAAAAAGATTTTAGAAAAACAGGAAAAACGAAAACTATCCTAGGCCATTTATGTGAAGAATATGAAGTGGATGATGATGAAGGGACGGGTAATTTTTGGATTACCAAAGAAGATATAGGAAGTGCTGCTGGATTATGGGGAAACAGCAGTCCGTTTTTTGCCCAAAAGATGAAAAACCAAAATCCTGATCTCGAAAATCTGCCACAGGGGAGCATGCTAGAAATGAACTATAAAAGCAAAAAAGATAAAAGCTCTTCTACTTTTCTCATGAAAGAGTTAGATCCGGAAAAGGTAAATTTATTTGATATGAATGACTATCCAAATATGATGAAGACTTCACAGCAAGACTAATCTTTGGATTGAAGACTTAGCATCTCACGAAAGATCACCTGAGACTTTTTGACTTTTCTGTTGAAATGTGCCCAGGCAAAAGCCAGGTTCCCTGCTCCTGCACCAAAACTACCAATGGCCAGCAGCCAGTCTTTTTCTATTGTCAGGAAAAATATGCCTATCAGTAAGGTTATTAATAACCAAAAATATAGGAAGAATATAGATCCTGGAAAAAGGGTATATCGGAGAAACATGATACAACCAGTCCGAGTAGGGTCAATATTTCCATGGATTAGGGGCAAAAAAGTATCCCCGCTATCTACACTTAAGGAAAGGTGAAATTTATTGCTTTTCACCTTTCCATTAAATTTTTTCTGTGGATGAAAGTCCTCTACATCAAGATAATTTACATCTTTGGTTACGGCATTCAACCTCCTCACCACTTCATTGGCAGAAAGTGAGGATACCAGTACCTCCGTATGCAGGGGAATTAAGTTCATAAAGGAAAAACAGCTAAAAAGAGTAAAAGTTTTATCCTTTTACCGCAATGCAAGAAATTTCTACATTGACATTTTTTGGCAACTTACTTACTTCCACAGTTTCTCTAGCAGGCGGGTTTTGCTTGAAATACTGACCATATGCTTCATTTATAGTTACAAAATCATCCATACTTTTGATAAAGATGCTGCATTTGACTACATCTTCAAAAAGATACCCAGCTTCACGCAATATGGCATCCAGGTTTTTCATCACTGCATGGGTTTCCTCTGTAATATTCTCATTGATAAGCTCTCCAGTTTCTGCATCCAGCGCTATCTGACCAGATACATAAAGCGTATTGCCAGCTATCACTGCCTGGCTGTATGGTCCGATTGGTGCTGGAGCTGAGGAGGAGTTTATTATTTGTTTCATGGGATTTGTTGATTAGTGATTAGTTAGATTAGTAAAATAATTTATCCTGAAATTAGTTAAATAGTGCAGTGCAAAAATAGGTATAATATGATTAATCCTTAAACACACGCAACATAATTGATATCTTTATCCTGTTAAAATCCGAGGGGGATGACATGATGATAGAAAAAATAATTATATATAAAAATCAAACCCAGTAGGGTGAAATTATATTACACACTCAATAAAATATATCTTCCTACAATTTGACTTAGTGAATTCAAATGGTATACCTGATATGAATTGATATCCGATAAATCTGCTTTTGTCCATATAAAAGCTTAATTTTGCCCTTGATTTAGAACCAGATAAAACCCTAATATGGCAGTAAAACAATACATCCAGGAGAATCAGGAGAAATTTTTAAACGAACTTATAGACCTATTGAAAATCCCTTCGGTAAGTGCTGATCCAAAATTTAAAGGTGATGTGCTTCAGGCTGCGGAATTTGTAAAAGAAAGCCTAATAAAAGCCGGAGCCGATAAGGTGGAGGTTTGCCAGACAGCAGGCTACCCGATCGTATATGGTGAAAAGATCATGGACCCTGCAGCACCTACTGTATTGGTCTACGGACACTATGATGTTCAGCCAGCTGATCCTTATGATCTTTGGGATTCCCCTCCATTCGAACCTGTGATCAAAAAAACAGAAATGCATCCGGAAGGAGCAATTTTTGCCCGCGGATCTGCAGATGATAAGGGTCAATTTTATATGCACGTGAAGGCTTTTGAAGCCATGATGCAGACCAATGAACTTGCCTGCAATATCAAATTTATGATAGAAGGAGAAGAAGAAGTTGGATCCAATAATCTCGAATCTTTCGTAAAGGAAAATAAAGAAAAACTGAAGGCGGATGTCATCTTGATATCTGATACCAGTATGCTATCCCTCGAAAACCCATCCATCACTGTAGGACTTAGAGGTCTAGCCTATATGCAAGTAGAAGTGACTGGACCAAATAGAGATCTTCATAGCGGAACCTATGGGGGAGCTGTAGCCAATCCGATCAATATCCTATGCCAAATGATCGCTTCCCTGCAGGATGAAAACAACCATATCACCATCCCGGGATTTTATGATAAGGTGGAAGAACTATCTGCTGCCTATCGGGAGCAATTGAACAAAGCGCCTTTTGACGAAGCCGATTACAAAAAGAAACTTAATATCGATGAGGTCCATGGAGAGGAAGGTTTTACCACTATCGAAAGAACTGGTATACGGCCTACTTTAGATGTGAATGGAATCTGGGGTGGCTATACCGGTGAAGGTGCCAAAACCGTACTTCCATCTAAGGCATATGCCAAAATCTCTATGAGACTGGTGCCTAACCAAGATCATAAAGAAATAGCACAGCTTTTTCAAAAACACTTTGAATCATTGGCGCCGAAATCAGTGAAGGTGAAAGTAACTCCCCATCATGGCGGACAGGCTGCAGTGGTGCCTACAGATTCGGCAGGATACAGAGCGGCTGAAGCAGCTATCGAAGAAGCATTTGGCAAAAAAGCCATACCTACCCGTGAAGGAGGATCTATTCCCATCACTTCCCTTTTCCAACAAGAACTTGGATTGGATCCTATTTTATTGGGATTTGGGTTGGATACTGATGCGATACACTCTCCAAATGAACACTATGGAGTAAAGAATTATTTTATGGGCATCGAAACCATTGCCATGTTCTTCAAACATTTCAGAAAAACAGCTAAATAATTACTAGCCACGAAGGCGCGAAGAAAAATATTGGCCACAAAGGCGCAAAGACACTAAAAATTTATTTAACACCTTAGCGCCTTTGTGGCAAAAAAAGTTTATTTCCGGAAAACCTTAATGCCTTCGTGCTAAAAAACCTTTGTGCCTTAATGACTTCGTGGCAAATAACCTTAGTGACTTCATGGCAAAAAAAGTATAGTTCCTAAAAACCTTTGGGCCTTAGTACCTTTGTGGCAAAAACTTTATAGCTCCACCAAAAACATTGGAACTAAATTGTTTAATTTGCCCTTGATTATTCAGTTTAGCTTACATCTTAAACCTAAAAATGGTCAATTCGTTGAAATTTCTATTGAGTGCCACATTATTAATGTTGCTTTCATTAACTGTTCAGTCCCAGATTATTGCTCCCCCTAAATGGGATATCAAGTTTACTGATCAGGAGCTGACGGTAGGTGAAGAAAGCTCTATCACTTTTAAGGCACAGATACCCCGCAACTGGTATATATACTCCAACGATTTTGAAGATGTAGGGCCTATTCAGATCAGTCTTAAATTGGAAGATAGCATAGGTATTGTCAGAAAAGGTGAGCTGGTGGCTATTAATCCAAAGACAAAATTTGATGATGTCTGGGATAATGAAGTTAAATATTTTGATAAAGAAGGTAATTTTATACAGAACTTTTTGATTTCAAGTAAAGATATAAAGATAGCTGGTTTTATATCCTATCAAATGTGTTCAGATGTATCTGGGCAGTGTATTCCTTTCGAAGAAGACTTTACACTCACAGCAATTGTTGCCGGAAAAAAAAAAAGTAGAGACTGAAGTACCCGCAGTATCTGGAGATAGCCCCGAAGATCCCACTGAAGAGGGGATTTCTGATCCAATCTTCGAAACTGACACGGTAATAGAAGAAAAAAGTGCTACCAGTTTACAGGACAGAGCAGCTCCTTCCCATGTAGAAACTGGGGAGGGTACAGGATCATTGATCACTTTTATGATTGTCGCTTTTTTGGCTGGACTTGCAGCCTTATTGACTCCCTGCGTATTTCCCATGATCCCTATGACCGTGTCTTTCTTTACAGGAAGATCTAAAAACAGGTCTCAGGG
>DATHVH010000066.1:0-23342 GCA_035461405.1 Anditalea sp.
GATGCCGAGAAAAAACATAAAGCTTTAATACACATTTATATTATCTGAATCCTTTATTCGGAAAGTCAAGAGGCAGTTGCTACAGCGCCGTGCGACCCATTCAGGGTCGATGAATTTTACGGGTATCTATTACTATATACATGAGACACTTTCAGTGTCGAAATTCATCATGTTCCCTATAAGGTGTAGTATCACATGTCTATAGTGAAAACATATAAATTACATGCCAATCCTGAAAGGATCGTATGTAATGGTGCGGTAATGCAAAATTAATAATTGACCTTCTTACAAAACTGCTTTAAATATAAAATACCCCTCATCAAATCCACTAGCATCAGGCTCTTCATTAAATAGTCCGAATACAGTAGAGCCTGAACCGGACATAGCTGCATAGAAGGCGCCTCTTTCGTACATCATGTTTTTTAAAGTTTCTACCTGCGGATAAATTTTAAAAATGCTTTTCTCGAAATCATTTACCAGATGGTTACGCCATAGACTTTGGTCTGGAAGTATTTCTTTTAAAGGTTTGGCTGGTGCCTGGGGTGTCAGGCCGGCATAAGCTTCTTTAGTGCCTATATGCAGCTGTGGATTAACTAGCAAAACCCATTTTCCTTTAAGATCTAGATCAACCTCTTCAAGAATTTCACCTCTACCAGTGGCTATTTTAGGCGTATTCTCGATAAAAAACGGGCAGTCACTACCCAGCTGGGCGGCATAGTCTTCCAGAAACCAATCTTCAAGATACAGGTCAAAAAGATTATTATAGAGTTTCAGGGCAAATGCTCCATCAGCAGACCCCCCTCCCAAACCTGCACCCATAGGGATATTTTTGTGCAAATGGATATTGACATGTGGAAGCTCATTAAAATCCTTCCTGATTAATTTCAAAGCCTTGAATATAAGATTGTCTTTTTCACTTCCCGGAATAGGAAGGCCAGTACTGGTAAAAGAAGTTTTTTTATCTAATATCATCTCCAGTGCATCAAATAGAGGAATGGGAGCCATACACGTCTCAATTTCATGATACCCGTCCTTTCTTTTAGAAATTACATGCAATCCGAGGTTTATCTTGGCATTTGGAAATAAAATCATAAGCTGAATTTTTTCTAAAAGTAGATAATTCCTCTAAGAAGTCTCCAAAAAAGAATTGAAGAGACCTTAAAATTTTTGAAGGAATATTTGAATTAAATGTAATTTTTATGCCAATACATTATCTTTTTGATTTGTAGTTTTAAAAAAAAGTGAAAAAAGATTAATTGAAATAATATTTCGTGCAAACGATATAAAACTTGTTTTTAAATTTTTTTATTTTTTAAAAATAAATTTTTTGTGTATTATATTTTGTTAAAAATCTAAATAGTACATTTAATATTTTCCTTTCAAAGTATTTATTAATATAAAATATTGTATCTATGAATTGTATTGATTAAAATTGTACTGTCTATTACCTATTAGCCACAAATGATATGTCAAGCGTCATCAGCAGAATCAGCCCTACCGTCATTTTTATTCTGATTATTCTCTTCGATACACGTTGAGGCGCTAACCTATTGTATTTACTCAATCAATAAAGTGCCTCCTACGTGAAAGGCACTTTTTTTTTATACCCATTCGCCAAAAATCAATGAATAACTTAAAAAAACATAGTTGGGAAGTAAGTGATAACGATGCCCACCCTGCGGGTAAAGCAATGTTATATGCCACCGGGCTTACGGACCAAAAGTTAAAACAGCCTTTTATAGGTATAGCAAGTTGCGGCTATGAAAGTAATCCATGCAACATGCACCTCAATGATTTTGCTAATCTTATAAAAGATGGCATGACGGTGCAGAACCTTACGGGGCTTGTCTTTAATACCATAGGGATAAGTGATGGTATATCGATGGGCACAGCAGGTATGCACTATAGCTTGCCTTCGCGAGAAATCATAGCTGATTCTATAGAATCATTCATACTAGGCCACTCTTTTGATGGTGTAGTGGCAGTGGCAGGATGTGATAAAAATATGCCTGGCGCCATCATGGGCATGCTTAGGGTAAATAGACCAGCTATATTAGTATATGGAGGAACGATAAGTTCCGGAAACTATAAAGGAGAAAAACTTAATATCGTGAGCGCATTTGAAGCTTATGGTAAACGGGTAAAAGGGGTACTGACCGATGAGGATTACGAAGGGGTAATCAGGGCGGCCTGCCCCGGGGCCGGGGCCTGCGGCGGTATGTACACTGCCAATACCATGTCCTCAGCCATAGAAGCAATGGGCATGTCGCTCCCCTACAGTGCCAGTAACCCCGCCAAATCTGCAGAGAAAACCCGCGAATGTTTTGATGCTGCCTCCTACCTAGAGATCCTCCTGGATCAAGAAATAAAGCCTAAAGATATCATCACCAAGAAAAGTTTAGAAAACGCTGTCAGAGTAGTTGTTGCTTTGGGTGGCAGTACTAATGCAGTACTTCACTTATTGGCTATAGCACGGACGGCAGATGTTCCTTTTACTTTGGCTGATTTTAAAAGAATAAATGATGAAACGCCTGTGATAGGGGATTTCAAACCAAGCGGCACTTTCCTAATGGAAGACCTGCACCATCAGGGTGGGTTGCCGGCATTTATGAAATACTTGTATAATGAAGGTCTTCTTCACGGAGACTGTATGACTGTTACCGGTAAAACCCTTGCGGAAAATTTAGAAAATATATCCCCGGTGACTCCGTCAAAAGTGAATGTAATTCATCCATTGGATAACCCCCTTCAGAAAAGCGGCCATCTATGTATTCTGCATGGAAACCTTGCGCCTGAAGGTTCAGTAGCAAAAATCTCTGGCAAAGAAGGCCAGTCCTTTACTGGTACTGCGAAAGTATTCAACAGTGAGCAGGAGGCCAATGATGCCATCAGCAAGAATCTCGTGCAAAAAGGAGAAGTAGTGGTCATCCGATATGTTGGGCCGAAAGGTGGTCCTGGCATGCCCGAAATGCTTAAGCCAACATCAATGATTATAGGAGCAGGCTTGGGTGCTGATGTGGCCCTGATCACTGATGGAAGATTTTCTGGAGGAACACATGGATTCGTAGTAGGTCATATTACCCCGGAAGCTTTTGCTGGCGGACCTATAGGTTTACTTCAGGATGGGGATGTGATCACCATAGACGCAGAGACCCATAGCATAAGCTGTGACCTAAGTGAAGAAGAATTCATAAACAGGAAGAAAGTATGGAAGAACAAAGATATATCTCATTTACAAGGTACACTCAAAAAATACAGCCAGTTGGTATCTACCGCATCTGAAGGTTGTGTGACAGATAGAAAATAAAAGCATTAGCCAAAAAATCTCACATATATGAAGGATTCAAGAATCAGAGGAGCGGAGATAGTTATCAAATCATTGATAGCGGAACAGACATCTATTATGTTTGGATATCCGGGTGGGGCGATTATGCCTGTTTATGATGCGCTTTATGATTACATTGATCAGATCAACCATATCCTTACTAGGCATGAACAAGGAGCGATACATGCTGCCCAAGGTTATGCCAGGGTTTCAGGAAAAGTGGGTGTGTGCATAGCCACCTCAGGTCCTGGTGCGACCAATCTTATTACAGGTCTAGCAGATGCTCTCATAGACAGCACACCGTTAGTCTGCATTACAGGTCAGGTACCTTCACATTTGTTAGGTACTGATGCATTTCAGGAAACTGATGTCATGGGTTTTTCTATGCCCGGCACTAAGTGGAACATTCAGGTTCGTCGTGTGGAAGATATAGCACCGGCCATAGCCAAAGGTTTTCATATAGCTAGGTCAGGTAGACCAGGTCCTGTTTTGATAGATATTACAAAAGATGCACAGTTTGCATTAGCGGAATATAATTATGCTCCATGTTTAAATATAAGATCATATAAGCCTTATCCTAAAGTGGAGCAGTCCGCTATAGAAAAAGCTGCCGCACTGATAGACAAAGCTGAAAGACCATTTTTGCTTTTTGGTCAAGGGGTTTTAATAGGAGGGGCAGAAGATGAACTTAAGCAATTGCTTGATAAAACCGGTATTCCGGCAGCATGTACATTATTGGGTTCTGGTGCCTTATCTGAAGATCATCCTCTCTATGTGGGGAAACTAGGAATGCATGGTAATTATGCCCCAAATATGCTTACCAATAAATGTGATGTCCTGATTGCAGTAGGTATGAGGTTCGATGACCGGGTGACCGGAGATCTGTCACGCTATGCTAAGCAGGCTAAAGTAATCCATCTAGAAATGGATCCAGTGGAGATCAATAAGAATGTGAAGTGTGAAGTTCCAGTATTAGGAAATTGCAAAGAGAGTTTAGGGTTGCTTACAAAAGCGGTAAAGACTAATGAGCATCAGGAGTGGCTGGATAAATTCTTGGAATTAGAGCAAGAAGAGAAATTTGCAGTAACAACCCAAGATCTTGTTCCTACCAAAGTGGGCTTGACTATGGGCGAAGTGATCCGCTATGTAAATGAATTTAAGGATGATAATGCCATATTAGTTACAGATGTGGGACAGCATCAGATGATCGCCTGGAGATACTTTGACTTTAAGAAAAGCAGGACGCAGGTGACATCAGGTGGGTTAGGTACGATGGGCTTTGGATTGCCAGCTGCTTTAGGTGCACAGATGGCTGATTTTTCTCGCCAAGTAATCTGTGTAGTAGGAGATGGCGGCATTCAGATGACCATCCAGGAGCTAGGGACCATCATGCAGACCAAAGCTCCAGTTAAAATCATCCTGCTCAATAACAACTTTCTAGGTATGGTAAGACAATGGCAGCAGATGTTCTTTGATAAGCGATATAGTTTTACCGAGCTGGATAATCCGGACTTTATCAAAATAGCGGATGCTTATAATATTAAAACTAGTAAGGTCACACTTAGAAATGAGTTGAGTGAATCAGTAGCTGAAATGCTGCTCCATCCCGGGCCATATTTCCTTGAAGTAGTAGTAGAGAAAGAAGACAATGTATTTCCTATGATAGCCACAGGTAGTTCTGTGGATGAAGTAAGGTTAAGCTAACAATATAATGAAGAAAAAATACACCATTTCCATATTTACGGAGCATTTTATCGGGATACTAAACCAGATCACGATCATATTTACCCGCAGGGGAGTTAATATAGATGGACTTACAGCATCAGAGAGCAAAGATGATGGTATATACAGAATGATCATTGTCGTGCATACTGAAGAAGCGGAGGTGATTCAGTTGGTCAAGCAGTTAGAGCGGATCATTGATGTCATTAAAGCCTTCTATTATGTAGATGAAGAAGTCGTATATCAGGAACTGGCCCTGTACAAACTTCCTGTGACCAGTCTCGATCCCAGTCTCGAAAAAGTGATAAGGCAGTTTAATGCACATATTATATCCGCCGAGCAAGATTTTGTAGTGATAGAACTTACTGGTCATAAAGAAGATACCCAGGCTCTCTTGGAGATATTAAAAGATTTTAACCTGCTGGAATTTGCCCGCTCGGGAAGAGTGGCGATAGCCAAGCCAATGCAGACTATAGACAAATATTTATAAATTATCAAACCGATCAAACTATGAAACTGAAATTTGGAACAGTTGAAGAAAATGTAGTAACCAGGGAAGAGTTCCCATTGGATAAGGCTAAAGAAGTATTGAAGGATGAAGTGATAGCCGTATTAGGCTATGGTGTGCAAGGCCCAGGCCAGGCATTAAACCTAAAAGATAATGGATTCAATGTCATCGTAGGGCAAAGAAAAGATTCTAAGACTTGGGACAAAGCTGTAGAAGATGGCTGGGTACCGGGAGAAACACTTTTTGAACTTGAAGAGGCATGTGAGAGAGGAACCATCCTTCAGTTTTTGCTTTCCGATGCAGGACAGATTGCCCTTTGGCCTACAGTTAAAAAACATCTAACTCCAGGTAAGGCTCTTTATTTTTCCCATGGTTTTGGAATTACTTATAAAGAAAAAACAGGCATAGTACCACCCAAAGATGTAGATGTAATCCTTATAGCTCCAAAAGGTTCAGGTACTTCTTTGAGAAGAATGTTCGTAGAAGGTCGAGGTTTAAATTCTTCATACGCTATTTATCAGGATGCCACTGGCAAAGCTAAGGATAGAGTAGTGGCACTAGGAATAGGAGTGGGTTCAGGATATCTTTTTGAAACTGATTTCTATAGAGAAGTTACTTCTGATCTAACTGGAGAACGTGGTACTCTTATGGGAGCTATCCAAGGAATCTTTGCTGCGCAGTATGAAGTGTTACGTGCAAATGGTCATTCGCCTTCAGAAGCATTCAATGAAACAGTAGAAGAGCTTACCCAAAGCTTAATGCCGCTGGTAGCCGAGAACGGAATGGACTGGATGTATGCAAACTGCTCTACTACAGCTCAAAGAGGTGCTCTTGATTGGTGGAAGCCATTTAGAGATGCTACCAAGCCTGTGTTTGAGGAGTTGTATAAAAGTGTAAAAGATGGCAATGAAGCCAATAAATCTATAGAGTCTAACAGCAAGTCGGACTATAGGGTAAAATTGGAAGATGAGCTTAAAGAGTTAAGAGAATCTGAGATGTGGCAGGCAGGAGCTGTCGTCCGTCAGTTGAGACCAGAAAATAACTAAGATTATGGAGAAATTATGGATATTTGACACTACTCTAAGAGATGGCGAGCAAGTACCAGGGTGCCAGCTTGATTCATTTGAAAAGATAATAGTAGCTCAGGCCCTCGAAAGGCTTGGAGTGGATATCATCGAAGCGGGATTCCCGATCTCAAGTCCAGGTGATTTTAATTCTGTGGTAGAAATTTCTAAAGCGGTGTCAGACCCTATTATCTGTGCCCTGTCCAGGGCAGTGGAAAAAGATATAGAGGTGGCAGCAGATGCTTTAAAGTATGCCAAAAGAGGGAGAATTCACACTGGAATAGGGGTATCAGAATACCATATACTCCATAAGTTAAGGTCCACCCCGGAGAAGGTTATAGAAAGAGCGGTACATGCTGTGAAATTTGCCAAGCGTTTTGTGGAAGACGTGGAATTTTATGCAGAGGATGCCGGCAGAGCAGATAATGTATATTTGGCCAAAATAGTGGAGGCTGCCATTCATGCAGGAGCCACTGTAGTAAACATACCAGATACCACAGGTTATTGCCTTCCTGAGCAATATGCGCAAAAGATAAAATTTCTTAAGGAAAACGTATCTAACATCCATAAAGCAATCATTGCTACCCATTGTCACAATGACCTAGGCATGGCCACTGCCAATACCATAGCTGGTGTGCAACATGGTGCCAGACAAGTAGAAGTTACTATCAATGGGATAGGGGAGCGTGCCGGCAACACGAGCTTGGAAGAAGTGGTGATGGCTATAAAATGCCATAAAGATATACCAGTTTTTACGAGCATAAACACTCCCAAAATCTACGAGACAAGCCGACTGATTTCCAAGTTAATGAACATGCCTGTCCAGCCAAACAAGGCTATAGTAGGAAGAAATGCATTTGCGCACTCTTCGGGAATTCATCAGGATGGAGTGCTGAAGCATAGAGAAAACTATGAAATCATGGATCCTAAGGATGTTGGCGTGGAAGAGTCTTCAATCGTACTTACCGCCAGAAGTGGGAGGGCTGCTTTAAAGCATCACCTTCAGCTTTTAGGATTTGGATGCGAAGGAGATAAGCTTGAATTAGTATATAATGACTTCCTCAAACTAGCAGACTCCAAAAGAGATATAGGCAGAAAGGATCTTTTACAACTGGTGGGAGAATATCTGGAAGATAATTCTTTCGTTCAGTTGGGAAAAGTGAGCTATCAATACGGCGATGTAGTAATGTCTACTGTGGAGCTGACCATCGGTGATAAAAATAGTACAAGCTCAGCTGAAGGAAACGGGCCAGTTGATGCTGTTATCAAAGCCATTGAAAAAGTGGTGGATCAGAAAATCGAACTTGATGAATTCCTGATCCAGTCTATGGCCAAAGGAAGTGATGATGTGTGCAAAGTCCACATGAGAATTATGCATAACAATAAGCCATATCATGGATTTGCCTCCCACACCGATATCGTACTCGCCTCTGCCCAGGCTTTTGTAGATGCGATCAATAAATTACCAGTAAAGCAACCTGCTATCAATTAGTTATGGAAAAGAAAACATTATTTGACAAAATCTGGGATGACCATGTGGTAAAGCAGGTGGAAAAAGGTCCGGATGTATTATTTATAGATAAACACTTTATTCATGAAGTGACCAGCCCAGTAGCATTTCTAGGTCTGGAACAAAGGGGGGCATCCGTGCTTTTTCCTGAGAAGACCATTGCTACTCCTGATCATAATGTGCCTACCATAGACCAAGAGAAAACTATTAAAGATAAGCTTTCTCGGATGCAGGTAGAGCGCCTGAGAGAGAATTGTAAACGCCATGGCATAGAGCTCCATGATCTGGGCTCTGCTCATCACGGTATAGTCCATGTCATAGGTCCCGAACTGGGGGTGACTCAGCCAGGTATGACCATTGTCTGTGGAGATAGTCATACATCTACACATGGAGCCTTCGGTGCGATAGCATTCGGTATAGGTACCAGTGAGGTGGAGATGGTATTGGCTACGCAGTGTATCATGCAGACCAAAGCCAAAAAGATGAGGATAACCGTGGACGGTGAAATAGGTCCAGGGATTACTTCTAAAGATATTATACTTTATGTGATAGCTCAGATTTCCTCCAGTGGAGGTACAGGTTATTTCATTGAATATGCCGGATCTGCCATCACTTCACTAAGCATGGAAGCCAGAATGACCATCTGTAACATGAGTATAGAGATGGGAGCCCGCGGAGGATTAATTGCACCAGATCAGACCACTTTTGATTATCTAAAGGGTAAGCGCTATTCTCCTAAGGGTGAAGAATGGGATAAAGCGGTGGCTAAGTGGAAAACACTTCAAACAGATGAAGGTGCAGAGTTTGATGTAGAATACCATTTTTCAGCAGCTGATATTGAGCCTATGATCACTTATGGGACCAATCCAGGTATGGGTGTGAAAGTAAGAGGCCATATTCCTACTGGAGAGGATCTGGAGGGAAGCAATAAAAAATCCTACATTAAAGCATTGGATTATATGGGTTTCCAGCCTGGAGAAACTTTGAAAGGCAAAAAGATAGATTATGTATTTGTCGGAAGCTGTACCAATGGTAGGATTGAAGATCTAAGGTCTGTTGCCGAATTTGTAAAAGGCAAGCAGAAAGCAGATAATATCACTGCATGGATAGTGCCTGGGTCTAAAGAGGTAGAGAAAATGGCTCACGAAGAAGGGCTAGTCGCTATCTTGGAGGAGGCAGGCTTTAAATTGAGACAGCCTGGCTGTTCGGCTTGTCTGGCTATGAATGATGACAAGATACCAAGTGGCAAATATGCTGTTTCTACCTCAAACAGAAACTTTGAAGGAAGACAAGGGCCTGGTTCTAGGACACTTCTTGCTAGCCCACTAACTGTAGCTGCTGTGGCCATCACGGGAGAAATCACTGATCCAAGAGACTTATTATTAATTGAAGAAGAATATGGCGTACGATAAATTTAATGTTTTAAAAAGCACCGTGGTGCCTTTGTCTACAGAAAATGTGGATACCGACCAGATCATACCCGCAAGATTTCTTAAGGCTACAGAAAGAGTAGGTTTTGGCGATAATCTTTTCAGAGACTGGAGATATGACAGCCAAGGCAACCCTAAAGAGGATTTTGTTTTAAATGACCCTACCTATTCCGGTAAGATTCTATTGGCGGGTAAAAACTTCGGTTCCGGCTCCAGCCGTGAGCATGCTGTGTGGGCTATCTATGATTATGGTTTTAGGTGTGTGGTATCCAGCTTCTTCGCAGATATTTTTAAAAATAACTGCTTGAATATTGGAGTATTGCCAGTGACTGTAAGTCCAGGATTTGCAGATGAACTTTTCAAAGCAGTGGAGGCCGATCCTAATGTTGAAGTAGAAGTAGATATAGAAAAGCAGACAATTACACTGCTCAAGAGTGGAAGATCGGAATCATTTGACATCAATCCTTATAAAAAAGCAAATATGCAAAATGGCTTTGATGATATTGATTACCTATTAAATATCAAAGAAGAAATAAAAGAATTTGCTGCTGAAAGGTAGAGGCGAAGAGAAATACAGAAATAAGCGAAAACATATGAAAGGGCAGCGGAAAATAGAAATCATGGATACCACACTTCGGGATGGGGAGCAGACCTCTGGGGTGTCATTCCTGCCTGCCGAAAAGCTCCAGATAGCGAAGTTGCTTCTGGAGGAATTAAATGTGGACAGAATAGAGGTGGCCTCTGCACGCGTGTCTGAGGGCGAACTTGAGGGGGTAAAAAAGATAACACAGTGGGCAAAAGAAAAAGGATATCTGGACCGAATAGAAGTATTAGGTTTTGTAGATACCCCGGTATCAGTTGATTGGATAAAAGCAGCAGGGGCAAAGGTGGTAAATCTTTTAACCAAAGGCTCTTTAAATCATCTTACCTTTCAGCTTAAGAAAAAACCTGAAGAGCATTTCGCTGAAATCAAAGACTGTGTACTCTATGCTGTCCAAAATGGTATGGAAGTAAATGTATATCTGGAGGATTGGAGTAACGGAATGCGCAATTCGCAGGAATATACTTTAAATTTAATTACCTATCTAGATTCTCTTCCGATAAGGAGGATCATGCTTCCGGATACTTTGGGTTTACTATCTCCCGATGAGGTGGCTCATTACATGAAGATAGTAACCACTTCTTTTCCCGACACTCATTTTGATTTTCATGCACACAATGATTATGATCTATCTGTAGCCAATGTACTGATGGCTACCAAATGGGGAGCTAAAGGAATACATACCACTATCAATGGTTTGGGAGAAAGGGCAGGAAATTCACCCTTGGAAAGCGTAGTAGCATGTATCAATGATTTCACAGATTTTGCCCTTGATGTAAAAGAGCATAAGATCTATCAGGTGAGTAAGCTGGTAGAGCAATTTTCAGGTCTACATATTCCTATGAATAAACCTGTAATAGGTGAAAATGTATTTACTCAGACTGCCGGCATCCATGCAGATGGTGATCAGAAGAAAAACCTATATTTTAGTGACCTTTTGCCGGAGCGGTTCGGAAGAACTAGAAAATATGCATTGGGCAAAACTTCAGGCAAGGCTAATATCATGAAAAATATCATAGATCTTGGTATTTCTTTAGAGCCTGAGGAATTAGCTAAAGTAACACAAGCGGTAATAGAACTGGGTGATAAAAAGGAAAAAGTCACTCCTGAGGATCTTCCCTATATCATCTCAGATGTACTCCAGAATAACTCCATCCGGAATGACATTCAGATAGCGGGATATCATATGACCCACTCTAAAGATCTTAAGCCTACAGTACAACTTAGACTTAAGCTATATGATCAATATTATGAAGAGCATGCTTCGGGTAATGGTCAGTATGATTCGTTTATGAAGGCCCTCAAAAGAATATACAAAAGACTGGGCAAAGCTTTGCCAAAATTAACAGATTTTAATGTTAGTATACCCCCTGGAGGAAAAACAGATGCCTTCGTAGAAACAATTATTACATGGGAACTGGGGAAAAAATTTAAAACCAAAGGCCTGGACAGTGACCAGACAGTAGCGGCAATGAAAGCTACAGAAAAGATGCTCAACATCATAGAGCAGATGGAACAAACGAAAACAGCAAATAGCAAGATATATGGAAATGAAAATAGCATTATTGGCGGGTGATGGCATAGGCCCGGAAGTAATGGACCAAGCCGTAAAGGTAGTCAATGCCGTAGCTAAAAAATTTGGACATACCATCAGTTATACAGAGGGGAAAGTTGGTGCCACGGCGATAGACCATACCGGGCTGCCATATCCTGATGAAACCCATCAAGTATGCTTGGAGGCAGATGCCATCCTCTTCGGTGCCATAGGTGATCCCAAATATGACAATGATCCAAAGGCTAAAGTTAGACCAGAGCAGGGACTTTTATTGATGAGAAAGAAGTTAGGGCTTTTTTCCAACGTACGACCCACATTTACTTTTCCATCTCTACTACATAAGTCTCCGCTGAAAAGCGAAAGGATAGAAGGAACAGATTTAGTTTTTTTAAGAGAACTGACGGGGGGTATATATTTCGGTGAACCTAGAGGAAGAAATGAGCAGGGGACAGTAGCATTCGATACTTGTGTATACTCTGTAGAGGAGATCGAGCGGTTGGCTAGGATGGGTTTTGAATTTGCATTGAAAAGGAGAAAGCATCTTACCTGTGTAGATAAAGCAAATGTATTGGCAACCTCCAGACTGTGGAGGGAAACTGTACAGCGATTAGCTCCGGAATATCCTGAGGTTACTGTAGAATATGAATTTGTAGATGCAGTAGCTATGCGATTGGTTCAATGGCCTAAGGCTTATGATGTGCTGATTACAGAAAATCTTTTTGGTGATATTCTTACAGATGAAGCTAGTGTAATCAGCGGGTCTATGGGACTGATGCCATCAGCATCTTTGGGTACTGAGAATAAATTATTTGAGCCTATTCATGGTTCCTATCCTCAGGCAGCAGGCAAGAATATAGCTAATCCCCTTGCGATGGTTTTATCCGCCGCCATGATGTTTGAGTATGCATTTGGAATGAAAGACGAGGCCAATGCCATCAGTGATGCTGTCAACAGATCTCTGGAGCAAGGCATAGTCACAGAAGATATATCCGAAGGGGGCAAAACCTACAAAACTTCGGAAGTAGGAGATTGGTTGGCGACAGAAGTGCTGGCGAAGGAGCCCGCACAGTAGACCTAATCAGAAAGAGGGGACTATCTTAGTCTCCTCTTTTTTTGTTTCAGCGAGGAGTTTGTTGTGATATTTTTTCAAATAAGGATGGACCCAAGGTCAGGTGCTCTACCGCATTTTTGAGGAGTTGCTGAATTTGATTTAAGCTTTAATGGAGATTTCAATATTCAATTTCATCATTAATATGTAATTCCGTACTTTTGCCGGATGCAAAATCGTCCTCACACTTATCTTTTTTGGATTCAATATTTAGGTTTTAGATATCATGGCTGGCAGAAGCAGCCGAATCTAAAGACTATACAGGGCAGGCTGGAAAGAGTGATTAAATATGTACTTGACCATGATAATTTTTCAATTTTGTCTGCGGGAAGAACAGATTCCGGGGTATCATGTGAAAAAGGTGCCTTTGAGCTTTTTAATATTGCACCGGTCGATATAGATAATTTTATAGAAGAGGCTAATATTTCGTTACCGGATGATATCAGAATATTAGGTGGTCAAAAAGTGGATAGTAAGTTTAATATTATACAGGATGTAAGGGGGAAGGAGTATAGGTATTACTTTACTGATGGAGATAAGCCACATCCTTTTATAGCAGGGAATATAGTTTGGGTGCATGGTAATTTAAACATTAACCTGATGAATGATGCTGCAAAGTTATTTATAGGAGAACATGATTTTCGAAGATTTTGCACCAAGGGAAAAAATACGGAAAATTATATTAGAAAAATATATAATGCAGAAATTATAGAATCGGAGTGTTTTACAGGCGGTTTTTTTCCTAAAAGGGTTTTTAGCTTTAACGTGATAGGCTCAGGGTTTTTGATGCATCAGGTTCGTATGATGATGGGTGCTTTATTTCAGGTGGGATTGGGGAATTTAAATTCTGCAGATATTCATAATGCGCTTGTAAGTCCAGAAAATCCCTCACTTGTAGGAAAAGCTCCTGCGCATGGTCTAGTTTTATATGAAGTTAAATTCGATGAAGAAAAACTTCCTATAACGACTTGATATAGGAGAAATAATGCTATTAACTGTCAATCAATAATTCTTTAAATTCATCAATTTTTCTTTTCAGCATCCAGATTGCCCCATTCCTGCTTTGGCATTTGGCTGGAAACTTTATTGGGTCATTTTGAATAGTTTCAAGAGCTTGGGTCAATATTTGGATAGCCTCATCAATTTTACCTTCTCCCATAGCATGTGCCGCAGACTTTTCTGTAGCTTCCAAAAATTGATAAGGGTGCTGATGTTTTCGGGTATAAACCTTGTACCAAATGCCTGATGCCACTACAATTGCACCTAACGAGACAAATATAAAATAACTATAAAATTTACTGAAAAAGTTGGGTTTAAGGAATGTAGTAGATGTTTCGAGATTGGGAAGGGACTCCACAGAAGCTTGTGCCCACACCAAACAGGGCGTTAATGTTAAAATAAATATAGCTAATATTAAACGTAATGAAATCATGATGGGTGGATTGCATTACAAATCTCTATATAATTATCAAATAATCAAAACCATATAAATATTTGTTGTTAACTGGTGTATACTGTCAATATATATCCTAAAAATAGGATTAAAAGTTATTTGCTTGGTGGATTTATGAAAATTAATGAGGATAGTGAAAAAATAAAAGCCCCGAAAATATCAGGGCTTTTAATGTATGAAGTTATTTTTAAACGTTTATATATTTAATAATAAAGTTCTACAGGTGGTTAATTAATAGTATTACTTTTTTATTTATCCTTAAACTGCTCTATAATATCTTCTGAAATACCAGTAAATGAATACCCACCATCGTGAAATAAATTCTGCATTGTAACATATCTGGTCAAGTCTGAGAACATCATTACAATATAGTCTGCACATGCATCGGCAGGAGCATTTCCCAATGGTGACATGGAATCAGAAAAATTAAAGAAGGAATCAAAACCTCCAATACCTGTGCCAGCGGTAGTCTTAGTCGGTGATTGGGAAATTGTATTTACCCTTACTTTTTTCAATTTGCCATATCTATATCCGTAGCTTCTTGCGATACTCTCTAAAAGGGCTTTGGCTTCTGCCATGTCATTATAAAATGGATACACTCGCTGAGCCGCGATATATGAAAGACCTAATATAGAACCCCACTCATTCACGATATCCATCTTCTCTGCTACCTGCATCATCTTATGAAAAGATACTGCTGATACATCATATGACTTCTGTACCCAATCATAATTAAGGTCGCCATATTCTCTGCCTTTTCTGACATTTGGAGACATGCCTATAGAGTGAAGGATAAAATCAAAATTGCCACCCAGGTATTCTTTAGCTTCCGCGTACAACTTTTCGATGTCCTCTACAGAAGTAGCATCTGCAGGTATTACAATTGTATCACACTCCTTGGCAAGGTCCTGAATTGCGCCCATTCTCATGGCTATAGGTGCATTGGTCAAAACAAACTTAGCTCCTTGCTCTTTAGCTCTAAGAGCCGTCTTCCAAGCAATTGAATTTTCATCCAAGGCACCAGTGATAATACCTCTTTTACCTCTTAATAAATTTTCAGACATATATATCTAATTTGTTGATTCTAAATAAAGGGTTAAAAATAAAGATTTTTAATGTATAACTGCCATTATGCAGGGATTTATTGCCCCAGTAGTTCCCTGGCATTTTCAAATGCCGTAATGGAAGGATTGGATCCTGCTATCATTTTTGCTATTTCCTGTATCCTTTCATCACCATATAATTGGCGGATCTTGCTTATGGTTTTGGTACTGCTGTTATCCTTATACACAAAATAATGTTTCTCTCCCCGTGCTGCTACTTGAGGTAAATGGCTGATACAGATCACCTGGTGCTGCTTAGCAATGTTTTGCATCATTTTTACCATCTGCAGCGCTACTTCTCCGGATATACCAGTATCTATTTCATCAAAGATTAAAGTAGGAAGGGCCATTTTATCTGCCATGATATATTTGATAGCAAACATCAGACGGCTAAATTCACCGCCCGAAGCTACCTGACGGATAGGTTGAGGTTTTACACCCTTATTCGCTGAAAATAGAATCTCCACTTCATCCAGTCCTGTAGGACCCGGAGCCACAGACGACAATACGAACTGAAGGCTGGCATTTTCCATACCCAAATGTTGCAGTAGGGCAGTGATCTGATTCCCAAATGGAACAAAAGCAGCCTTTCTTTTTTGAGTAAGAATTTCACCTGCTTTCTTTAAGGCTTTCTGATCATCTTCCATTTGCAGTCGGAGTTTTTCAAGCTGATCATCCAGATTTTCAACCTGAAACACCTTATCTGCCAAATCTGCTTCGATTTCCATAAGTCCCTCTACAGAATCAACTCCATGTTTTTTCTGAAGGTGATAGATTTTACTCAGCCTTTCTCGGATAGTTTCCAGCTTTTCAAAGTCTATCTCAATATTCTGATCTTCATCCTCCAGCGTAGCAGCAATATCATTCATCTCGATTAATACGCTTTGAAAACGTTCCTTCAGTTCATCAAAGCGACTTCCAAACTTGGAGAGCTGATTAAAGTAAAGCTGGAGCTGACTGGATAAAGTTAAAACACCTGTTTCATCACTATTAAACTGGGTGAGTGCATCAAAGATCTTCGATTTTATTTCTTCTGCATTATCCAGGATTTCCTGCTCTTCTTCCAAGCTCTGTTGTTCGCCAGTCTGAAGTTTTAGCTCAGATAATTCTTCCAACTGAAATTTATTGAAATCTGCTTCTTTCCTTAGTTCAATAGCCTCAACAGTGATTTTTTCGAATGCCTTTTTGGATTTGATATAAGTTTTATATGATTCTGTATATGCTTTTTTCTCAGCTTTACACGCTGCAAAGGCATCTATCAAATCCAGTTGATATTCTGTAGCCCCTAACAGTAAGGTGTCATGCTGCGAGTGGATGTCCATAAGGGATTTACCCAATATCTTTAATGTTTCCAGCCTTACTGGAGTATCATTTATAAATGCACGGGATTTACCAGAAGGGGAGATTTCTCTTCTAATAATGCATAGTGGGTCAAAGTCTAAATCTTCTGATTCAAAAAAGTTTTGCAACCCATATTCCTGGATATTAAACTGTCCTTCAATTATACATTTTTTATCTTCATCAAAAAGTGATTTGACATCAGCCCGGTTGCCCAATAGAAGGCCTACAGCTCCTAACATGATGGATTTACCGGCGCCGGTTTCTCCAGTGATCATATTAAGGGACTTATCAGGCTCCATTTCCAGCGACTCTATTAGTGCATAGTTAGAGATGCTTAGATTTTTCAGCATAGGTTTAATGGTTTTTAAGAAAATGGTTATCCTTTTAGCAAGTCGTTGTATTTCCTTGAATTATTAGGATCCACTTTTAAAAGTAAAGGTACTGCCTCTTTTCGGATATCCATAGGTGCATTTCGGAGAACTTTGCTAATTTCATCCGATTTGGCATCCATAAATGTAATGGGCAAAATGCTATTGGGTTGGGCATCATTAGCAGCATTAACTTTTCTTATCGCCTCTAATATATTTGTATAAGCTTCCTCTGGCTGATTACCCAGTAAGTCCATGCCTTTTCTATGATAGAGATAGTAAGCATCTCTTACGGGTACCATTACCTGAGAAGTGTACAGCTGATCGGCCAGCCAATAGCGGTTCCTTCTGTCGGTAGTACTCTGATTCCACCCGGGACGGGGCGACTGCTGTGCATTGGATACTATGTTGGAGGCAATTTCAAAAAAAGGCTCTCCTCCTCGAGGCGCAAAAGAATCGTAATCTATGCCTATCACTAAATATGCATAGTAGGCCAATAGGGAAGATATATTATTGAGGAATGTATTTCTGTTAAATTCTAATGGCTGTGAATCTATGAATTCAAAGGTCCAGTTACGGTCCGCGAAATTAAATATAAGACTTTCGTAATTGGATCCAAAAACCGGCCTTACTGTCTGTACCTGCACGGTGGCTGTAAACATTCCAACTTGCGGCATATCATTTATAGTGATCAGCAGATTTCCTTTTATCCTTTCGGCAGGTCGGAACTCATCATCAGTCCAGTTTCTTCCGTTCAGAAACTGCTCAAAGCTATTTTTCATATTATCAAAAATAACCGTTTCCTGAGTCCTGGCTCGATCACTGTTAATAGTCACAGTGAAATTTAGCTCTTGGGCATAAAGTGCTTCAGAACTGATAAATAGAAAGAGTATGAGTATATAATATTTCATCTGTTGATTATATGATATTTAATTTCAGATGGAATCTCGCAGGTTTATTTGCATGTATGTGAGTGTTGTCTCATTCAAGCTCGATTTCATGATTTCGCCTGGCGTATAAAGATAACGAAATATGATAAGTTCAATTTTGATGATCCATTTTTTTAATAGCTTCAACTATTTGGGTCGCTACCTCTTTTTTGGGAAGAAGATCGAGACGCTGGCTTTTTCCATCATTAAAGTAAAATGTAACCTTATTGGTGTCATGCTGAAAACCAGCCCCTGCATCACGCATAGAGTTTAACACTACCATATTAAAGTTCTTTCTCTCTAGTTTGGAAAGCGCATTAATTTCCTCATTCTGTGTTTCCAGAGCAAAGCCTATATGTATTTGACCATCTTTTTTTTCTTTACCAAGTGTAGCAGCTATGTCCACGTTCTTTTTTAATTTGAGGACAATATCTTCATCAATCTTTTTAATTTTTTCTGTAGATACAGTTTCTGGTGTATAGTCTGCCACAGCTGCAGCGAATATGCACACTTGAGAGGAAGTATGGAGTTGCTGGCATTTATTATACATCTCTTTTGCACTGCTCACATTCAGCACTTCTATCAATGGATGATTTACAGATATTTGACTTGGACCCAATACCAATTTAACATCCGCTCCACGATCTGCTAATTCATATGCTATAGCTATACCCATTTTACCACTACTGTGATTGCCGATATAGCGCACGGGATCTATAGCTTCATAGGTAGGACCTGCTGTTATGAGGATTTGCTTACCGCTGAAATCTTTTATTTTCGAAAAGAAAGAAAAAATTTCATTCATGATGTGTTCTGGTTCCATCAGCCTCCCTTGACCACTAAGCCCACTGGCAAGTTCGCCATCTTCGGCTTCCAGAATGATATTTCCAAAACTGCGGAGAGTATCAAGATTTTTTTTAACAGATGGATGCTGGTACATATCCAGATCCATAGCTGGTGCTATCATCACCGGACATCTTGCCGACAAATAAGTAGCAGAAAGCAAATTGTCACATGCTCCGTTTGCAAATTTGCTGAGTGTATTGGCACTAATAGGGGCCACTAAAAATAAATCTGCCCAAAGTCCAAGTTCTACATGGTTATTCCATGCTCCTGTCTTCTTATCATAAAAAGCTTCTAAAACAGGTTTTTTGGAAAGGGTAGATAAGGTGAGGGGGGTAATAAAGTCAAGAGCAGAAGTACTCATGATGATTTGTACTTCTGCTCCTTCCTTGACCAATAATCTGGTCAAATGTGCAGCCTTATAAGCTGCTATACTACCGGTAACTCCAAGTAAAATTTTTTTTCCTTGCAGCCGCATGTATTACTCTTGTGTAAGCTCTGGGTCACGGGAATAGATTTTTCCCTCCATAAACTCTTCCATAGCCAAGGTAGTAGGCTTTGGCATTCTTTCGTAGAATTTAGAGATTTCTATTTGCTCTTTGTTCTCGAATACTTCTTCAAGGTTATCCACTGTAGAAGCAAACTCAGAAAGTTTATTGTTCAACTCCTCCTTCATAGTAGAAGAAATCTGCTTTGCTCTTTGGGATACTACATGGAGAGATTCATATAAGTTGCCGGTCTTCTCCGCAATCTTGTCTAAATCTCTGGTAATGATAGAAGGATTAACTGCCATTGTATTTTTTATTTATTGATTTCCGATATTATTTTCTGCATTTCTCAAAGCCTCGCTGGCTTCTTGATTTCTTTTCTCTTGTTCTGCCGCTTCTCTGGCAGCCGCTGTTCTTTCTTCGTAATCTTTCTTAAGTTTCAGATGCGTGGTAAGTTCTGCTCGGGTCTGATTACTCAAGTTAGAAACTTTACCTGCATAAGTACTTTCAGGAAATCTACGTGCAAATGTATCAGCAAATCCCAGAGACTGGTTTAATCTTTCTTCTTTTTTGTTAAAGACGCTTCTCTCTGCATATGCAGCACTTACTTCTACCAGTTTATAGGCCAGTTCTTCATTGTACTTACTATCAGGATAGTTTTTGGCAAAATTTTGAAAGTTTACTATACATGCTCTATAAAACTCTCCCGGGAATAAACCGTCCGTAAGTCGATAATACATTTTCGATTCCTGATAAGCTTTTTCCTCAAATCTTCTTTGAAGATCATCTATCATCGTCATAGCCCTTTCATAGGACGCAGACTCGGGAAATCTATTGATAAATAACTGTATAGCATTTACCGCATCCCTGCTGCTCCTTTGATCCAGATTAAAATCAGGGGCATCCAGATATAATGAATATGCGTGCTGGAAGAAGGCTTCCTCAGCCATTGGGCTCCTGTTATACGTGTCATAGAAGGTTTTGAAGTAACCTGCTGCTTCTATATATCTTTTAATCCTAAAGTGTGAATAGGCATAATTAAATTCCGCTAATTCTGAACGCTCGCTACCTCGGATTACCGGTAAAACTTTATCGTAAAGAATGATGGCTTTGTTATAGTCACCTTTTTCATAATATTCATTGGCGGCTGTATATAACTGATCCCAATTGGTGCTTTTCTCCAACTTGTAGAATTTTCCACAAGAACTGAATGAAACAGCCATCATTAGTACAATTATATATATACTTACTTTTCTCATCATTTTTTAAAACTGCAAATATATGGGAATTAAATTTTGTATCAAATTATATGGAGAGGAGTGATGCTCTATCTTTTAACAACGAGCTTCTTGGTCACGATATTTTTATTATCTACAATTACTGTATAAAAATAAATTCCAGGATTTAGTTCACTTACATTAATAGATAATGTTTCTTGGGTGGGATCTAATACGAAATCATACACGGGATTGCCTATAAAACTGTTTACCACTACTCTGGCTCTTACATTTTTATTCTTTAATTTATAGTCAAGGTGTGCTACTCTATTGCTTGGATTTGGATAAACACTGCCGATAGATATGTCCTTGTGATTAATTTCTCCGCCATCGGCATTTGGATTGGACACATTATATACTGCTTCTATAATGAAGGCATCTCTGTTGTTTTCAGAATTGCTGAAGTGAAGATCAAAGGTTCCTCTTGTTTCTGTGATTCCAAGGCTAAATTCTATATATAAGTCTGTTACTACTTCCCCTGGTTTCATGGTAAGTTTAATCTTACCAATATCTTTCCTTGGATCATAGCAAAGTTCTCCCATACATAGCTTTATGTTCTGGCTGGATCCTATATTACCACGAAGGAATTTTAGGACATATTCCTTACTTTGATCAGCCTCATTTTGTAAAATCAGGGATTTTCTTTGAATCGAATTTATTTTTCCAGTAAATTCTACTGCCTCGTTTAAAACACGTACCTGTCTAGCTTCAGCATTAAGCTGAAATAGGCAAAAAATCAGGCACAGGAGCTTTAAACAGTTATTCATGTAAAATTTTTAATCGATAAGCCTGGAAATCAATAGTTAAGATTAAGTATATATACTATAAAACTACTGATAAGGTTTATACTTTTAAAGAATAACCGGTTAAATTTTGTTAACCTTTATGAAATTTTTTTCACACTGTTTCGTTTGTGCAAATTTGCACTCATTGGGATTTTTTAGTTGCACTTATTTCAGCTGTCCCAAACTGTATCGATTCGATAGATTTTTGTATTTCATCATCATCTGGTAGCGGTATAAGTATATCTGGTTCATCGAAAAAGTTAAAACCCTTTTCCCTGATCCGAGGTGTTCTCCAATCCATGATCATGGCCATCGTGGGCTTCTCTTCTTCTCTCCAGCTAAAGCCTTCCAGCCTCTGATCTTCTTTTTTAATGATATGGGGAGGAGTAAAACTCGCTTCCGGTTTTACACTATGGTTTATCTTTTGGATTTGGCCATCTGTAAAGTGCATAATGATTCTAGCGCAGAGTAATTTGTTCATTCCTTTAAAAATTGTATCTCTTTCCAGAGCAAAATATAGGGACTCACCATTACCTTCTACATCCAGTTTTGACATATCACCGTTTACAAAAAATCCAGTCATTTTTCGACCTTTAATCTGATTGTAATTATCCAAAGTATCTCGAGTGATCGCAAAAGTGTTGTCTTTTAAATAAGTCCTATCAATATCCTCATTAGCAATCAAGAAATTAATACTATCAGCTGATATCTGACTTTTATTATTCCATAAAAGTGGATCTTGATATAGGTAGATGGTAGAGTCTGAGTATATATATGCTAACGAATCAGCCTTTCCGGACATACCTCCTTTGATTAATCTCACTCCGTTAAATGCTGTCATATACCGCTCAGCTACATCTTCGCTGTCCTGAGATATCAAGGTATCGGCGATCATGTACATCGTGTCAGCTTCGAAGTATTTTCTCACCAGTGCATTACCTATTACCTGAGAATATTTTCTGTCCTCCCAATATTTTCCTTCATCGCCAAAGACTTCGAGTTTTCTTTCTTTATTATAGATGCTCACATTTTCTCGCGCTTCATAATACTGGGCCAACTCGTCATAAAACAGGACATCACCTGAAATTAAACTGGTTTCGCTTTCAGCATCCCCATCATAAAAACGGAAAGTTTTAAGCTGTGTGTCGTAGAAACTGCTTCTTTGTGCATTTAACTTATTTCCATCAGCGGAAACTATATTGGTCACCCCAACTGTCTCGGCAGTTTTAGGAATGGTGAAGTAGTATAATATATTGGATTTAAGGGTGTAGTCCGGATTTATCAGGACCACTTTTTCAGTAAAGGTTATTTTTTCGATCTGAGTTTCATATACTCCTTTTTCACTGGTGAGGACATTCGTACTATCCACTACTTTACCATTATTGTAGTAAGTAGCTACGCCCGTCATCCTTTCGTAATCTAAAAAGTCTGTATATAATGTGGTTTCTTCATTTTTGAAAACCACATTATCCCTCAATTTAGCCAATCGGGTATTACCATCATATTCAGCATAACGGCTCGTGGTGGTAATTGGGTCTTGCTGATCCACTATTCTAACTCTTCCAAAAAGTTTGGCAAAATTATCAGCACTGTAGAAATAGGCTGAATCGCAATAGATGAGAGAATTCTGGTGCTTCATCTTTACCTCACCTATAAGGCGCTCCACACCACGTCCACCATAAAGGTTTTCGGCATTGAGGATTTCCAGTTGGTTGGAGCCCTGGGCTATTCCCAGTTGGATGAAAAGCATCCAAAGTAAAACTGCAGGTAATAATTTCTTTAAGATCATTTCTAAATACTAAACGGCAAAATTAGCAGAAAATGGTATTTTTGGTTTATGCTTGATAACTTTCTCCGTCATATACGGCAAAAAAACCTTTTAGATGCCGAAAAAACATACCTCATTGCTATCAGTGGCGGTATGGATTCGGT
>DATHVH010000067.1:0-3544 GCA_035461405.1 Anditalea sp.
ATGGTGATGCATCTATCAGTGATGCTATAGTCAATATTGGTCAGAAAGAACTGCTGATAGAAACTCAGGGGAACTGGGGAGACAACCGAACCGGTGATGGTGCAGCAGCGGCTAGGTATATTGAGGCTAGACTTTCTAAGTTTGCTTTGGAGGTAGTTTTTAATCCCCAGACCACTACTTGGCAGCTTTCTTATGATGGCAGGAAAAAAGAGCCTGTAACTTTACCGGTTAAGTTCCCATTACTTTTGGCCCAGGGGGTAGAAGGAATAGCGGTAGGCCTTTCCACCAAAATTCTTCCTCACAACTTTTGTGAACTGATCCTAGGATCTATAGAAATACTTAATGGCAATACACCGACACTGTACCCTGATTTTAATACGGGTGGATATGGTGATTTTACCGAATATAATGACGGTCTAAGAGGAGGTAGGATTAAAGTAAGAGCCAAAATAGAAGAGGAGGATAATAAGACCTTATTAGTAAAAGAAATACCTTTTGGAACTACTACTAATTCTATCATCGAATCCATTATCAAAGCAAATGATAAAGGGAAGATAAAAATTAAAAAAGTCACTGATAACACGGCTAAGGATGTAGAAATACAGATTCAACTGGCACCTGGACAGTCACCTGATATGACTATAGATGCTTTGTATGCCTTTACGGACTGTGAAGTTTCCATCTCACCTAATGCCTGTGTCATCATAGAGGATAAGCCTATATTTCTTACAGTTTCTGAGATTCTGAAGTACAATACTATCCAGACTAAAAAACTTCTCAAAAGAGAGTTAGAAATCAGGAAAGAAGAGCTATTAGAAAAATTACTATTCTCCTCTCTGGAAAAAATCTTTATAGAAAACAGGATCTATAGAGATATAGAGGAATGTGAGACCTGGGAAGCAGTAATAGAAACTATTGATAAAGGTTTAGAGCCATTTAAACCAGACTTCTACAGAGAAATCACCACTGAAGATATCGTAAGGCTTACTGAAATTAAGATCAAAAGAATTTCGCGTTTTGATGCATTTAAAGCTGACGAGCTAATGCGGAAATTAGAATCAGAACTGAAGGAAGTAAATTACAACCTGAAGCACCTCACCCAATACGCCATTAAATATTATAATGGTTTATTGGAAAAATATGGCAAGGACCGAGAGAGAAAAACAGAAATCCGAACTTTTGATACTATACAGGCTACAGTCGTAGCAGCAAATAATGCCAAGCTATATGTCAATAGAGCAGATGGCTTTGTGGGTTATGGTTTGAAAAAAGACGAATTTGTGTGTGACTGCTCTGATCTGGATGATATCATAGCTTTCAAAAAAGATGGGACCTGTGTAGTTTCCCGTATTCAGGATAAGGTTTTTGTAGGCAAAGATATTATTCACGTGGCGGTATTCAGGAAGGGAGATGAGAGAATGGTCTATAACCTTATCTATGTGGATGGAACTTCGGGAAGATCTATGGTGAAAAGATTTCAGGTTTTAAGCGTGACCCGTGACCGTGAATATGTTTTGACCAAAGGTGCAAAAGGATCAAAAATTCTTTATTTCACCGCCAATGCTAATGGGGAAGCAGAAATGGTTACTGTCTACCTTACCCAAGGAAGTAAAGCTAGGATTAAAGTTTTTGACTTTGACTTCAGTACTATAGAAATCAAAGGTAGAGGAGCAGGGGGGAATATCCTCAGCAAACATCCGATTAGAAAAATCCAGTTGAAAATGGAGGGTGTTTCTACTTTAGGTGGTCTAGATATATATTTTGATGATTCCATTGGGAGGCTTAATACCGACGGTAGAGGTAAATTGATAGGAAACTTCTTAGGTGATGATAAAATTATAGCCTTCTATAAAGATGGCACTTATGAGCTTACCACTTTCGAAGTCACTAATAGGTACCAAATAAATGAATTGGTATTAATAGAGAAATTCAACCCCGAAAGGCCTATTTCAGCAATTTATTATGATGGTATCAGTAAAAACTATTATGTAAAGAGATTCTTAATTGAGACTTCCACAATAAATAAAAAATTTAACTTTATCAGTGACCATAAAAACAGTTATCTAAAAATTGTCTCTACCGATAAGCAACCTCAGATTAAGGTAGCATTGCTCAAAGGTAAAGAGATAGAAGAAGTAGAATACGATGTAGATATGCTGATAGATGTCAAAGGATGGAAAGCTGTGGGAAATAAAGTCTCAAGTCATACCATTAAAGATATTACCTTATTGGTATCTGCTAAAACAGCGGAAACCAATATGCAGGAAGAGCTTAAGGTAGGAGATAAAATTGATCTTAAAATTGATAAAGATGAAGATGAGGACGATGATCAATTAGGGTTATTTTAAGATGTAGTAAAGGGGGCAATTGCCCCCTCTACATCTGTATAAAACATTTAAACCTTACTAACCAACAGTAAAATTATTTAAACAATAGTCAATTTCCGCTTTTTTAATTATCTATACAGCGGATGCCCTTTCTCTTTTTTTCTAGAAGCATCTACACTCCAGATACCCGAGCCATATGCAGCTATAAATAGAAAAAGGAAACAGTACAAAATTGCTTTTTCACCTCCATTTAATAATGGATTCCAATGCTCAGGAGCATGGCTCATAAAATAAGCTACAGCCATCTGCCCACTAGAAATAAAAGCGGCTATGCTGCCAAATAATCCAATCATAATCAAGATTCCTCCCACTAATTCTATTATACCGGCTATTCCCATTAGTGAAGCTATTTCCGCTGCATTTCTTTCACCGGGCCACCCAAATAATTTTTGTGTTCCATGCATAGCGAACATGAAACCAGAAACTATCCTTAATATTGCGAAGAATGCCGGAGCAAAATTTCCTAAGTACTTTTCCATAGGTTGAAAGTTTAAATGAGAATTGATTTTATAAATTCAAAATATGTAAATCAAAGTTTGAAAATTTTTCAAGTAGGTAATTTATTAAAAATCAAATTAATAAACCGTAATTAAGCATATTTATGATATGTTCTCAAACGATAATATTCTTTAATCTGATAACCAGATGGCATTAGTTATGTTATTATTTAAGATGGCAGAATAAAAGTTATATTATTTAATTCTTTTAAACTAAATCATTTAAATATGGAAATCTTGGGAGCAGTTATAGTAGCAGTGATAATTTCTTCAATTTTTTATTTTGCAGTAGATCTTCGAGGACCTTGGGGCTCGTTTTGGACATTTTTTATAATTGTGCTTCTTTCGGTCTGGGCGGCCTCCTTATGGATAGTCCCATTCGGATATATCTATTGGGAGATAGCATGGATACCATTGTTTTTTATAGGATTGGTGATTGCATTTTTATTGGCGGCTCTTACATCTACACCTCCTCGATGGAGAAGAACAGCCAAAGGGAGTGATATCGTTAATGCGGATAATGAACCAGAGCAGACATTTGCAGCGATTGGTCTTATGTTTTGGCTATTTATTGGTTTAATGCTGGTGGCTATTATAGTTGGATATGCTTCAGATCCTCGAATTAATGTTAATTTTTAGAAGCTGATTTATTGGATAAAA
>DATHVH010000068.1:0-17455 GCA_035461405.1 Anditalea sp.
GTTAAAATGACTCAACCTTACCCTACCGATAGTTTGTATTGGCAACTTTATAACATAGACCAAAGCATGGTAATTAGATTGATACCCGAAGAAATATCTTATTGGATAGAGCCTAGTATTAAAAGAAAAGTAATAGACAAAGTGTCCCTCACTTTTGGGGATAAATATATATTGATAGCCAACTCTGGGAATATTTTAAATCCCATTCAGAATTCACACAACTTAATAAATTCAAAACAGAGTCAGGAGATGGCCACTTTTATAGACTATTTATTAAAGGCCAGAACTGAAAAACAAACCCAAGGACCATTAGAGAGAGCCAACAGTTGGGCTAAAAAGAAATTTGAACAAAGGAGGTCTGAACCAAAATGGCTAGCCTCCTTTCGTGAATCCGTAAAAAGACCCTAACTATTCTTTTTTCCTAGCCTCCTAAAATAGGTTTCGAATACATTTCCGGCAAAGAATTTTCCAAAGGTTGTAATTGCCCGTAATTTCTGAATTTTATTAGATGAATTTAAAGCCTGCATTGTGGTTATTTGTTTTGCAAAATCAGCTGGTTGAATAATGAGTTTACCTTTTCCTAAAACCTTTCCTTCATCAGATTCCCCTTCATAAATGGTTATAAATAATGTGGTAGTATCTTTCCATACATCAAAACCTTTATCATTATACACATCTTTGAAACCTCTAAAATAATACTTTTTCCCCTCAGTGCTGAGGAGAATAGCCTTGTACAGCATTTTTTTCCTATCTGGATCTTTACTGTTTTCGATAAATAAGTTGAAGGTGCCCTGAATGGCTGAGAGTGGTTCGGGAGAAAGCGCAGGGGCTAACATGGTTCCGTACATTCCAGCTTCATGTGTAGAAACTCCTACAAATGTTTCCACATCTTCCGACTTAATGGTTAGTGTAAATTCAAAAGGTGAATTAGCCTTTTTCCCATTTTCAAAACCTTGGTTATAATCTTCGGTTTCATTTAAAGAAAAATATCCTTTCATTGTTTCAGTAAACTGAACACCAGGCTTTAAGTCTGGAAAAGAATCTTTTTCCAAATTGTCATTAAATCCATAATCCAAGGCTATACCCATTTCCTCCGCAATTAACTTGCAGCTTCGCTCAGCCAATGCACTTATGGTCAACAATGGATTTGTACCAACAGGTCTAGGAATAACTGCGCCGTCCATTACGAAGAGGCCGTCATGAACGTCGGTACCGGAAATACTGGAAAAAACCTGACCTTTGTGATCTGTGACACCAAGTCCAGCATGGTCAGCCATAGCACAGCCACCAAGTGGATGTACGGTCACCAAATCATAATCCGTCTTTTTGTTCCAAGTTGGATTAGGCACATTTGTTCCTCCCAAGGCCCTCGTGGCAATCAATAATTTATCTTCAACTTTTTTGAATATTTCCTGTTTACCAACACCCTTCCAGTTTATACGAAGACGGTCATTTTCAAAAACCATTTCGCCATTGCCATCATCATGGGTCATCACCAAATAAATTTGGGTGTGGTTGATTGCACCATAAAAAGGGCCCCTGAACATACTGATTATTTCCCTCCATTTTCTTTTAAAAAAATTTTCTGAAAATATTCTGTCTCTGTTCAAGCCCAACAATCTTGAAAATGTCAGCAAAGAACCGGGTAGAATTCCCCGGATTGGCCCAGGTACGGTACCTTCTTCCAAGGTCATTCCATTTTCTAATTTTGATCCATTTCTCATGTCAATTACGGAAGTGATACATGGGCCAACCTCCGAAATCTGATCGCTTTTCTTACTACCTAAACCTATACCATTGATTTGCACATCATTATTGTATCCAAATCCCAAAACATCGCCATTTCCCGTAAATCTTTTTCCCAGCATAGTAGAAACTTTCAAACCCTTTTTGGCTGAACGTAAAAGGATTTCGGTTGAGCCCAAAGAACCAGCCCCTAATATTACATTTTCCGCATAAACAAACATTTCAGGAGCATCAAATACTTCCCGGCAGGTGTTTAAGGGATTGAAATAAACCTTCCAAGATCCATTAGATTTCTCTATGTGCCTTACATTTATTTCTGTAAAAATATCTGCTCCATGATTAAAAGCGTCTGGAAGGTAATTCATAGCAGTAGTATTTTTGGCTCCTACATTACATCCTGTGACACAATCCCCGCAATTGCAGCATTTAGGTTGATGGATTCCAACATGATTGTCCTCCTTGTCCTCAAAGGTCACATTGATATCTAGTAACCGGAATTCTTCATCCATCCTATTTGCTGAGATGCGCATGGCCTCTGTTTTTTTCAATACAGGATATCCATTTTGGTTTTCGGGATAAGGATTGGGCTGAAGCATTTCCCATGCCCTTTGTAAGCCTTCTTCAAATGATTCCAGATCTTCTCGCAGAGCTGTTGGCCATTCTTTTTGTGCCATCACTCTCGGTTCCGGTTTTATGGAAACATTGGCATTTACGAGGGATGTTCCACCGAGACCGCATCCTTTAAAAACATTAATGCCATTGCCAAAATTAAATTCATATAAACCGTTTTTTGAATCAGAATTTTTACCATTTCGCATGTTCATTTCTAAAGCTGCTTCTTTAAGAGTTTTTGGAAATTGACCTGGTAAGAATTCTTTTCCCTTTTCAAAAAGACAAACAGATTTGCCCAAACGTGACATCCGCGAAGCGGCAATGCTACCGCCGTACCCTGAACCGATTACAATAAAATCATAATGGCTTTTCAGTTCCGATAAAGATTTAGAGAGTTTTTTCATGGTCTTTTCTAGTGTGGTATGGTAATGGGATTTTCTTCTATAAGGTCATATTTTACTTCATCTCCTTTATATATTGGGTCTTTGCCAGTTCCTTTATTGACGTCTTTCCAATTTTTTACGACCTTTTTAACACCAATTGGATAAATAGTTAAAGCCTTTTCATCCAAATGCAACCTTAAGAAATTCTTGTAGTCCTCTCCCAAAAATGAGGAGGAGGCCTCTGTGATATGATTATTGAGAAAATTTCCGCTGATAAGCAAATACAGCCCAAATAGAACACCGCTCAAAATTCCACCGATAACAATCATTTCCAATGAAAACAATAAGACTTGTTCTACACCGTCTAGATACATTCCACTTACAAATAAATTATACCGAGAAAAAGACCAAATAAGGATATATAAATTGACTATATGTAAAAGTCCATGAATCGCTCCGGCTAAATAGTTCCAATCGCCTTTACCTGATTTAACATCTGTAAAAACCAACAATCCAATGAATAATAAAAGATTCAACGCTAATACAGAAGGTAAATGACTTAAGGTATTGCCGATCAAAGTTAAATATTCCAAAGCGCCACCGTCAAATAAAGAGATGTCCTTAGCTTTTACCATAAATGTCGCATCATCCCTTTTGGTCCCTACCTGAAGCAGCCAAGCGGTAAAAAGGTGAAAAATACCAAAAAATAATAGCATGCTCACATTGTAAAATGGGAAAAGCAAATTCTTATAGCCTAATAATATGGAGTCGTTTTTTGATGGAAAAGTAGGCTCCATCAGAGTCGCACTGTATCCTTCTGAAGCATTAATTTCTTTTTTGAGAGTATGTGTGGTATGCATAAATGCCCCACCTCCTCCTGCTGTGATCAAATGACACTTTTTGTTAATAATACCTTCCTCTACATAATGGGAATAATGATGTAAGTCACCAGTCAAAATAGTGGTAACCTGAATACTTTCGTTTTTTCCCCTATAAAAACATTCTGGATCATCAAGATGGGTTTTTCCAAAAATTATTTTATCAATAAAAAACTTAAAGCGGTCATGTGCGGAGCTTTTTTGGCTGAAGGATTTATATACCCATGATGGTTCGGCAGTTACTAAAATTATCTTATCATTTGACTGTATATCATCCTTTGCAATCTGCCGAAAGTAGTTGAGTTGGGGAATGTCGATATCGGCATTAAGTTGAATATCAATTCCCAACAGCCAGTAATTATGAGGTAATTTTAGAGCAAAATAGCTTCTTGATTGTTGTGTCCTCCAATTACCCATAGATCGTTTTTGAAGAAAGACTTTGATGAAATTGGTCAGCCCATCGTACCAATCATGATTGCCTGGAATGGCGAATAAATGGGGAGGATCAGGGTCATTTCTTATAGTTGGAAAAGCTGCGTGATAGGGTCCCTGCAATCTGTTTCGATATTCATGTATTTCAGGAGTAGGATAAACTTCATCACCACCCATAATCAATATATTACCTCGATTGATTGCTTTCCCATTTACCTTTAAATGATCTTTGGCAAGAAGATGAGCCATTGTATAGGTGGGATTGAATCCATCTCCTAAATCCGAAATGTAATCAATCCAAATATCCTTCCTTTCCGAATAATCATAATATGTCAAGTCAGGGTCTAGTGCAGCCTGCATTTCTCTCTTATCTGCGAAATTTCCAAAAACAGAAGACACCACGGTTTTCACACCCGTAGAGGCTAACTGATTAGGGTCGTACCAATTTACCATTGGTTTACTCTCAAATTCCATAAGCTATAAATTTTTTTATGATTGAAAAATATTCTTTCACGCTTACATTTTTTTGCATGACGGAAGTTAACGAACTGTAATATAAGGATCTAAATCTGTCAACGAAGGATTGATATAGATTAGCTTTCAACATTAATTTATCATTTTTATCCCACAATCGAAAGGATATTTGTTTAAAACTTAGCCCCAATAGAATTTCCCACTCGTTGGTAAGAAGCGTGGAAATTTGTATTTTATATAGTTCTGAATTAATAAAAATATCAGATTGAACTTCTAATAAATTTCCATCTTTTAGCTTCGTACTGGAAATTCGACTGTTGAATGTTGGGATGTCCTCAAGGTCATCAATGAATATAAGACTTGCATATGCTTCAAGGTGATCATAATTCTGAAAATCAGCATACCTAAAAAATAATGCGTATGTAATAGGTAGATTTTTTGAATTCCATTCAATGAATCCTTTAAAAATCGCTCTGAAACTATAGATATACTTAGGTTCTAGATTTGCAGTCGCTGAAGGATCCATCTTTTCACCTTTCCAAGGTCTATTTATTAGGTAATCTTTGGCCTGTGAGTAACCCATGTTGATCAATTCTCTTGCATTGATTTTGTTAAGAAAAAAATCGGGATCTAGAGGTAATGCTATTTGGGATTTTAAAACATAGAGCTTAGGGCAACTAGAAGAACCATTCTTACCAAGTTCTGAGGGTGTATTTTTATGTATCGAGGCAATTTGTTTGTATTCTTCCAAAAGCCCCCCACTGGCACTCATTTCAATCATATGGACATATTGGTGGAAGGCACCTTGTAGATAGGTGGCACCGTTACCAATGGCCCACACCAACCAGAGTTCCTCTGCACCATGATGAACTGCCTCCATCAAATTGGCATCTTTGATCCAAACTGCATCCGTATACCATGATTCACCTATTTGGATGGCTGGCATGAAAATAGGTAGAGAAACCCCGGCAATTAGATGATCCTCTATAACCTTCTCATTGGGAATAGCTTCTATTGACTTATTTGAAAAATTACAAACATTGAAGGTTGCTTTAACACGTCCATTTCGATTAATTTTTTCTATATTGATTCCAAGGTGAGGAAACACTTTCGCCCTGATATTATCCGCATCTGCAAATCCCTTCATTTTAAAAGGCCTTAGGTAACTCATTGCTTTTTTACCAGAGATAAAGTTAGCTAATTTCAGTGATCGCCACCTTTTAGCAATTTCCTTCGGCTCCAAGCCACTTGCTATCATGGCGGTATTAAAAATTCCGCCTGAGGTTCCATCAATATGTTGGAATTCTATTCCTTCTTCCTCCAAAGCTAATAAAACACCAGCCTGATAAGCGACCCTTAGCCCCCCTCCCGCCAAAATCAAGGACCTTACTTTCTCCGATTTGGGTTCGTGGAATTCCATTATTTTTTAATTTTAGAATAGGAAAAAGTGAATATGACAATCCAGCCAATAGCTTCATAAAATAAAAAAAACATGGTTAGGTAACTTGGTTTACCATCAAATAACCAAGAAAATATTCTGGCCAGTATACCTACTCCCATTATGGTTAGGAAAAGCCTGTTAAATTTAAAATCCGAAAAAATTTCCTTTACATATAAAAGTGCAAAAAGACCAAACCCCAATTCTAAAGCTCTCAAAAACCTGTATTGGGAAAGCAGGTTAATTTTTTCAAAATCAGTTAATTGACTTAAATTCAAATCGAACATGACTTCAAAATCCAATGAAGGATATATAAAGGCTCCCCAAATGCCAGCTAAGGTGACCAGTCCGATATAGGTATAAAAGAAAAATAAACTGGCTTTTTTCATTTTGGGTTGAGCGTTTTTATATAATAGAGAAATACCAATCCGGAGAAAAGGTCAAAAATCGCCACACCGGAAGCCATCCAGGAAAACAAACCACTAAGGACACCTATGCCGACAGCTACAAATGCTCCCAGCTTTTGCATTGCACACCAGAAAATAGGGACGGTACTGAACTGCGCGCTGTAAATGGTATGTAACATCAAACTGCCAAATAAAGCCATAAACATCCCCACTATTCCAAATAAGTGGAGGGAAATCGGAGAAACTTCTGCACCAATTAATTTAAGGACTGTGCCAGGCATAAATACCTGTGAGAGCCCTGAGATGATTGTTATTACAGATATCGCTACAATAATGAGTGTTAATTTTTTTTTCATGAGCTGGAATAATGCGGATTTCTATTTCTTTTTGCTTTTGCTATAAAAAAATACATGGTAATTCCCCACATAACCGTCAGAATAATCCACCGTAAATCATTGAGATACATCCATTCATTCAGCAATTTTTGAAGCGTAGCTTCGTCTTTTACCCCAGCTATAAAATGGTTATTTATACTTTCAATATATGCCTGTTGAATGATCACGGGTGCCAATAATCCCGGAATCCAAGCGATGGGAACCCACATCAGAGATGTTTTCCATTCACTGATCAACATGATGACTAAGCAAACAGCCATGATTGGAATAGTTATAAAAAAAAAATTGGTAGCCAAGGTTGTTTGAGGGATGATTGCATTATAATAATTATCTAGCGTTAAGGTAGATGGATAATTGGGAAACCAGAAAAAGTGTAAAGACCAAAACATGCCGAGATAGATGGATGCACAGAAAAAAATATAGGCATTACTAAGATCTACAATTGTTTGTTTTAGAGGATTCATAGTGTTGCTGTTAAGTAAGCTTATTTGATTTTATACTGCTCGTAATCAGTAATGGAGGGGTCAGGCAGCCACTCCTCCCCAAGGCCAAGGTCTATGATACTTTCCAATCCTTCAGGCATTTCCTTTGGGGGTTCATCATAGGTCATAAACCAACTTTCAATATGGTCATCCAGTATTCCCATAGTTTTGGGCATAAATACCGTGAAAAAGGGATCAGGATTGATATTAATATCGCGCAGAAAAGACACATTGGGATGATTCCCTATATATAAATTGGCCTTCGCTTTCCCGAATAAATTAATACCTGCTTTGGTGTCAAAATAGATGTATGATGCCATTAGCATATTTCTAAACCTACAATAATTGGTGGCACCGACCTTTAATCTAATAGAAGGACTTTTGGGTTTAATAATTTCTATTCTGAAAGCAAACTGTCCATCTTTTTCATATTGGCTACTAACAGTTGTATCTGTAATCTTGAAGTCTAGGTTAGCTAAGTGCTTAGGCATGCCCCAGATTCCTTTGCCACCTTTTACAGACACTTCAGAACTTACTGGTAAATCAAGGATGTATTGTCCCGTTCCATATGATTTAAGCATCATGGAATTCAAAATTCGGGGAGCAGGTTTGTCACCTTTAGTGCAACCTATGGCAATGCTATATTCTATGTATTTGCCGATGCTTGTATCTACATAGTCAATAACAGTTATTAATAGCGCCGCTTTTCCATTTGGCAGCTTCATTGCATGGATTTCATTTCCAGGCAACAAAGCGTTTGCTTTATTCCAATCACAGGTGAAACCTGCCATAAGTGCAGGAGAATTACGTGCACTAACAGGCATTTTGTAGTGTATCCCATCTACGAGGGCATATCTACCCTCGTATTGTTTGATCCTTTTAGGAGGCATAATTCGTTTATCTTAGAGCTTGTTTAGTTCATCTACCATTAACGGAAATACATCTATATGGGAATTTTTGCCAAAAAACACATCCAAATGGCTATACTCTTCCAATAGATACAACCGGTGGACTCCAGGGTCCAGCCTCTCTAGGTATTTAAAAGTATTTTTTTGACTGTCCGGCAGAAAACAAAGGTTTTTAATTCCGCTGAATAGTACAATTCTAGCATTAGGTTTAAAATCTTCTGGTGCATAAGACAGACCATTATTACTATTTTTTGGAACTAATACACCTTTATTGATACAAGATTTGATATGTTTGAAAAAGGATAAAGGGACTTCTGCAAATTCATGTTGGATCCATTCCATTGTTTCCTTATTGAGGTTTTTCAGTAACCAAAGAGCGGGAAATCCTGAACCATAAGTAAAACTTACAAATTTACCTACCATTGTATCTTTTTCGGGATGAGTCACCTTCACCAGTTTTCTGAGCATTTTGGTTTTAAGAGTTGGTGCTTCCAAACCCCACTGAGGATTGAGGTAGTCAAACATAGTATTGACAATGGGGACCAAAAACTTTAACTTAAAAATTGAAAACTTTGGAACCACCGGATGTAGCGAAACCGCATTACTTATGATTGTCGTCACTTGGGGTACCAATCCTAAAGATACTGAAATCATGAAACTTGTACTACCCTGACAATGTATGATAGCTTTGATTTCCTCATATCCCGTTAATTCAACAATTTTTTCTACGGCTGCAGGATGGTCATTTCTAGCAACAATATCCAAATCCCACTCGTTTGGTTCCAAATCAATGCTGGCTCTCCAGTTTTCTAACCATACATCATAACCATCTTCTGCCAAGACCTGAATAATATTCTTCTCTGTAGGAGCATTAAATATATTTGCCCGGACTCCTGCACCGTGTACTAATAATACCGGTCCTTTGATAGTTGGTGTTTCGGATCTGTAATGCCAAAAATTCAATTGAAATCCATCCTTTGCTTTAAAGTCTATAATTTCAAATTTATCCATCATATAATTTTAAAGATTGACATTAATATAATATAAAAAATTGATATTATATTAAATACAGTTATTTATTTATGATTACAGCATTAATATCTGCTATTTAATTTCATAATTTTTTAAATAAAAAAATGGAGAACAGTTGTCCGATGTTAGGCATAATACCTTATTTTCATTTCAATATTATAGAAGGATTTTATGTACTTTAATCAATTAGGATATATATATTTATGGTTATACGCTTTTTAGCCAGGTACTGAAAGTGCAACTAACCTATTAACCTATGAGATTCCAAAAGTGAAAATCTGTCCCCAGCCGTAGCCTATTCGCCAGGAAATACATGACTAGTAGCGTGTGTTGATATGGTATTTTAGTTTGTAGAAAGTATGGTGTTAAAAGATAACGCTCAGCAATTGGAATAATCTTATGTGATTTCAAAACTTAAAAAATGCTGGACAATCATTATAGAGAAAAGATTTGCAGGCAAGCCTTTCATTTAGTACAAAATTGCCTACGGATTTCTATCTTCACAATTTCTGTAAGCTTTTAAATAATAATCGATTATTAAGATTTATTTAGAAAGTAAATGTTTGTAATTCAAATTTATTCCCATTCTTTTAGTATTACCCAAAGAAAGGAGTATTTTAAAAATCTTTCTGAAAGCATACTTTTTTAATAAGTGAAAATTTCATAGCTCTTACTGCAGCCTAATTTCCATATCCTCCAACAAATCGTAGTATTTTCTTAAAATCCTATTCCAATCCGTATACTTCGTATCCTCCAGATCGGCGGCATTCCCTTCCCCTGTTTGACTGACGAATTTGACTGCATAGTTATTTTCTGTAGTGCTACCAGAATTAGTAATAATGATCCTACTGCGGATGGTCTTTCCGTCTTTATTAAATCCGTCATATTGCCAGGCGGTAATGAGGTAGCCAGCATTATAATCTACGGTTTCTAATACATCATATTCTTTCGTTATTATTGATATTAGGATTTTCCAGGCATCTGCTGTCGATAAAGATTTTCTGACAGCGATCGGAATACGGTGATTTACCTTATCAGAATATATGGATGCCAAATAAGCTTCGTCCTCGATCAGATTGATATTTTCCGCTATAGCTAATTGATTATCTTCTTCAGTTTGGTTACAGTAGGTCTGTACATAGCTGATAAAACCCTCTTTACTTATTTCTACTTTTAAACATCTGCCCTTTGGGAGCAGAAGATCATATTGTCCAAATGCCTGTGCTGCACCATTTACCTGAATAGAAGCATCAGCTGGTATAACTGCAAACTTCACTACCCTATCTTCCATATTTGCTTTATAAATGATTGGAGGAGCATCATCATTTTCTGCACGGTTACAGAAATTCTGGATCACATTGGCATATCCACTTTTCACTATTTTCAGTTCCACGCATTCTTCATACGGTATCACTATACCAGTAGTACCTTCAGGCATTTTCTGTCCGTTTAGGAGGTAAAAATCAGCCTTAGGGTTTTCATCTATCTGCACATACCTATCCCTCAGTTCAAAAATTTCCTTTACAGGTGGTATTGCTTTTTCAGGCGAGTTATAATAGGTAGCTGTTTTGGAAACGTATCCTGATTTATTGATGGTTACTTCAGCCGTTTCACCTTCCCGGATGACTACCTTAGATTTACCTTTGCCAAGAATTTGATCACCGATCTGTACAGTGGCATCTTCATGATTTGACTCTACTTCCACCATCCGGTTGAGCAATAAAACTTTCAATTCCTTCTCATACTTTTCAGTTTTTGGAAACTCTAGAATTACCGGTTCATAACCTTCCTTGGCCACCATGACCTTATTTATCGAATTCTTATCCAGTTTGAAACTGATTTCCCCTTCTCCAAGAGGGGTAAATTTGTGTATATCGCTATCATCTATTTTCGAAAAAACAGCATCAGTATGATTGCTTGTCAATTTGATCTTATTCTGCGCACTTACCTGATTCGTAAAAAACATGGTTGCTAATACAAAAAAGCAGATATATCGAAAGTCAATTAAAATAGGTGTACGAATAATCATAATGTCATAAATTTAAAGGGACACACCAAATCATTATTTATGGATTTTTGGAATGAGTTTCCCCTCATCATAAATTCAGGAAAAGTCTTATCTAAAAGACCAATATTAAACTTTTCTATACCCAACATCAATACCCCTGCGGGGGTATTTTTAATAGAAGATATATAGATGGTTGACTTACGTTTGCTATTAAGCTGTATAACAAAATCCTTACTCAGTGTTTCAGGGTGATTGATTTCAGGCAATAAAAAAAGGACCTCTATATTAATATGGATCCTTCTTTTGTGCAAGATTACATGCATTAATTTTACCAATCTGATTTTTTTTCTACTTACATAATCATACTATTTACTATTGGTTTTCAAACAATTGATATGCCTTACTAAGAAAAATAGGATACAAGGACTCACGCTTTGGCATATTTAAATAAAATAAAGCTATCATGTCATTTTCTGGATCAACAATATATTCCGTACCATACAGTCCACCCCAGGCATACGCTGTATTGGATACTTGGGGGGCAGGTTTTTTGTTTTCATTGTACAATTCAAACCCAAGGCCAAACTGGAAATTTTCACCTCCGGAATTCACTTCAGGTAATTGATTTATAGTAGTCATCTGATTAATAGTTTCTGGTTTTAATATCCTATGACCATTAAACTCTCCCTTATTGAGCAACATCTGGCAAAACTTGGCATAATCCTCAATCGGGCCATTTAGTCCAATTGCTCCTTCAGCATAAGTCTGCTCGCTACTGATAGTGGCTTCACTATACATATTTGATGCAGGATTTAACTTTTCATTTTCGTAATTATATGCTTTTACGAAACGGTTAATTTTATCTGGCTCATAGTACCAATCTGTCTCATCCATACCTAGAGGATTTAGTATGTTTTCTTTTACGAATTGCCGCAGCGGTGTACCAGATATGCGTTCGATCATATAAGCCAGCATGTTGGTGCTAATATGATAGTTCCATTCCGTCCCTGGATCGAAGCCAAGGGGGTATTTGGCTAAAGCCAACATCTCTTCTTCAAGGTATGGAGCATTACCTCTTCCCCCTGTACGCTGACCATTTAGAGGCGCGGAACTTCTTTGAGCATTACTTTCATTTTGAGTTTTTTGTGCCTCTGCCCTACGTATCTCCCCCACACGACCGGCACTGAGTCCTGAAGAATGAGATAAAAGGTGAGCAAAAGTCATAGGCGAAGCTACAGGCCTAGTATCATATGTACCATCTTCGTGTACCGTAGTGACTACTTGATCAGGTATTTCCGGAAAATATTTAGACACTGGATCATCCACTTTTACCAGCCCTCTTTCTACTAATATCATAAATGCTACAGAGGTAACGGCTTTGGTTTGGGAAAACAAAATATAATAATCATCGGTGGTGGCTGGGATTTGATTCTCTATATCTTTCCAGCCAAATGCATTTTTATAGATAATATTCCCACCTTTTGCCACAAACCCTACTACACTACTCGCTCTCCTCTGATCAACAAATGACTGCAACAACGAATCCATACTAGCGATCCGGTCAGTATTGATATTTACCGTTTCTAAATTTACATTATCATTAAATTCCTGCGGGCCGGTACTCGATGTTTTACAACCACCTAAGCCCAAGAAAATTACTATTACGAATGTGGTAAAGAATGTTTTTGTCATAATTATATTTATTTTTTAGATATTAATTCGTATAACTCTGATAGCACTTTTTACAATGATAAAGACATTATGATAATTTTTAACGTACTTTATCGTATACATTTATTTAATAAAATCAGTGATTATAGATTCATGCACCTCTATATTCAACACCTAATATCTCCATAGCTTTTTTATGCAATCCATATTGTGGAAAAATAATATTCAGTTTGTTAATATAGTTTAGATTTTAAACTTTTTGGTACAGTTCAATACACTTAATATTTCCCATAATGAAAAAATTAATTATTATGCCACTACTGATCTGCAATTGTTTAGCGATCATGATAATTGGAGGATGCCGATCTGATAAGGTGGAGAATAATATGCAGGTCATACCTGACTTGACCAAAATTTTCAGGGAATACGAGGTAGATGGAAGTATTGTGGTCTATGATAAAACCCGAAATAAATATATAGTAAGTGATACGATAGGCATCAATGAAGCTTCCTTACCGGCATCTACTTTCAAAATCTTAAATCTACTTATTGCACTTGAGACTGGTGCTATAGATGATGAAGAGGAGGTAATCCACTTTAAAGGAAATGTAGATACCACTATGTATGGTTATAGACCTGGTACCTATCGTGATATGACGGTAAGAGAAGCCTTCGAAGCATCTGCGGTTTGGGTTTTTCTCGAACTGGCAGAAAGGATAGGTAAGGATACCTATAAGGAATATATTCAAAAAATCAATTACGGAAATAAATATTGGGATGAACGTAATCTGGATTTCTGGAATTATGGACAATTAAAAATAAGCCCCCTGGATCAAGTAAAATTTCTGATAGATCTACAAGAAGGAAATCTGCCATTTTCAAAGACAAATATGGCTATAGTGAAAGATGTCATGGTAGCTGAAATCGGAAGCAATTATATTGTAAGGGGAAAAACTGGTTGGACAAGTGAATCGGGTACAAATATTGGCTGGTGGGTAGGATACATAGAGCAAGATACCAATGTCTATTTTTTTGCCACAAGGCTTTTTCAAGACAAAAAATCAGCCAGGTCCGACTTTGGTATCTCTAGAAAAAGGATTACAGAACAAATATTTGAGGAGCTAAAATTGCTGAATCAGTAACGAATAGTGTATTTTTTGATAAAGACTGTATATTTTATGGCACACATTTGGATCTTTGGAATTTTGCAGTGTAAATTTGCCCCATGCAAGAGAAACAACATAAAATTTTGTTAACCGCTAAAGCTGTGTTTACACAACTTTTAGCTGTCTTCTTGCTTGCCTTGTCTTTTGCCGATCATGATGAAAAGATTTATATCGGTAAAGATTATCAATCTGCAGCTGTAGAAGCTTTGGATTATGATTATGTGGATTTCCCTACATCAGTATCTAGGCATAATATGCCTTCATTTACTAAAGTACAAAGGGAAGCCATACTTCCATTAGCTTTAGTCTTTAAACTGGAAATAAGCAAAGTCATCCCCTTAATAAACTTTCCAGTTCAGCTATACGGTATTCCACTTCCCATGCTTACAGTTTTGGAACTCATCGTATGTTCCAACGCCCCTTGATTTTTTCTTTTTTTATCCATTTCTCTTCTGAGAGGTAATACGGCTGTCATTCCGACAGCGGGTTGATCGCATATTCTTTAATTTCTGTAATTAAGTAGTAAATCATGACATTCTTAAACCCTCTGAAGGTTAAAGCTTTAGCTTTTTCCTTCGTGAAAACACATTTCCTATTAATAGGATCAATGAGCATTATTGCCCTGTCTACAGCTTGTAATCCCGGGCACAGTAAAAATGACGAAAAAAACAAGCTGCTTAGCATACCGGTGCTGGAGTTGAATACTCAATCCATCGAAGTTCCCCAAACCTATATATGTGAAGTACAGGCTGTTCAGTTTGTAGAAGTTCGTGCCAAAGTAGAAGGTTTTGTTGATAGAATTTATGTGGATGAAGGGGAGTTTGTTACGAAAGGTAAACCTTTATTTCAATTGACTTCAATGGAGTTTAATGAAATGGTAAATGGGGCCAATGCCAGATTAATGCAGGCTAAAGCAGAAGCCAAAGCTGCCACTCTGGAAGTAGAAAGACTTAAGATTCTTGTCGACAAAAATATCATAACCTCTTCCGAACTGGAGCTGGCAAAATCCAAACGGGCAGTAGCTGAATCAGCTATATCCGAGGCAGAATCCAGTCTGAAAAATGCTCAGACAGGGCTATCATACACTACTATAAGGGCGCCTTTTGATGGTATAGTGGACCGCATTCCATTTAAGACAGGTAGTTTGGTGACAGCAGGGGATTTACTTACGAATATCACTGATATCTCTGAAGTATTTGCCTACTACAGAATCAATGAAAATGAATACCTCACTTACATGAGAAAGAAAATTGAGTTAAAGGGTGAAGAAGGTATAGCAGAAGATATAAGACTTATTCTTTCTGATGGGGAAATATATCAACATACCGGAACATTGGAAACTATGGAGGCAGATTTTGAGAGAGGGACAGGTTCCATCGCTTTTAGAGTTCGATTCCCAAATCCTAATGGCCTTTTAAAGCATGGGGCCAGTGGTAAGATCCAAATGTCAACCCAGCTGGATGACATCTATCTAATCCCTCAAAAATCCACCTTTGAAATTCAGGATTTCAATTATGTCTATGTAGTTGATAAGGAAAATACTGTGAAAGTAAGAAGCTTTAAACCGATAAGAAGACATGATGTATTCTATGCTGCAGAGGGATTCCAGCCCGGAGATAAAATTATATATGAAGGGATACAGCAGGTAAAAGATGGAATAAAGATTCAGCCTAAACTTGTAGATAGCGATGAGGCTTATGGCGATTTGATGGAAGTAAGCACTTTAACTGAAAAGTAATATAAATTATGTTAGAGCTGTTTATTAAACGACCGATATTATCTACGGTCATATCTGTCTTTATTACCTTGTTAGGTATACTGGCACTTACCTCCCTTCCTATCACCCAATTTCCGGAAATTGTCCCTCCCTCTGTTACAGTGACAGCAAGGTATACGGGTGCAAATGCGGAAGTACTTTCAAAAGCTGTCGCAACACCTTTAGAACGGGCTATTAATGGGGTACCAGGGATGGCATATCTCTCCTCGGTAAATACAAATGATGGTATCACTGTAGTGACAGTGGTATTTAATGTTGGTACCGATCCTGATCTAGCTGCTGTAAACGTACAAAACAGAGTGGCTACAGTGCTAGATGAGTTACCTGAAGAGGTAATCAGAGCTGGTGTCCAAACTGAAAAAGAGGTAAACAGTATGTTGTTATACTTAAACCTCTACAGTAGTGATTCACTTCAGGATGAGCGATTCATTTATAACTTTGCGGATATAAATATACTTCCTGAACTAAAGCGTATTGACGGAGTTGGTTTTGCCGAGATAATGGGGGCTAGGGATTATTCTATGAGAATCTGGCTTAATCCTAGCAGATTGGTTTCCTATAATCTATCTCCTCAAGACATCACAGAAGCTATCAGAAGGCAGAACGTGGAAGCAGCCCCGGGCAAATCAGGCATTAGCTCAGATCAATCGCCCCAAATGTTACAGTATGTTCTTAAATATACCGGGAAATTCAGCCAGCCAGAAGATTACGAAAACATTACCTTAAAAGCGCTTCCTGATGGATCTTTATTAAAGATTAAGGATGTGGCAGAAGTTGAATTTGGGTCTCAGGATTATAATATGGTATCTATGACGGATGGAAGACCTTCTGCCTCTATCATGATCAAGCAACGGCCTGGGTCCAATGCCCGTGAGGTAATAGCCAATATTAAAGACAAGATGTCGGAACTAGAGGATTCCTCTTTTCCACCAGGTATGACATTTAATGTTTCCTACGATGTATCTCGATTTTTGGATGCTTCCATAGTGGAAGTACTAAAAACACTCTTAGAAGCCTTTATCCTAGTTTCGTTAGTAGTATTTATATTTCTTCAGGATTTCAGGTCTACCTTGATACCTGCTATAGCTGTACCGGTTTCACTGATTGGTACTCTGTTTTTTATGCAGATGTTCGGGTTTTCCATAAATCTATTAACCTTGTTTGCACTGGTATTGGCTATAGGTATAGTAGTAGATAATGCTATAGTGGTGGTGGAAGCTGTCCATGTAAAAATGCATGATCTTAAAATGAATGCCTACGATGCCACTGTAGCAGCCATGAAGGAAATAGGTGGTGCTATCATAGCAATTACGATGGTTATGTCTGCGGTATTTATACCTGTTGGGTTTCTATCGGGACCCGTAGGGATATTCTACAGGCAATTTTCTCTGACACTCGCTATAGCTATTGTCATATCAGGTGTAAATGCACTTACCTTATCCCCTGCCCTTTGCAGCATATTGTTAAAACCTTCTCATGGTGAAAAGAAGAAAACTTTATTACAAAATTTTTTTGATGGGTTTAATCACCAATATGACCAACTGTATAACAAATATGCCCGCATACTAAAACTCATATCCGGAAGGCAAGCTATCACCTTTGCTATCCTCGGAATTTTCTTTGTAGCTACCTATGGGATGAGCAGT
>DATHVH010000069.1:0-4253 GCA_035461405.1 Anditalea sp.
GGATGAGGACCGTTTGAAAATAGTTCTGCCAAATCGGGGGCTCTGAATCCGGAAGCCAAATTAACCCTAAACCTCCATTTATCACCTGGGCGAAAAGTAGCCCCACCACTGGCAGTCATGCCCCCAAAGTCCCTTTGCAGCCTACGGTCTTCAGGCGCACCGGGAAGTACAAAACCATATGAAATGAATTTTTGGCCCTGAGCATCTGCAGTCACTTTGCGGTAATCATATCGGAGGCCACCCTGCAGCACCCAGTCATTATTAGTGTAATTCAGTAATGAATATACTGAGCGATCATCTTTGGTAGCATTGGGGATAAGGATTTCTTCTGCTACATCATAATTAGTATTCTGGAGAAAAAAGCCCTGCCCTCCCACTATCAGCTCCAGGTCGGGAGATAGGGATTTATAGTATTTAAGATCATACATAAAATTTTGCTGTCTTAATCCTAAATCAGTTTTCCCAAAATCATCTTCGATTTCTTCTCTCAAATTCCAGTGGTAGCCTAAAGTAAGCATTAACTTGTCCTCTCCTAAAAATACATTTGTGACAGAGCTTAGGAAGTTATCCGTGACATTCTGGAATGGAAGCTGCATCACCCTATCATTTCTTGTCGTCACCAGTTCCTCCTGTTCATCCTCTTCCAGTATCCCCAGCCGCTGCTTTAAATAAGTATAACGGATTTTAGTATCGCCCCATTTTTTGGTCAGCCCTATGCTGGCTTTCACATTTTGCGTATTGAAACGTGTATTGCCTACAGTCTTCCCAGATCCATCAAGGTAGTCTGCATGGGATTCTGAAGCGCCTCTCAAGGACCAATTAAAACCATTAGTACTCATACCTTTCATTCCAGCTTCTACCCTTCCCCCCAAGGAATTACTGTATCCTCTGAGGTTTATATCTCCTTCTATATGCCCTGGAGCTGCATCAGCCTCTTCCAGTAAATTAATCACACCAGCCATTGCCCCTGATCCATATATGAGTGAAGCAGGACCTTTAATGATTTCCACTCCTGCTATCCCGGTCTCAGTCAGTCCAAGACCGTGGTCTGCGCCCCATTGCTGATTTTCAAATCTGGCTCCCTGATACACAGATAATACACGGCTAAAAGACATTCCTCTGATCACTGGTTTACTTATTCCAGGCCCAAGTGAAACTTCGGTGACACCGGGAGTACGCGTAAGAGCAGACATCAGGCTTGGGGATGGCTGCATTAAAATTTCGGTTTTATTCATTTTGGAGATGACTATAGGAGAGCTCTCCCTGCTCATAACATGTGCGCCAGATACCACTACCTCATCTATGGTAGTAGTAGATTCTTCCATTTCAAAAATAAGCTGACCTTCCAATTCCTTTAAATTGACTTTTTTAATTATTGACTGATATCCTATGAAGGTTACCTGGACCACCAGGCTTTTTTCAGGCAAAAATTTAAATTCAAACAGACCGTTTTCGTCAGTCACCACCCCCCTGTTCAATTCTGAAAAATATATCGAAGCACCGGGTATAGATTGTTGGGAAATTTTATCTACCACTTTGCCTTTTAATATAACAGGTTCAGATGCCATAGCCACCACAGTCAATAAACTGAATAGTAATGATATAAATAATTTTATGGCAGACTGTATTAAATACATGATATGTCGAATATATTTTCTAGATATATACAAAAATAATTTAACAATCTGGCTTAAAAAAATTTTAGCCTTGTCTAATTTTAATTAATATGATTTTCTGCTTACTTTTGTCCTTCATGATAGACTTTAATTTCAGACCAGCTACCTACTTTGACGGCACCGGACCTTCATCATTATTGGCTAAACTATCCTATCCAGAAAGTCAATGGGGAGAGGAAATAAGCATATATGCCTCTACACTTGATGGCGAAATTTTTTTTGAGGTGGTGGATTTTTATGGAAATGATTTTAAAACGAATCCAGCTAGCGCTAGAGAACCCTTAAACTTGCAAGAATTTATATATCTAATAGAAACGCTAGAAAACAATGCAGAAACTGAAGAGGGAAATATAAAACTTACACTGAGGGGTATACCTGAAGCTGAAAGTACTGTATACCCGGAACTGAAAAAATATTTTTTGGAAAAAAGGCAGACCTTTGGAATATAAAATTTAGTCCTTATCTAAAAATCATATACTGTTTCTTCACTAAGGTTTAAAAATTGCTGGTTGAGCAGCCAGTATTCATAAGTTTCAAATAATATACAGTCATTTAATTCAAGACCTTGAAATATCATTTTTTTGATACTTTGGGAGGGAAGAAAATTTCTTAATTTATTTGCCTGCTCGAAGGTAAGTTGCGAAAGTTGGATAATCTTTAGCCCATCTATCGACATTGGAATCAATTGGTTCATCTTAAGCAAAGTTTAATAAATAAAGCCTAAAGTATCCAATAATCCCTAAACTACAAATTACCTAAATGTTAAATTTTTACTAAAAAGTGAAAATCGGGGAATAGAACCTAATTTCGCACATGTCCCTAAGCCTCAACTGGATAAAGCTCCTTCAATTTTTCTACGGTATAGTCAATTTCCTCTATGGTATTAAAACGGCTGAAAGAAAAACGGACAGCATCACGCTCCGCAGTATGACCCAATGCCCTTAGGACATGCGACCCTACTGTAGCTCCGCTAGAACACGCGCTACCACCCGAAGCAGATATGCCGTGGAGATCAAGATTGAAAAGCAACATGCCTGAATTTTCTTCAGATGGAGGAAGACTTACATTTAAAACAGTATACAGACTTTTGTCCATCTCGCCCGAAAGTCCATTGAATGAGACACCAGGTATAAATTGCATAAGTTTTTCTTTCATATGCAGTTTAAGGGCTTCTATATGTCTACGGTGACCTGACATATCTTCATATGCCAGTTCAAGCGCCTTGGCAAGGCCTACTATTCCGGTGACATTTTCTGTACCACCCCTCATATTTCTTTCCTGGGCACCGCCGTGTATAAGGGGTAGAATTTTCTTTTCCTTTCTCACATAAAGAAAACCTGCACCTTTGGGACCGTGAAACTTGTGAGCAGCACCTACGAGTGCATCCACTGGTAGTTGCTTCAGGTTATGAGTATAATGACCCATAGTCTGCACAGTATCTGAGTGCATAAAGGCACCTTTTTCTTTGGCTAATTCTCCTATTAAGTTAAGGTCATTAATATTTCCTATCTCATTATTGGCATGCATGATGGATACCAGTGCCTTTTCATTTGCAGAAAGCAAATCTTTGAGATGCTCAATAGAAATTTCGCCTGACGAATTCACCTCCACTTTACTTAACCGAATATGACCTTTTTTCGAACATTCTTCTAGCGTATGAAGAACAGCATGATGCTCAATCGGTGAAGTAATTACATGTTTAATCTTGTGGCTATCTATGCCGCAGATGAGGGCGGTATTATCTGCCTCGGTACCCCCGGAAGTAAAAAATATTTCTGATGGAGAGGCATTTAACAACTCAGCTACTTTCTTTCTTGACCGCTCTATGGCAGTCCTCACTTCCCTGCCATGGGAGTGAACCGACGAAGGATTACCATAATGCTCCTTCATAAAGGGTAGCATAGCTTCAATCACCCGGTCATCCATGGCCGTGGTAGCAGCGTTGTCTAAATATACTCTCATTACATTGGGTTTTTATTCGTAGCAAAAACCGGTAAACCGTCTCCAGTTTACCGGCTGATATAATTATGATGCTGAGGTAATGACCTCTTTAATATCTAAGATGATCTTGTTGGCCAGATGATCTGCAGTAGATAATGATTCCGATTCAGAATAAATTCTGATGATAGGTTCAGTGTTTGACTTTCTCAAGTGTACCCACTCTTTATCAAACTCTATTTTCACCCCGTCAATATCATTGATCGGCTGCTTTTTATATTTGGCTCTGATCTCCTGAAGCACCTCATCTACGTTGATATCTGCAGTAAGCTCAATTTTATTTTTTGATATATAATAGCTAGGATATGTTCTTCTCAGATGGGAAATGGATTTACCATACTTAGCCAAGTGGGTTAGAAATAAGCCTATGCCGACTAAAGCATCACGACCATAATGGGATTCAGGATAGATAACGCCACCGTTTCCTTCACCGCCTATGACAGCATTGGTTTCCTTCATCTTATTGACCACATTCACCTCGCCTACAGCAGCAGCGTTATATTCTCCATTGTGCTTTTCGGTCACATCTCTCAGTGCGCGGGTAGAGCTAAGGTTGGAGACTGTATTACCCGGTGTCTG
>DATHVH010000070.1:0-20847 GCA_035461405.1 Anditalea sp.
CTATGATTCTCAGGGTCAGCCTGGGGAAGGTGGTGTAATGTTGTACAGAGAAATGATGGCAGATGATGTAGTTATGACATCTCAAGGTAATGGGTGGCACGTGTCCAATTCCAGATGGTTAACTCATATAAATGAAAATGCTGGGGATGTTCGTTTTGTATGGAGATTTTATTACAAAATCATCGCAAATGCGAACATGATCATTGCCAATATCGATGACGCTGTGGGTCCTGCGCAGGAAAGAAATGAAATTAAAGGTCAGGCATTAGCATATAGAGCATGGGCCCATTTCAATCTTGTTCAGATTTTTGCACAAAGATATGAAACAGGAGGGGCAAACTCTCAGTTGGGAGTACCGATTGTATTGGATACAATCACTGAAGGTGGTGCTAGAAATACAGTAGCAGAAGTGTATGCTCAGATAAATGCAGACTTGGATGAAGCTATTTCGCTATTAACCGAAAGAAGAAATGCCAAGTCCCACTTCAATCAATCTATTGTGCGTGGAGTAAAAGCCAGAGTAGCTTTAACTCAAGGAAACTATCAATTAGCAGCACAACTGGCTAATCAAGCTAGACAAGAGTATCCATTGATGACTACTGCTCAACTTTATGATGGGTTTAATAACGTAGAGAATCCGGAGTGGATGTGGGGTAGCCGCCAGATCGATGATCAGCAGACTTTCTTTGCGTCTTTCTTTGCTTATATGTCAGTAAATTTCAATTCTACTAACATCAGAACCAATCCTAAGGCTATCAATAGTTTGCTATATGCTCAAATTCCAGAGACCGATGCTAGAAAAGGGCTTTGGGATCCTAATGCTTCTGATGCTGATTTGAGAGATCCGTTCATAGAGGAAATGACTTTATCTAATTTCTCAAAGTTTGACTATATGAATAGAAAATTCGTTGCTCAAGGCAATGCTTCCTCTGTAGGTGATGTACCTTATATGAGAGCTGCAGAAATGTATTTGATCGAAGCTGAGGCATTAGCGAAAGCAGGCCAGGATGGAGCCGCTCAGGATATTTTGTTTGAACTAGTATCTGCAAGAGATGAAGGGTATACAAAATCTACCAATGCCGGTGAAGCATTAATCGATGAAATCTTAGTCCAAAGAAGAATCGAACTTTGGGGTGAAGGTTTCAGATGGTATGACCTTAAGCGCTTAAATCTACCATTGGATAGAACCGGCGCAAATCATGTGGGTACTGTGATCAACAATCTATTTACCGTACCGGCTAATTCCAACGATTGGGTTTGGAGAATTCCAATAGCGGAATTAAATGCTAACCCAGAGATGGTTCAGAATCCAGATTAATATATAATAGTATCAATAATGAAAAAGCCTGCTCAATTTATTTTGGGCAGGCTTTTTACATTTTTTTCCTTCTCTTTTTATATCTTCCATTCAAATATTACATTGCTTCCTTAACTTTATGCCATGAAGAAAAAAATTGCCCTCGTCACTGGTGGATTTACCGGTGAATCAGTAATATCGTTAAAAAGCGCAGCTGTGGTAGCGCGGAATATTGATCTCGATAGATATGATATATTTAAAGTATTAATCTATCCTGGTAACTGGTATTATGAAGATGAAAGCGGGGAACAGTTTCCTATAGACTTAAACGATTTTTCTGTAACGGTTAATGGTAAAAAGATAAATTTTGACGGTGTCTTTAATATTCTTCACGGTTCGCCTGGAGAGGATGGAAAGCTTGCAGGCTATTTTGATATGATAAATATGCCCTATACTACCTGTGATCCACTTACTTCAGCTATCACTATGAACAAAGGGTATACTAAAGCGATAGTAAATGATATACCTGACCTCCATGTGGCTAAATCTCTTCAGCTATTTAAAAATTCCAAAGAAAACTATCTACGCATATTGGATGAATTAAAGTTACCCCTGTTTATCAAACCTAATAACGGGGGCAGTAGTATTGGGATGAGTAAAGTGAAGAATGCTGATGAACTTCAGGAGGCATTGGACAAGGCTTTTGCGGAAGATAAGCAGGTGCTGGTAGAGGAGTTTGTATCCGGAAGAGAATTTTCCATAGGTGTATACAGTGCGGGAGGCAAAACCACCGTATTGCCAGCCACAGAGATAGTCAGCTCAAAGGAGTTTTTTGATTTTGAGGCCAAATACACTTCAGGAATTACTGAAGAGATTACTCCTGGCAGGATGAATGAGGAAGAGATAGATCGGGTAAATAAAATTGTGGCGAGAGCTTATAACCAATTGAACTGCCGAGGTGCTATTAGAGTAGATTACTTTCTGGAACATGACACAGGAAAATTCTTTTTTATAGAAATCAACACGGTTCCGGGACAGACAGAAACCAGCCTAATTTCTCAGCAGGTAAAGGCAATTGGAATGGATGTAAAAGATTTTTATACAGATTTGATTGAAGAGATGTTTTTGTAAAAATAGTATCAAGTAGCTAGAAGCAAGTAGCAAGAAAAAAAGAGCGGCCAATATAATTGACCGCTCTTTGAATATATACCGTTGATCAATTAAAGATCAAAAGCTTTTTTGATTCTATCCACATAATCCAGTTTTTCCCAAGTGAATAATTCCACTTCCAATGTGATCGCCGAACCGTCGGGAGAAACGAATTTTTTGGTAACTACTTCGTTTTCTCTGCCCATGTGACCATAAGCTGCCGTTTCTTCATAGATTGGATTACGAAGCTTTAATCTTTGCTCGATGGCATAAGGCCTCATGTCAAAGATGGATTCGATCTTTTTGGCGATGTCTCCATCTTTCATATCTACTTTAGCAGTTCCATATGTATTGATGTATATACCCATAGGCTTGGCTACACCGATAGCATATGATACCTGTACCAGTACTTCATCAGCCACTCCTGCAGCCACCATATTTTTAGCGATATGTCTGGTAGCATAGGCTGCAGATCTATCTACTTTAGAGGGATCTTTTCCTGAAAATGCTCCGCCACCATGGGCGCCTTTACCACCGTAAGTATCTACGATGATCTTTCTACCAGTAAGACCAGTATCTCCGTGAGGACCGCCGATTACAAATTTACCCGTTGGATTGATATGGTAAGTGATATCATCTGTAAATAAGCTTTGAAGTTCCTCTGGTAACTGAGCCTTTACTCTTGGAATAAGGATATTGACCATGTCCTCCTTGATCTTATCAAGCATTTCCTGCTCTGGACCAAAATCATCGTGCTGAGTAGATACTACTATTGCGACGATTTTTTGTGGAACATTGTCATCGCTATATTCGATGGTTACCTGCGCCTTTGAATCTGGACGTAGATATTTAATTTCGCTGCTTTCTCTTCTCAGTTCTGCTAGTTCTTTTAGCAGTCTATGAGATATATCCAATGCCAAAGGCATGAAGTTTTCCGTTTCTTTCGTAGCATAGCCAAACATCATACCTTGATCTCCTGCACCCTGCTCCTCAGGAGAGGTACGGTCCACACCTTGGTTGATGTCCGGAGACTGCTCATGAATGGCAGAAAATACACCACATGAATTGCCGTCAAACATGTATTCGCTTTTGGTATATCCTATGCGGTTGATTACATCTCTGGCGATTTTTTGTACGTCTAAATATGTATCTGACTTTACCTCTCCGGCAAGAACTACCTGACCGGTAGTTACCAAAGTTTCACAGGCCACCTTGGACCTGGGATCAAAAGCCAAAAAGTTATCTATTAATGCATCTGAAATCTGATCTGATATTTTATCCGGATGTCCTTCTGAAACAGACTCCGAAGTGAATAAATAGGGCATATATGTATGTTTAAAACTTCAGTTTTTTATGAGTTGGTAAAAATACGTCTTCATCAGGAAATAAAAAATTTTGGTCCAAATAACCTTAAAGGATATATTTACTGTGAATTATAAAAGGGGAAGACTGGCTTCCCCGGGTATTTTTATTTAAAATACTTAAGATTGATTACTTCTTTTTCTGTTAAGAATCTATATTTTCCTCTGGTCAGATCTTTTTTGGTAAGCCCTGCATAAGTTACTCTATCCAATGCAGTCACTTCATAACCCAGGTGTGCAAATATCCTTCTTACAATTCGGTTTTTGCCGACATGGATTTCCAGGCCTAATATAGTCCTGTCTTTGGATAGCACCTGAAGGTCATCTACATTTACTAATCCATCTTCCAAAGTCAACCCTTCTAGGATTTGATCAGCATGGGCACTGGTAAGGGGTTTGTCCAGTGTCACCTGGTATATTTTCTTTATTTTACCAGACGGATGAGAAAGCTTAGCCGCTAATTCTCCATCATTTGTAAATAAAAGTAACCCGGTAGTGTTTCTGTCAAGTCTTCCCACTGGAAATATTCTTTCTTCACAAGCATTGTTCACCAGTTGCATTACTGTCCTTCTTTCCATAGGATCATCTGTAGTAGTGATAAAATCCTTTGGCTTGTTAAGCAATACATAAACTGGCTTTTCAGGATTGATAGTCTTTCCATTATAGGTAACCCTATCCTGACGCTGTACTTTATAGCCCATTTCGGTTACTATCTCACCGTTTACCTTGATGACACCCTTTTGGATAAGTTCATCTGCGTCTCTTCTGGAGCAAATACCGGAGTTAGCTATATATTTGTTTAACCTTAGCTCATCTGTATCTTCGTGCTTGCGATGATTTTTTTCAAACTTGGATAAGTTATATTCCGGCTTCTCAACATCATCTAACTCACCCTTTTTTTTGGCAAAGAATCGGTCGCTTTTATATACCTTTTTCTTTTGGTTATCAGCATCATCTCTTCTTACTGTTTCGAAAAGTGGTTTTTCATCCTTACCTCTTCCTTTATAAACAGTCTTAAAATTTGCTTTATCCTCTTTGCCCATATCCTCGCGCTTACCACTGGAAGGTCGCGGATTTAATTCTTTGCCTTTACCTTTATAGTTTGGGTTGTGATACTTGGGATTCTCTGTATATCTTCTTCCTTCGCCCCTTTCTTGACCTGGATTATCATTTCTCCGGCCTCCTTTAGCATCCTGACCATATGGTCTTCTTTCGTCCTGGCTTCTTTCCTCGCGTTTTCCGTCGGAATTATATTTTTTTAGGGGAGAAAATGAATCTCTCTTTCCTACTGGATTATCTTTTTTGAATGGATTAGACCCAGGTCCTTTTCTGCTGTCTGGTGTATACCTTTTTCCGAATTTAGGCTCCGGTCTGTCACCGGGTTTGGTAGCATCATAAGAAGGTTTTCTACCTCTTTTATTATCATCATATCTCGGCTTTCCAGACTTTGGGGTGCCATAGGAAGGATAGCTTTTTTTCGGTTTGCCTTCCCCACTGAATTTGTCAAAATCAAACCCTGCTTTTTTGGAACGGTCACTTTTTCTTTCATTAGAGGATCCCCTACTGTCGGATCTTCTTTCGTCTTGATTTCCTCTGTTGTTCTTTTTCATTTTCATTAATTTTAGATATCCTTTTTGAATAGGATACTTGCTGTCGCTCCGAGTATTAGAACATGCTGGTAGGCATAAGAAATATAGGTTGCAACATCACTGCTGTAAATTGATTATTAGCTGTCAAATAAACAGATTCCATAGGATATGGTTCATCTGATTTTTTCAACTCGCAAAGATACTTACTTAAAGAGTCACTATTGATATGGGAGGGATTAATCTTTTTGTTCGCCTATCTGGTTTTCTTCAGCAGAGAAATCTTTTGGCTGTGGGAGGTCGCGTAGATTATTGATGCCAAAATACTCCATAAATTTATCACTTGTTCCATATAATAAGGGTCTGCCTATGGCATCCGCTTTTCCGCGGATAGTGACAAGTTCTTTTTCCAGAAGCTTCTGGATGGAATAATCACAGTTTACTCCACGTATTTGTTCTACTTCACCTTTGGTCACGGGCTGCTTATAGGCTATAATAGAAAGCGTTTCCATCTGGGCTGTGGAAAGTCGTTTTTGTGACTGTTGTTTAAGTAATATGGATATACTTGCCTGATATGCTGGCTTGGTTAAAAATTGGTATCCACCTGCTAGATGCAATAATCCAAAAGAAAAATTTTCGTTGGCATATTTTTCCTCTAAAATCTGGATCGCCTCTTCTATATGATTTTTGGGAATCTCAGATTCAAACATTTCCGTCAGGCATTTCTGGATTTCATCTATGCCTAACGGATTTGGAGAGCAAAATATAAGTGCCTCAATATGTTTCGGTAAAAATTCCAATGTTACTTTTTGGCAAGCTTGGCTTCTATCGAATGCATAGTATGAGGTACCGCCTTTAATCTTTCTTTAGCTATTAGTTTTCCCGTGTCAATGCATACGCCGTAAGTACCGTTTTTGATTCTTACCAAGGCATTTTCCAGATTGATTATAAATTTCTGCTGACGCGCTGCTAACTGGCTTAAACTTTCTCTTTCAAGCGTGTCTGCTCCGTCTTCCAGTAGCTTTGACGTACTGGCGGTATTATCTGTTCCGCTATCATTTCTTTTGCTAAGGGTTTCCTTATAAGAATTAAGTTCTTCTTTGGCTATAGCAAGTTTATCTTTGATGATTTCCTCAAATTCCGATAGCTCTTCTCTCGAATATGCTGTTTTTTCTTCCTGGTTCATGTTATAGTAGTTTTATTGTTAGTTTGCTTTTAAACTGTGTCAGTCCATCTAAAAAGTCCCCTAAAGTACACCGAGATTTTGAATTCAAAAATATATATTTGCCTTTATCTATATTTTTTTCCTATAAAACTTCTCTTTGTCTAGATATTATTTCAATTAACGACAATTTGATAGTTTTAGGTTATGAAATAGTGAAATAAATCACTCTGATATAAAAGGTTTTCTAAATGTTACTTCTAAAGTGTTATATAGGTCATTAATGAATGCTTGTTACGCCAAGAAAATCAGGTTGGAAAATCAAATATGTAGGTTAAATATTGTGAATTAATACATTCAGTGAAAACTTAATACGGGAATGTTCCCCCTGAAATGTTAATATATCTGGATTATAGAGAATTTAAAAAGTGATGTCCCTATGTGTCTTTGATCTCTTTAAAGAAGGTTTTGAAATTTTGATCAATAGTTTTTAAAATTAAAAAGAGCCGTAAAATATTTTTTTACGGCTCTTTATCTCACTATGTACCTTGTTACTAATTTAAAGTAAGGTTGGTTAACCTTTTTTGAAGGATTTTCTCTTCAATATGTACCCTGTATCTGATACTAAGATATCTTTGTATCACACTCAGGTTTTTTCCACGTTTAAGGAAATAGGTTTTTAGCGTTTGGGATATTAGGTCTTGGGCCATTTTTATTGTAGGTTTTAATATAAGGTTACATAAACATAACGAAAATATTTTAAAATAATTCGCTTCTACCTGATTTTTGTGCCTACTGCTACGGTTTTTTTAATATTTATTACTTTTCCTTCTAGATTTAATAATTCTACCCAAATAATATAATATCCTACTTTAACCTTATTTCCGTTTAAATCTGTCCCATTCCAGAGATAAAAACCGCTATAACCCCAAATTTCGTTTTGAACAATTTCTTTTATGAGCTTTCCACTGATATCAAAAATTTTTATCGTCCCTATGTATCCAGGATCATCCATCTGATACTGAATGGTAGTGTAATTCTGTGCACCTGCTGTTTCGGGCGCAAATACTTCTGGTGATACCGTTATCCCACTATTTATGGTTTCTACCGAAAATTGCTGTGAATTTTTAAAACCTGGGGTGGCGTTACCTACAGCCCCCGACGCTGAAGTCCAATTTTGCGGTTCGTTTGGCATGGAATAAGGATTGATCCGCTCTAAGGATACTCCTCTTGGAATCCTAAGTAATGGGTGATGGAAGTTCTCATGATAATCCAGTCTTTCAATCAAATCTTCCTCTGGGTTTAATAGGAAAACTGTCCCCTCTCTAATGGGATAACTAGGCAATGTGCCAATGTCCACCAAGTTTATTGCTTTGGGGTACATTTGGATGAGCATAGCAGCATCTGTTGTAATGGCCCGGTAGGAACGGGGAGATATTACCAGATCATTGCCCGAGATGACTCTCCTATTGGATATTAGTCCTCCTGATTCATTTCCTAATTTCCAGTTTTTCAGATTTATAAATTTTTCAGATGTATTATAGATTTCTACAAACTTAGGTGTTCCTGTATGGGGGTTAAATAATATTTCATTGATAACTATATCACCTGCTTCTGCGGCCATTGGTAGTGCAAAAGTAAATGTTGATCCATCTGGAGAAATAAGGTTTCCTGAGCAATCCCGGATATTTGTCACCTGAAGTGTATATCGGATATCTTCTATCAGGGGATTTTCCAATAAAAGTTGTATTTCTGTTTGGGTTCCATTATAAAACTCCGTGCTTATAATATTCATTTCAGGAGATAGGCTCCAATTGGCATATGCAAAATCTTGAGATATGGGTTTTGAAAAAATTGCAATTATTTGCTGATCATTTACTGTAGAAACACCAGTCAAAACAGCAGGAGTCCTATCAGGAGTATCATCAAAGACCGAATTAATTGCACCGGGAGTCCCCCTTGATGGATCAGTGGATGGTCTAAGGTTGCTCAATAAATTACATTGGGAATATGGATTTACTACTTCCAAACTATAGCCTCCCTGAGCAATCTGGGTGGAGCCATAGTTGCTTCTGGTATATCCCAGACTGTCTACAACAGCACCCTCCCTATCGTATAGCACTACGATATCTGCATTGTTTAATAGGGTAGGCCAACTGGGCAGCCCTATTACCCTTCCAAATGGTTCTAAAAGTGCCCGTCTGGCATTTGGACACAAAAGTATGTATTCACCTGGGGATATAACGGTCCCGGCAGGAATGGCTGTGCTTCTTCTAGAGTTGTGCAGCCTATAGCCTCCAATATTTATCTCATTTTCGCTTACATTTAGCAATTCCACATATTCTGAATTGGGTAGAATCAATCCTGCCCTTGGGGCAGCCATGACCTCGTTGATCACCACATTATTATTTCCTGGTTCATTTACACTATTTAAGTTTGAGGATATTTGTGCAGGTATTGACAAAGCATTCCCATATAGGTCTTCTATATTTATAATTCTCAGTTCATATTTTTCTTCCAGATTTACCGGTTCATCTATTACCAATAGCACCTGTTTTGGATTTTCTAAAAGGGAAACTTCTATGGGAATTTGACCATTTAAAGAATAATGCTGAGGTACCACTGCCATTACTGGATCAATCGCTTCATCAAAATGGACTAAAATTTTATTGTTTTCCAATTTTCTTAAATGAACCGGCTGTGGAGGGGTAGTATCCAAAATGAAGTTTCGGATAGATCCTGATATGATTTTATCTTTTAAGCTTTTTCGAGTGGGAATAATCAAATTATAATGCAGTCCCTCCTCCAATCCAGGAATCACTTTGATTTCCAACAGATTTGACTTAGAACTGCTTAATATTTCAAAAGTAAAATCCTCTTCCTGTATTCTGAAAGAAGAGTGGTCTAATTCCTCTAATGAGACTTCCTCATCAAGTAGGATTTGTATAGTAGTTTTGTCTTTGGCAAAGACACCTATAATGCCATCATTATATATCATTTGGATATTTACGTCCGCTAGATCTATCCCTGCTATGGATCTAATATTTTTTAAATGCAGATTTATACTGTCACCTATAGTTAAACTTTGTGCTAAGTATAGATCCACCTGATATAAATTATCTAGTAATACGACATCATAAGGAGGTAGGCCTGAGATACTATATCGGTCTGGAAATATTATGGTAGCAGGATCCGGATAATCAGAAAAGGTTATCCTTATTATATTTTGAGAAATAATTTCAACATTTTCCACATAAAAACCTTCCTGTAAGCATTCTAATTCCTCAATAGGTAGGTCAATGTAGGAACCATTTCTTTCCGTTTTGGCTTGAAAACAAATTCTGGAAAGGGATTCACGCTCAGTAGAAGTTTTCCTGTAAATTTCGGGATTATATGTGGCTATTTGGGATAAACCCAATACCTTTGGGCTGAGCAAACCGATTTTGTTTGCCAAGTATATATGATTGGACGGAAATCCCGCAGAATATGCTGGGCACAACCTGCCATTTATCTCAGAACTTAGGGTAATTAAAAAATTGCTTTTAATATTCTGAGTTACTGCAAAAGTTTCGGCTTTGGGTAAAAATGTAAAACCTAGTATGGAAAAAGCAAACCAAACCCATACGTAAACGAAGGTCCGCATTTTGTAAATATAATGAAAAACTTAACAATCAAAAGAGAAAAATAAAATGAAATTAGCAATAGTAGGCGCCACTGGTTTAGTAGGCTCTGAGATTTTGGAAGTTGTCGATTTACATAATTTTAAATATGATGAGCTGCTCTTAGTAGCTAGCGAAAGATCTGTAGGAAATAAGATTTCTTTTCAAGGTAAAGATCATACAGTAATAGGATTGGAGCAAGCCGTTGCTGCCAAGCCGGATATTGCCATCTTTTCTGCAGGAGGTGGAACCTCTTTGGAATGGGCTCCTAAATTTGCCGAAGCGGGTGCTATAGTAGTGGACAATAGTTCTGCATGGAGAATGGATCCAAGTAAAAAATTAGTAGTGCCGGAAATCAACGCTAAGGATTTAAGGATAGATGATAGGATTATAGCCAATCCAAACTGCTCTACCATACAAATGGTATTAGCATTGGCACCTTTGCATAATAAATATAAAATCAAAAGGGTAGTGGTGTCTACTTACCAATCTGTGACAGGTACAGGTAAGGCAGCCGTAGACCAGATGATGAATGAGCGCGCTGGCAAGGATGGTGATATGGTATATCCGCATAAAATTGATCTTAACGTGCTACCTCATATTGATGTATTCCAGGATAACGGATACACCAAAGAAGAGATGAAGATGATCAAGGAGACCAAGAAGATATTTGGTGATGACAGCATACAGGTGACCGCTACTACTGTGCGTATACCGGTCATGGGTGGCCATTCCGAATCTGTAAATGTGGAATTTGAAAATGATTTTGACCTTACTGAAGTAAGGAAACTGCTTTCCGAAACACAAGGCGTAATAGTCCAGGATGATCCAGCCAATAATGTTTATCCTATGCCTATCAATGCTCATAAAAGGGATGAGGTATTTGTGGGAAGGCTTAGAAGAGATGAATCGCAGGCCAATACCCTGAATATGTGGATAGTGGCGGATAATCTTCGAAAAGGGGCAGCTACTAATGCTGTACAGATCGCCCAGTATCTGGTAGACCATAGCCTGGTATAAGTTTGACCATAAAGGAAAAATATACCCCAGAGGTAAAAACATTTGTGCAGGATCATCTTCAGGAAGATCCTGCACATTTGCTTTTTAAATATCATCAGTCTGTAGAGTTTGACCTTAAATTTGCCGTACAGCAAATTTCGGCCAGACAGAAGGTGAAGTCCAAACTTCCCACATGGGCAGCCGACCTTGACATTATTTTTCCGGTGACCCTTTCATTGGAACAAAGTTCTTCGGAAGCCACTGCTATCTATAAAGCAGGTCTGATGAGCGGTGAGAATATGATAGACCTTACAGGGGGTCAGGGCATTGATACTTTTTATGGAGGAAAAAATTTTGACCGGATTACATATGTGGAGAGGAATAATGAATTATGTGAAATAGCGGAGCACAATTTTAACCACCTTTCCCCAGGCAAATTTGGAGTCTATCATGGAGATGCCATAGATTACCTTAACACTCATGAAGACTATTTTGATTGGATTTATATAGATCCAGCCAGAAGAGGAGACCAAAATCAAAAACTATATAAACTTAGTGACTGTGAGCCTGACGTAGTGAAGCACTGGTCACTACTTAAAGATAGAGCTGCCAATATTTTAGTAAAAGCTTCACCTATTCTGGATATCAAAGCAGTATTGGATGAACTGCCCGATATACAGCGGGTGATTATCCTAGCGATAAAGAATGAAGTGAAGGAAATCCTGCTTTTATCCGGAAAAAAACCGGCAATGGGTCAGATCAATATTGAATGCGTAGAGCTGACAAAACCCTCTGGCAACTTTACGTTTACATTTGAAGATGAGAGTGAATTGGATCTCCAAACCAGTTTACCCAAAAAATATATAGTCGAACCCCATGCAACTATTTTAAAGGCAGGTGGCTTTAAATCTTTTTCCAAGATCAATAACCTGCCAAAACTGCATGTAAATAGCCACCTCTATACGACTGATTCTTTACCAGAGGAGATAATGGGCAAAGTCTATGAAATCAAATCTGAGGTAAAATCCGATAGAAAGGCAATAAAAAAGCTATTTCCTTCCGGTAAAGCCAATGTAGTAGTGCGAAACTATCCCATGAAAGCGGAGGATATCAAAAATAAATTCCGTCTCAAAGATGGGGGGGAAGATTTTCTTATCGCCAGCACTACCTCCGATGGCAAGCCGCGACTTTTCCATTGCAGGAAAGCTATCTGACTTCTACTTCCGACTGCAACCGGGTGGGATATACACCATTAAAAATCCATGCTTCTAGTTTAATTTTTCCGGGTTCATCTATTATAGATGTTCTAAACTGGCTGCGTCCTTTATCCAGGATTATAGCCGGATGCCAGCTTTGGGGCTTGCTTAAAGTTACATTTGCAGAAGATTCAGGATGGTCCATTTCTTTTCCCATCACCCGTGGTACATTTAAATCCTTTAGGATATACTGCGATTTGGAGATATTGTATTTTAGCTGGTAATCATTTTTTTTGGTAAATAAAGCTACTATACCATTTTCTGAAAGTCTTCCAAGATTGGTTTCGTCTATTGTATTCCTTAGATAAATAACTTCAATTCTGTCTATCTGATTTATATCATATGTCAGGATAACTGAGGGGTCGGTCACCTGGTAGAAATCGATCATGAGAAGAGGTAGACTTTTGAAGTTCTTTCGGGCCATGTTTGGATTAAATAATCTTATTTCATTTTGATCCGTCGCTCTGTTTTTCCGTACGCGGACCTGAGATACCACTTCTTTCATAAACTCCTCCATAGATTTATACCCCTCATAGTCCTGCACATCGTAGGTATAGTCTACCATATAGGGTGACACCGGAACAGAAACAGTTGCGTCATATTCAAAATGCTCATGAAAAACCCTTCTTTTCATTTCTTTTTCAGTGTAATCCTGGAAATCGGGTAATGAACTGATAGGGCTGTATAGAAAGAGGTCGGGCCGTTTATCTTTTAGTATAGTGGTAAGTGGATCATATTCCATTAAGGGAAGAAATTCCATTCTATATTCTAATGTTTTGTCATTCTCAATTTCCAGTTTTGTTTTGGGGTAGTTACCGATACTTTTTGAATCTTCAGTGATTTTTTTCCAAGAAGGATCATTTATTACTTGGATTATTTCCTGTAAACCAGCTGGCTCCGAACTTTTTACCCAAGCCATACCACTAGTGGCATTTGTAGGAGAAGTCCTGATATTAGCAGTAAAACTTTGACCTGTTTGGATTGATCTGGGAGTGGAGATGGTCATTCCTGAATTTGCCGGCCTGTTAAAAAATTTATGGGCCACTACCTTATTTTGCTCATCGAGCAAAGTAATTTGAATTAAATTAAGCCCCTCGTATAGTTGGGATGAAAAATCTATTTGTGTGTGATCATCCTTTTTTTCGATTATGTTAAGATCAGTATGGGAAAATATAGTATGATATTTTATACCAGAATTTATTTCAAGCCGACTATCTACTATCCTTATTTCCGAAGGGGAGATGCTTTTCTTTTCTTTACCCCATATGATGTTTTTGGGTTCTTCCAATTGCATTTTTGTATTGAACACCGTAAAGGGTGGAATTTCTTCAAACACTGCTTCCTGCCTTCCTTGAGCATTTTCTATTTCTACCAGCAGAGGTTTATCCCCGGTATGGAAAAACATTAGCTCGCGGGATGGGCCTTCATTTTCACTATAAAAAAGCTGAATTTCTTCCTGTTCTTCATTGTCAGAATTGAATCTTTTTACTAAAACAGATTTACTGGCTATAGGGTAGGAAGGAAAATTAAGCATCCATTTAGTATAGGCATATATTTTATATTCACCTTCTACCAGATTATCCGGCAGAATAACATCACCATAAGTCATCTCCTGAGGATCCAGGAGCAGTTTTTCATGATGTATCAAACTATGGTCAGGGGAATAAATGTCCAGATATACCAACTTACTGAAGCGGTAGCTGTCATGATTTTTAAGTAACTTCAAGCCAAACCACAGTTTTTCACCAGCAAAGAAAATATTCTGGTTGGTCATAATGTGCAGATTTTCCGCTTCATCCGAAGCATTGCTTAAGTTTTGGGCAAAAGCACTTGATGCACATCCTGTCCAAACCCACATTAGAATTATAAAAGTTTTGTTAAAAAAAACTTTTAAATTTTGACAGCAAAGAGCCACTTCTCTATTTCGAATAGGAGAAATTTCAATCATTATCGGACTTAAAATATTTCTCATTATCTAAATTGTGGAGGTGGAAAATTTACTGCTTCAGGATAAATTTCACGACAATTTTGCCCGACACTATCTAAAACATCCAAATTAAAATTGAGGTGCCTGTATCGGGTAAAGAATTCGGCCCTTTGCACCAGATCATCTTTTTGCGTATGATGGGCAGTGAAGAAATATCCCAGCACTTCTTCAGATTCGTCATTAAGGTTTTTGATATTACCTTTAATTTTAAACGGCATTGGGTCAAAGATACTTCCTGTATTTTTTTGTTGTTCCTGAATTTTCTCAAGAAATAAGGCTCCTTCTGCGGTAGTAGTATAGAGATTTAAATTTATATAATGTCTGAAAATCCGTCCCATGGTAATATTACCGATACTATGCTTGATATTACTACCAGAGATCCCAGAAACTGATGCGACATTCATTCCATCATTAATATTTGGGATATCAAGATAACAGACGCATTGACAAAACTCATTCCGGGACTGGGTCATCAATTCTTCTATGCCTGATGCTTTGAGATAATAGCCAAATTCTTCTTGGAAAGGATTTTCAATGACTGCCTGTATATCCAAATAAAGCTGTAAAAACTGATATGGCGGTGTATTTATCCATTGTCTGAAAATTATTTTTTCAATAATATCATACTCGAAATTTAATATTTCCCCACTCGGCGCTACCTTTTGCCAATCGGACCTGTAGTGATTGCCATCCTGCAGGAGAATATTGAGCCTATAGCTTTCACCTGCTTGAAAATTAATATTATCGCGTAGAATATATATTAAATTTTCACTCTGCGGGTTTGCGTAGGAAGGCGCATAATCAAAATTCCTACCTTGTATTTCCGATTCTACATAAATGCGGTTGACTGCAGGGATATTAAATTTTAGGTGATTATTTCCGGACTGAAAAGGTGCAGAATAATATAATTTTACGTAAGAAAGGTTAGGATCATTTGAGATCCACGCATCCACTACCAGTTTGGGCTCATTTCCACCCGTGGTAAGATTTATCTCATCTACGCAGCTGATGAAAAGAGAAAAGATCGCTATATATAATATCCTTTTCATGTTTATTTGAATTGAAAGTTATAAGTCACGGATGGTATGACTGTCCCAATTACAGCTAACCGATAAGATCGGGGAACTGTACCTGTGCTGTCAGGACTGAAAAACCAAGAGAAGGGGTTTCGTCGGGCATATACATTGTAAAATGCCAGCGTGACACTGCTTTTATAGGTACTGCTTTTGCGCTGGTTGCCATCATAGGTCATAGACAGATCCAGTCGGTGATAATCGGGAATTCTCCCCTGATTTCTTTCAGAGTAATCGATCACCACATTATCATTTATAGTATAGACACTTGTAGGCAAAGTTATAGGCCTACCTGTACGGTAATTAAAATTCCCGGATAGGGACAGTCTTCGCGTAAGCTGATAGGTGCTTACTATACTAAGATCATGAGGTTGGTCCCAATTTGAAGGAAAATAATTTCCTCTGTTTATGGTTTCTTCCTCATGTTCAGAGGCTACTTTTCTTAATGTTCTGCTATAGCCGTAAGATATCCATCCGGTAAGCTTACCATACCGCTTTTTAACAAAAAATTCAGCTCCATAGGCATGACCTTCCCCTGTGATAAGTTCCTGCTCGAGGTTCTGATTTAATAGAAGAGTGGCCCCATCCTTAAATTCTACAAGATTATTAAAATCTTTGTAATATACCTCTAAAGAGCTTTCTATAAGGTTTTCATTGAAGTTTTGATAATAGCCGAGGGCATACTGCAGACTTTCCTGTGGCCCGAGATACTGATCGCTAAGTTTCCAGAGGTCTACAGGAGCAGAAGCCATAGTATTGGAGAGTAAGTGGATATATTGGAGATTTCTATTAAATGAAATCTTTACGGAGCTGTTCTCGCCGGTGGTATATCTTAACCCTAGCCGTGGCTCCAGCCCACCGTATCGGGCTATGGTTTCTCCGCTATTGTATGGAACTACTTCAGTTATTGTTTCATTATTGCGGGGCATACCGGGTTCATACATGAAGACATCCCGGGGTCCTAGCGCAAGAAATGATGAATACCTCAGCCCCAACTGGGTAGCCAGCTTATCGGTAATAGTAAATTCGGAGTTCACAAAGGCTCCCAGCTCTAGACCTCGTTCGTTAGGAATAGATTCTCTGTTGATAATTGATGTTTCGGTAGTGGGTTCAAGTGTTCCCATTCCCATGGTATAGTGATTGGCCGCATAGCCGAAGGTAGTACGGTGGCGGTCTGTGGTCCATTCCAGATCATGGCTCAATCCGAGGTAATTTATATCAGATTCCAATCCGAAATCTAGTGGAGCATTTACCCCTTCCACGTTATAGGTATAATTAGAATATGCTACAGTAAGATCAGATCCCAGGTTATCACTTATTACGCTGCTCCATTTTAAAGACGCTAAGTGAGTCTGCCAGGAATAAGCCGTGTCTGCTCCTATTCTGAAATAATCATTGCTGGCATATCCGGAAATCTTTAGACTGTTTCTATCATTGATCTTATGCGCGATTTTAATGTTGCCATCATAAAAGTAAGAACTGCTTAGCTGCAAAGTAGCACTCGGGATTCTGTGCATAAGCCAATTAGGATATGCTACCCTTCCTGCTATAGCCACAGTGGTGGAGTTACTGACTGGCCCTTCTAGCTTTAGGCGGGTAGAAAGAAAACCTATGCCTCCTTCTGCTTTTAACTTTTCTGAGTTTCCATCTTTAGTACTGATATCCAATACGGATGATAATCTTCCTCCATAGTTTGCGGGAATATCTCCTTTGTAAAGAGCCACATTATCTACCATATCCTGATTGAAGATGGAAAAGAATCCAAACATATGGGAAGGATTGAATATGGGAGCACCATCCATAAGTATCAGGTTCTGGTCCACTCCACCCCCCCGGACATTAAATCCTGAGGCACCCTCACCCACAGTAGAAACTCCGGGTAACAGCTGTATACTTTTTATTATATCTACTTCTCCCAAAAGTGGAGGTAAAAGCCTTATCTCCTCCATGGCAAGTCGGCTTACACCTAGTTCTATGCTTTTTACATTATGGTCTATGGTTCTGCCCCTAACTATTATTTCATCCAGGTCGCTGGTAGATTCGAAAAGGTTTATTTGCAGATTTATAGGCTGGTAGGCTCTGAGGATTTTTCTTTCTGTTTCTTTGCCCATGGCGCTAAAAACCGCTACATGTGTCCCTTCTGGGAGCCTTACAGAAAACCGTCCTTTTTCATCAGTGGTTATACCTAGCTCCATAGCTGTGATATACATTAATGCTCCCGGTATGGGAAGACCACTTTCATCATCGATAATGCTCCCCTCTATCAGATAGTAAGCTTCGGGATCAGATTTTTTTCTTTCTCTGGAGGAGAGATATTTTTCCCGAATACTTTTAGGATAAATGATAGCGTAAACATTTTCAATTAGGAAGAACCCCATTGTAGAACCCTCTGTAAGAACAGTGAGCAATTCCATAGTAATAGGAAATTCTTCTAAGTCTAAATTAAGCCTTTGAAGATAATCCTTCCGATATATTACTTTAAGGCCAGTCTGAGTTTCTAGTTGATTAATGGCATCTATTACTGCCTTTTCATTCTCCTGCTGGGCAATTTGTGAAAATCCTTTGGTAAGAATAAAAATTAAAATAACGGATAGATAGATTGGTTTCATTCAGAATTTCTGTTCCAGCAGAATAGGGTTGTACAAATGTTTATAACTAAGGCAAATTAAATAATTTAAGTGAAATTATTTAAAGTTTAGTTTAATTATGTGCCTTTTATATGGACGATCCTATTTACTGAAATGTCTTAAAAAGTTCTGATTTAATAATTAATTTTAAATTACTGCCTTACTAAAATTAGCAAGGGCCCTCACTGGGATAACCTTTCTTTGCTATCTTTGAAAAATGTGGACACAAGTATTGGTATTGGTAAGTAAAGAATTGACCCTAGAGTGGAGGCAAAAGTACGCTCTCAATGGGATCCTTCTTTATGTGGTCAGTGCGGTTTTTATTACTTACCTGAGTGTGGGGGCCCAGCAGGGTACTTTGGCAGTCCCCACCTGGAATGCCCTTTATTGGATCATTATCCTTTTTTCTGCAGTAAATGCAGTAGCTAAAAGTTTTGTACAGGAGCACCAGGGCAGACAGCTTTATTATTATATGATTGCCTCCCCCGAGGCTGTCATTCTCTCTAAAATGATTTATAATACTGGCCTCACACTGGTATTGGCTTTACTTGGATATGCAGTATTCAGTCTCATTCTGGGCAATCCGGTCCAAGACCAGGGGATGTTTATTTTGAACCTGATCCTTGGGGCTATTGGTTTTTCCGCCTGTCTGACCATGGTATCGGGCATTGCATCAAAGGCAGGCAATAATGCCACATTAATGGCTATATTAAGTTTTCCGGTAATTATACCCATCCTGCTGATGGTCATCAGTATCTCAAAAAATGCCATAGATGGACTGGATAGGGGAGTGAGTGTGGATAAGTTGTTTACGCTACTTGCCATCAATGCCATTGTGGGGGCGGTATCATATATTCTTTTCCCATATCTATGGAGAAGTTGATTCAGACTTTTGCAGATTTTTATGGATTTAATAAAATTTAATATTTAAAGATTCAGAATATTATAAATATTTTACGCCCCTAAACTTACAGAAAGTTTCGATTCTCCAGATTTAATAAATTATTCAAAGGAAGGCGATATGCCTAAAGTTTTGTGTGCTAAAAGAATTGATAAGAATAAGCGCGAAAAGGGCTGAAATGAGGAACTTATGCCGTACTTTTGCGCTTAGTAAGCAAAACTAGAATAAATGAAATCATACTGGTGGAAAGTATTGGCGATCTTGCTGTTAGCTTATACAGTGTTTGCCGGTCTTCTTTACGAAGTACCTCGTTTACCTATTCTGAATGAAACCATTCGGGCACTTTATTTTCATGTCACCATGTGGTTTGGGATGATCATAATGCTGATGGTAGCAGTGATTTATAGTATTAAATACCTCAGATCAGGGAATTTAAAGGATGACGATATTGCTATCGAGTTTACAAACACTGCTATACTTTTTGGTGTGCTTGGTATTGCTACCGGTATGCTGTGGGCAAAATATACCTGGGGCGATTTCTGGAGCGGAGATCCCAAGCAGAACGGATCAGCCATCGCACTTTTGATGTACTTTGCTTATTTGATATTAAGAAACTCCCTTACAGATGTGCACCAAAGAGCACGAATAGGGGCTGTATATAATATATTGGCTTTTGCTGTCTACATTCCTCTGATTTTCGTATTACCTAGACTAACTGATAGTCTTCACCCAGGAAATGGTGGAAATCCAGGATTCAATGCCTATGATCTGGACAGCAAGCTGAGAATGGTTTTCTATCCTGCTATAGTGGGATGGACGCTATTGGGAGTATGGATCAGCACCATCAGGGTGAGATATAGGAATTTGGAGAGAAAATTTGAAGATAAACTCATTAATCAAATATAATGAAGAAGTGGCTAATGATTTTTTTCCTATTTATCAGCTTAAATGTGCTGGCTCAGGAAAAAATAGAGATTACTGAAACAGATTATCAAAATAATCGCGTTGAAATGGCAGACACCATGCGATCTGATGGCAAAATATATGTTGTCGTAGGCATTATCGCCATAATCATGGGAGGCATTCTTTTGTATGTCATCAATACAGAAAGGAAAATTGCCAAGCTTGAAGAAAATTTTAAGAACTGAGTTCGATTACACTGACCGAGAGGTTTAAATATTACAGATTATGAAAAAGGGACACATTTTAGGTATTGGAGTGATAGCGATAGCCATCGTGATTATCATCACCATGATGGGTAGCGCGAGTACTTATGAAAGCTTTACTACTGCTAAGACTATGCACAAAAATGGAAATGCAAAAGCTATCCATGTAGTAGGTGAACTTAAAAAAGATGCAAGTGGTACTGTAGTGGGTCTGGAAGTAGGAGAAGATAAAACATCTTTTATTTTCACTATGGTAGATAATGACGGTGTGGAACAAAGAGTATATTATAACGAACCGGTACCAGCTGATTTTACCAGATCAGAACAGGTAGTGGTAATCGGTGCCTATAAGGGCGAAAGCAGTAGCATGTTCGTAGCCGATAAAATTCTAATGAAGTGCCCTTCCAAATACCAGGAAACGGATGTTTAAGCCATATTGATCCAATATAGGTTATTTTAAAAATTTGATTCCAAGCAATTATGATTAATACCTTTGTGGGTAATCTTGGCCACTTCATGGTGATCTTAGCATTTGTGAGTTCACTAGTGACGGCTTATTCGTATTATAAATATACTATAGCCAATGAGCTTGAAAAAGCTAGCTGGCGAAAATTCAGTAGAATT
>DATHVH010000071.1:0-6768 GCA_035461405.1 Anditalea sp.
CGAAGAAAATTATCCAAAGAGAAAAAACTTTAAAAAGCGGAATAATAAAATTTAATCTAGTGATAAACCAATAACAAACCTATGAAACTATACAAAACAAAGCAGGGAATTGTAATCGAAAAAGCAGCCTCTTTTTACCTACTGAAAGACCAAAAGTGGGATGCTTATATGAATGATGATAATCTTTTTGAAAAAATGGAGCTAGCCACCCAAAATACTTCACCTGATCCCAAAGGAAGTGCTCTAGTGGAAGAAGAGCACCTTCTTGCTCCGGTGGAACGCCAGGAAATATGGGCTAGTGGGGTTACCTATTACCGAAGCAAAGTGGGTAGGCAGGATGAATCAAAAGCCAGTGGCGGAGCGGATTTTTACGCCCGTGTATATGAAGCAGAACGACCAGAACTATTCTTTAAAGCTTCTCCTTATCGCACGGCAAACCCTGGAGGCAAAGTCAGGATCAGGAAAGATTCAAGCTGGGATGTGCCTGAGCCGGAACTGACCTTGGTCATTACCTCCTCAGGAAAGATAATAGGATATACCATCGGCAATGATATGAGCTCCCGCAGTATAGAAGGTGAAAATCCACTGTATTTACCACAGGCAAAGAGTTATGATGGATGTGCATCGGTAGGGCCATGCATTTATGTAAGCAAAGAGGCTCTACCTTCCAATACCCAAATTCAAATGGAGATTCACAGGAATGGAGATTGTGTCTTTAAAGACAGTATTGAAATAAGCCAGATAAAACGTTCTTTCCAGGAACTGGTCTCTTACCTCTATCGGGAATGCAGTTTCCCTTTCGGAAGTTTGCTTATGACGGGAACCGGCATTGTACCAAGCAACGATTTTACGCTCCAAAAAGATGATGTGATAAAGATAACCATTGAGCCCATTGGTACTCTTGTGAACATCGTAGCATAATAAGATTAAATAATGGTTAACTTATCGGAACAATAAAAATGAATTGTATCTAAAATATAAAATATTATGAATTTAACAGGAAAAAATATTATCGGTCAGGATAATTCCGCAGAAGGAAAGGAAACTTTTTTCGCAGTGAATCCTTCCACCGGAAAAGAGATAGAACCCAGTTTTACGCAGGCCACTTCAGCAGAAATTAATAGGGCGGCTGAAAAAGCAAGTGCTGCTTTCCAAGTTTACCGCAACAAATCCGGTAAGGAGAAAGCAGAGTTTCTAGAGGCCATAGCTGATGAAATCATGTCATTAGGAGATTCCTTGATTAGCCGATGTATGGAAGAAACCGGCCTGCCCGAGGGACGCCTAACCGGTGAACGGGGCAGAACAGTAAATCAGCTTAAACTTTTCGCTCAACTGCTCAAAGAAGGATCTTGGGTAGATGCCCGTATTGATACGGCTGTCCCTGATCGCCAGCCACTACCTAAGGCCGACATCCGGAGCATGCTCAAAGCATTGGGCCCGGTAGGGGTATTCGGCGCCAGTAATTTCCCACTTGCCTTTTCCGTAGCAGGAGGCGACACTGCTTCTGCCCTAGCTGCGGGTTGCCCGGTAGTGGTTAAAGGACATCCGGCACATCCAGGTACATCGGAACTGGTGGGCCAGGCCATACAGCGGGCAGTAAAAAAATGTGATATGCCAGAAGGTACCTTTTCACTGGTAAATGGCCCCTCTGTAGAAGTGGGGCTTGGGATAGTACGACATCCCTTGATCAAAGCCATTGGTTTTACAGGGTCTTTTGGTGGTGGAAAAGCGCTATTTGATGAAGCAGGCAAAAGACCGGAACCCATACCGGTATATGCTGAAATGGGAAGTACCAATCCTGTATTTATTCTACCGCGTGCCTTAAAGGAAAGGAAGGAAAAAATTGCCCAGGACCTGGCAGCATCGGTAAACCTCGGAGTCGGACAATTCTGTACCAATCCTGGACTGGTCTTTCTGCAAAATTCAGAAGATACAGACCAGTTTAAAAACCTACTATCGAAGAGCATCTCTGCTGCGGAGGCAGGCGTAATGCTTACCTCAGGCATACAGAACAACTACCTAAAAGGAATAGAAAAGCTGAGTAGCAGCAAAAATGTGGAAGTATTGGCCAAAGGCAAGGAAGAAAGTGCCTCAAGTCGAGGAACATCTTACTTACTGCATACATCCGCCCAATCCTTTTTAACCGAACATCACCTTCAGGAAGAAGTTTTTGGCCCCTCTACCCTTGCAGTAACTGCCCAACAAAAGGACGAATTGCTCAAGGCAGCAGAGAATCTGCATGGACATCTTACCATCACCATCCATGGCACGGAAGAAGATCTGCTTGAGCATCAGGACCTAATTCAGGTGCTGGAACAAAAAGCCGGAAGACTTACCATCAATGGGTATCCTACAGGAGTAGAAGTATGCCATTCCATGGTCCACGGGGGCCCTTATCCTGCTACCACAGATAGTCGATCAACCTCGGTGGGTACAGATGCCATTAAGCGTTTTGTAAGGCCAGTTTGCTATCAGAGTTTTCCGAATGCCTTACTCCCAGATGAGCTAAAAGATGGCAATCCTCTGAATATCTGGAGGCTGGTCAATGGTAATAATCAAAAGGAGTAAAATGCAGTCAGGTTGATTCCTGATACTGTTCTTCCCCACAAAAATTGATACAGATAATTTAATCCGGCATAAGCCGGAAGTTAAGATATGAGTAAAGATAAAAAATTAAGAAGTTACGACTGGTTTGGGAAATCAGACAAGATGGGCTTTGTGCACCGTTCATGGTTACGAAACCAGGGCTATCCGGATGATTACTTTCAGGGCAAACCTGTGATAGGGATCTGTAATACCTGGTCAGAACTTACTCCCTGCAACGGACATCTTCGAGATTTTGCAGAAGTGGTAAAAAGAGGTGTGGTAGAAGCCGGTGGTTTTCCCCTAGAGTTTCCCGTCACCTCGCTAGGTGAAACCCTAATGCGCCCTACTACCATGCTTTTTCGCAACCTGGCTGCTATGGATACCGAAGAATCAATCCGGGCCAATCCCCTGGACGGCATTGTGCTGCTTACCGGCTGTGATAAAACCACTCCATCTACGCTCATGGGCGCATGCAGCGTGGACCTTCCTACCATAGTAGTGCCGGGTGGCCCCATGCTTAATGGACGATACAAAGATCAGTGTGTTGGCTCAGGGTCATTTAACTGGCTGCATAAGGAAAAACAAATGGTGGAAAATTTTTCTGATGCTGATATTCTTGCTATGGAAACCGGTGTGGCCCGCAGCCAGGGTCACTGTATGACTATGGGGACTGCTTCTTCTATGGCCTGCATGGTGGAAGCACTTGGCCTGACCCTTCCGGGGGCGGCTGCTATTCCTGCCGTTGATTCGCGCAAGAAAGTGATGGCACAGCTCTCAGGAAGAAGGATAGTGGAAATGGTCAGAGAAGATCTGAAACTTTCAAAAATATTGACTCGGGAAGCCTTTGAAAACTCCATGGTAGTGAATTCAGCCATAGGGGGCTCTACCAATTTTCTCCTCCACCTTCTGGCCATTGCCGGAAGAATTGGTGTGGATCTGGTATTGGAAGATTTTGATCGCATCGCCAGCAAAATCCCATTGATGGCAAACCTCAAACCATCCGGTGAGTTTCTGATGGAAGATTTTTATTATGCGGGAGGTCTTCCGGTAGTACTAAAAGAAATAAAAGAGTTTCTGCACACTGATGCCATAACTGTGAACGGCAAAGGTATAGGAGCAAACACCGCAGAGGCTCCCTGCCACAATACGAATGTAATAGCTACCATTGATAAACCATTTCAAAAAGAAGCTGGCATAGTCGTATTGCGCGGCAACCTTTGCGAACAGGGTGCAATCATCAAACCTTCGGCGGCTTCTGCCAAACTGATGAAGCACAAGGGTCGAGCGGTGGTTTTTGAGACCATCGAAGACTACCATGCCCGAATAGATGATCCTGAGTTGGATATTGATGAAAATTGTGTAATCGTATTAAAAGGAGTGGGTCCTAGGGGCTATCCCGGAATGCCAGAAGTAGGAAATGTGGACCTTCCGGAGAAGCTGCTTCGGAAAGGAATCCGCGACATGGTCCGGATTTCCGATGGCCGAATGAGCGGTACGGCTGCCGGAACAGTAGTGCTTCACGTAGCTCCTGAATCTGCTGTAGGCGGTACCCTGGCCATTGTGCAAAATGGGGATATGATTGAGCTGGATGTAGCCAACAGAAAGCTACATTTAGACGTAAGTGAGGAGGAATTAGAGAAACGTAAAGCAGCATGGAATCCTCCAGCGCCTCAGGCCACCCGGGGTTATGTAAAAATGTATATCGATCATGTGCAGCAAGCGGATAAAGGAGTCGATCTCGACTTTTTAAGAGGTGGGTCCGGCGCAGATGTAACCCGCGACCTACATTAAAATATTTTGTCTTCGCAGAAAAAAATCCGGGTTATGCTCGGATTTTTTTTCTATACCCTTGCGAGTTTTTTTAAAAATGAATTAAGATTATGTGTTGGAGCGGTTAATTAAATAAATTTTTGGTAGCCAAATTAGTGTCCGGATATCAGCTTTTACCTGGATCTTCTTGTTAAAATATGGAAGAGTTTTTTTATTATAGAATAAATTAATGGTTTAACATAGCCATATCAAGCAAAACAAAATCTACTTGGTTTCTATCACTGCCGTTACAAATCTGCAATAGTAATCCTTCCTTAGTAACAGACATTTTCATATGCTCTAAAGGAGCTCTTTCTGGTACTCGAATCTCAGATAATAGATTGAAATTTTTATCTATAACCTGAATTGAAAAAGGTCGTCTTGCTAACCCTCTAGCAGAGCCTACCACAGGTTCAGTCTCCTGATGATGTGCCACTGTTCTATAAAATAATTCGTGAGTAGGATCCCAGTAGATATTATGGTAGAAACCATTGGCATGGATATACTGGATTACATTCCCAAATTGATCTTTTTGCGCCCGGACTTTGTCATCATCTAGGAAAACACTTTTGGCTTTACTCCTTTTTACCCTTTTATTTTTATTGGTATTATAGATGGTGAATTCTGGATCTTTAGCATAAGAAAAAATAATTTGGTTCTGATCCTTCATTTTTAATGTTGTGAATTCATACTTCTGATTGGTCAGTGCACCTTTTTTATGGGTTGATTTTGGATATCCACCAAAACCTTTTTCTAATTCTCTATTATCAAGATCATACACCAGCATGGCCGGTTTGTTTTTTAGGGTGAATTGATGATGTTTTTTATATTGATGAGTAAGTGGAAGATATACTTTCCGCTGATAGACAGTAAAATTGTTCAATTGATTGGAAACATTTACGACGAAGGAATCTTTTGGTAAATCTTTAGCCACCTGCCAGGTATCTTTTAGACTGCCCAAACTATCTATCATAATAAGATTACCATTACTGTTAATCAGATATATTTCATGGACACCGGTAATATCAAATCCGACTGCCTTGAATTGAGGGAGTTCTGGAATCTCTGGTAGGGTGATAGAGTAAGCATGCTCTCTGACTCTGAGATCATAAACATCAAATCCCGTCATATTATCATTAAAAGTATAAAGGAACTCCTTCCCCATATGTTCAAAGACTTTCATGCTATAAATTTCAGATAGGCCATCTGAACTTCGGATGCTTAAGGAGTCCGAAATGAGATCTGTGATATCCACTATATTCCCATTCTTTTGACCATAGGCCTCTTGAGGAAATGTAAACAATATATAAATCCAAGATAGAGCTAAAATTCTGGTCATATCGCAAAGTTTTAAAAGTGGATTAAAGAATGTACACCCAGTAGTGCTGCGATGCTAAAATGGTAAATCAAAATCTATTCCATTTAAATATAGAAATAGTCATATAGTGGCCAAACTATATGATAAAATAAATTATTATTAAAAAAATAGTATAAAAAAACCCTTGACAGAGGTCTGCCAAGGGTTAAAAAAATATTTAATCACACTTTAATGTTTCACTTCAAGGTGGTCTAGAAAAGAGAACCTAGAAGCATTGCTGATATATTCTGGTACCATCGTTTTCATATGACTTACCAGTGCTACATCAGAATTCTTTGTGAGCAACACTTTAAAAGCATCAATCTGGGTAACGATAGATTCAAAATGAACTTTAGAAACTTTAGCTATCATGATCTTAGGATGATGGGTTTCAACTACTTCTTCTTTATCGTTCAATAATTCCTCGTATAATTTCTCTCCCTGTCTCAAGCCGCTATATTCAATCTTAATATCTCTATCTACCACTTTACCGGATAGCTTAATCATCTTTTTAGCAAGGTCTACAATCTTAACCGGCTCACCCATGTCGAAAACAAAGATTTCGCCTCCATTTCCCATCACCCCTGCTTCCAGTACCAGCTGGCAGGCTTCGGGTATGGTCATAAAGTATCTGGTGATATCGGGATGTGTAACTGTAACCGGTCCCCCTCTTTGGATTTGATTTTTGAATAGTGGGATAACAGAACCATTTGATCCCAGTACATTTCCAAATCTAGTAGTAACGAATTTGGTTCTCTTAGTGCCCGTACCTTCTAGAGCATCATTTAGAGATTGAACATACATCTCTGCGATCCTCTTAGAAGCTCCCATCACATTCGTAGGATTTACTGCTTTATCAGTACTGATCATCACAAATTTCTCCACGTGATTAGACACAGCCAAGTCAGCAAGGTTTTTTGTTCCAAGTATATTACATTTTATAGCTTCCTCTGGATATGCTTCCATCATAGGAACGTGCTTATACGCTGCCGCATGATAGATGATCTGTGGTTTAT
>DATHVH010000072.1:0-4375 GCA_035461405.1 Anditalea sp.
GGAAACATGAACCTGTGATCCAGGTATCGCAGGTTGGCTATCATCCCTCCCAGCAGAAAGTAGCTGTGATCGAAACAGATGTCAATGATACAGACCGGAATCCTGTTCAGCTGATAAAAATAGGAACTGACGGAAATGACAAGGTTTCCTTAAAGAGCGATCCCAAGGAGTGGGGCGAGTTTTTAAGGTACAATTATCTTCAGTTTGACTTTTCAGAAGTTACAGATCCAGGACTGTACATGATCCAATATGGCGACCATAAAACCCATGCTTTCCAGATCAACCCGGATGTATATAAACGTGACGTCTGGCAGCCGACACTCGAATATTTCCTGCCTGTACAAATGTGCCACGTAAGGGTAAATGACCGGTACAAGGTATGGCATGGCCTGTGCCATATGGATGATGCTCATATGGCCCCTGTAGATATCAACCATTTTGACGGTTATGTTCAAGGGCCTCTACCCTTACTGACTTCAATCCCGGTGACCATGTTCCCGAATTAAATGTAGGTGGCTGGCACGATGCGGGTGATTATGATTTGAGAGTGGAATCACAGGCGAGTGAAATCAGGATTTTGGCCTATGCCTACGAATCATTCGATGTAAATTATGACAACACTACCGTAAACCAGGAAACAAGGGTGGTAGAATTACACTTGCCCGATGGAAAACCTGATATCCTCCAACAGATTGAGCATGGTGCACTTACGATAGTAGGAGGATATAATTCCTTGGGCAGACTGTACAGAGGTATAATCGCGCCGGGATTAAGGCAATATGTGCATCTGGGCGATGCGGCCACCATGACAGATAATGTGATCTATAGAGGAGCAGAAGGGTCCAGTAGTGTGGAAGAAGACCTCAAAGCGCTGGACCGCTTTAGAACTACAAAATACATTGAACCAGGAGGCCCTGATGACAGATGGGTCTTTACCGAAGAAAACCCCAGAAGGGAATTAGCCGTGGCTGCAGCCCTAGCAGTTGCTTCCAGATCACTGAAAGGATATAATGATGAGCTTTTTCAAGAATGTCTAAAAATAGCCCAGGAATTATTTGATGTCACAAGAGAAAAAGACCCCCTTCAAAGGATAGAGCCTGCAGCTGAACTGTTTCTGACCACCAATGATAAAAAGTATTCAGATTTTCTGGTAAAAATGACGCCGGAGATCAGCAAAAACATAAGCAAAACAGGTTGGGTTGTAGGCCGTACCCTCCCTCTAATCAATAATAAAAAATACAGAAGCAGTATTTTAGCAGCTGTAAAAGAATACAAAGCCGAAATAGATGAGCAGGAAAAGAAAACACCTTACGGTGTGCCATACGAACCTGATATCTGGGGAGCAGGCTGGGGCATCCAGTCTTTTGGAGTCAACCAGTATTTCCTTCATACCGCATATCCGGAAATCTTTACCAAAAACATCATGTTGCATGCCATGAACTTTGTATTGGGTGTTCATCCGGGAACCAATACTGCATCATTTGCTTCCGGGGTTGGTGCAAATTCTCTGACCGTGGCCTATGGTGTAAACCGTGATGAATGGTCATACATCCCTGGAGGAGTGGGTTCGGGTACCGCACTAATCAGGCCTGATTTCCCTGAACTATTGACTTGGCCTTACCTATGGCAACAAACCGAGTATGTAATGGGTGGTGGTGCGTCAAACTTCATGTTTCTAGTCCTGGCAGCAGATCAATTGTTGAATGCGGAGAAGTCAGGGGCAAAGAAATAAAAAGCATATAAATAAAAAGCAAAAGAGAAGTGAAATGCTTCTCTTTTGCTTTTACAAAACAACTAGAAGGGTATTTATAAATACATCCCGTTGTAAATTTTAATAATACTCATACATTCTCCTACTTAAAATAGAATAACCCCATTGGGGAGAATTTTCCCGCTCTTCCTCTAATATCCCTGCTTCATCATAAAAATACTGGAAGGCATCACCACCGTTATGTATATCAGTTTCCTTAGCTTCTAGTTGCCCTTGATCATTATACCTATACATATATTCCATATAGATATTCTCTCCAAACATATGATTCATTCTAATGGGTCTGATACCTTCATAACTGTATTCGTATCGCTCTTCATCTATTACATAATCTGTTACCTGGAGCAGCCCCCTTTCGTAAAATACGTTTCTTAATCTAAATTTGGGCGGGGAGCTGTCAGAGGGTATAACATGAACAGTCTCGATGGTGCCTTCTGCTTCAAATGTACTTTTAAGGTCACCCGTCCATGAATACCCTCCTTCTTCATATTGATATGACTTTTTGGTTTCAAGTCTACCTAATGGGTCATAGTAATATATGCTGGCACCTAAGGTATCCAAATCAGGATTTAAGGCGACCGTCAGAATAACATTTCCATCTACATCATAATAATAATCCTGAACAGCTCGAAAATTAGTGGAATTTAGCAAAAAAGTATATGCCCTAGCCAGCACTCCGTCAGGAGTTATTAAATCTCCATTTAAAACATCCATGAGTTCGCTGTTTTCATGCTCATCCAGCACTTCAGGAGTCTCTTCATTTTGACACCCAAAAAGTAAAAAATGTAGAATAAATGTTATCGAGATATATCGAAAATATTTCATAACTGTTTCTATTTCAGCATAATTTACTAATTATTTTAATAAAGCTTGACCATAAAAAAATAATTTTGCCACAAAGAAAGAAAGACACTAAGGTGTTTTTTCTGTTGGTGTCTCAATAACTAAACCAGGTTTGGTACTATAATGCTAATAAAAAAATTTAGTTAGATTTTAATCTATTCTATTTGGGATATCAAATACTGATAAAGCTTTTTTGGATCTTGTCTATTATCCCAAAAAGCTAAAACCCAGATTTTATCTTCGGTCAGCTTATACACAATGCTAAAATGACCAAGTGCAGCTATGCGTGTATTTGGAAATTTTGTGGGTTTTGAGGCAAGAGGGTTTTCTGCTATAAACTTGGTTTTATTCCAGACTAAATCTGCAAGCTTATTGGCAAATGCCGTTGATCTGTTTCGTTCGTTCCAGTAATCCAAAATATTGAAAAACTGCTTTTCAGCTGTTTCAGTCCATTGAATATTTAGCCTTTTCGATTTTTTAGCCATTCTTCTGTTTTTGCCTTGAGAGAACTTTCAGGAATGGTTCGGCCTTGTAGAATATCATCTTCTGACATTTGTAACATCAGTTCCTGCTCTTCTGTGAATTCAACCAGTTCCTCAGCAAAAGAACCTGTTGAAATTAACTTATCAAGAGCAAGGAGAATATCCTCATTTCGGATTAACATAATCTTATCAATCAGATTATTGCGTACATTATCAACCTTTGCCATATATCAAAGTTAAGGATTAGCTTGAATGATAGCAACTATTTGGTGAAGCTCATATAAATAGTTTGAGCAAGAAACTATAAATCAAGGATAGGTAAATGAGAAAAACTTATCTACTTTAAAATAAAAAATTTTGCCACAATGTCACAAAGACACTAAGATTTTATCTTTATTCCTTGGTGCCTTTGTGGCAATTTTTATTCGCTCCCTCTTTCCCTAGTGTAGGCGTGGTAGATGAGATATGCAGATCGCATCTACTCCAATATTGTAATGTCATTTACCGGATTAAGTTCAACCCCCATTCGGGGTTGTTGAAATTTTTTAAAATCATAATCCCCGGTTTCACCGGGGGCTATTGAGAAGTTTGACCCACTTTGGGGTCGGAGTTTGGCCTATTGCGTTTCCACTATTTTGAAGGGACGGAAAAACATCATTATTCAATTTTTTATTGCTTCTCCTGATTTTGGTATTACTAAATCTTTAAATTCGTTCAATAGGATGCCATTTCGTAATACATACTCCGCACTTGAGAGGTTACGTATACGGATTTAGAAATCGTATTTGGATTTGAATGGTTCAACTCCGCCATCCCTACCGAGAGGTAAACCGGGAGGCCGGTCTCACGAGATCTCTCCGTGCATTCCCTGCGGTCATTTAGTACTAATGACGGAGTGTGGGACAGAGCGCATTTAATCCGTTTATAGATTGCTTCTCCTGATTTAAGATTCTACTAGGTCTTTAAATCCCTTTATCAGGATCGCAATGACGGAACTGTGCATCGGTCATCAAACATCCTAAAACCAATCCTCCGGAATAGTAATAACACAGATATTCATTGACCGGTCATCTTCTGAAAGCATAGCGGACTGGATCTGGAATTTTTTGCCATCCTTGTGAAAGGTGGGGTGCGGATGGTCTGCTGCGGTAGTCTTGTGCCCAGTAGAAATCATCCGCATTTGCTTAGTGTCCCTGTCTATGAGGTACAGGCTTCTGGAAAAGTCATCCCCTACTGCCCATCTGCCATCCGGTGATCCATGCACATGCCAGAGGCCGCT
>DATHVH010000073.1:0-5018 GCA_035461405.1 Anditalea sp.
GATTCTAATACTCCAGTATAATAAATCAAATCTTCTTCCAGAGAATTAAACCTTCTCTGAGCCTCGTTTGCAGCAAGTTCAGTCTGCTTAATAAGTTCGTGGGTGCGGGTATTAATTAAATTTTCAGAAAGTGCGGAATAGAATAAATAACCCAAAAAAACCAGCATCAGTACAAATACCAAAGAAAGGCCTGTCAACATCCAAAATCTATTGGAACTGTCTACTATACTACTCCTTTTATTCACTTTATAAATTATCTATATCGATTAAATACCAGTTTAATAAAGTCATTCTTTTGCAATATACCATATGAGATGAACCATTTAAATTCAATTCATAATTATTATCTTTTTCTAAAAGAAATTTTGCAATCATTCTTCTCACTTCCCGGTTTTTAGATTTGAATAAATTGAATTCCTGTTCCTGAAAATTGTCCGAATTTATCGTTTGACTATAGGTATGATTTTTTAGAGGGGGCATATCAAGAGATTCTATTGCCCGAGTTTTCCCAGCCACTATCATACCTTCAGCGTTGACTATTATTAGATCTTTTTCAGACCTATTTAGAAATTGGTTAATAAGGTCGTCTACTGTAATGTCTAACCCCATCACTCCTTGAAGGATATCTTCAAAATATACAGGATGAATCACTGATAAAACCCATCCCCGTCCTGCAGGATCTATATATATTTCTTCCACCCATTTAGGCCCCCTATCTGGATTCCTTACCCCATCTGCCAGATAATAAAAATTAAATGAAGTAATATCCAAATCAGGTTCTAAAATACTTAATACTCCATAGCTAGGGTAAAGCCTGGAATATTGGGTTTTTGAATTAAAATAAGCTTGGGTAACGAGGTCGTTTTTAGTGACTACATTATAAAATGCGGAATCTAATAATTCTGTAGCATAGACCTGCTCTATAGCGGTATTTCTATCTGAAGCCCTAGTAGATATATATACAGATGATTCATTGTATTTCGGTGTAGGATTATAAAAAATACCGGATTCGCTGGTTACATACTTACCGGGTTCGGCAGAATGGATAAATCTATTTTTATTTTGTAATAGATAACTCGCCAAAGCCGATAAGTCGGATATTTCTTTTTCCAATGGTACCAGTTCATTTTCGAAATCATGAATTAAGCTATCCAATTCAGAAAACCCTTCATAGCCCGTTGTGGAATCATTATTATCGCAACCATATAAAAACAATAATATGGCAATCAGGGCTAAATATTTATATTTCATCTTTAAATATTAATAATCTTCGACAAATTTAAATATTTTCCACCTGTTTTCTTAACAATGCATGCATTTCTTCAAATTTTTTTTCTACTTCTGCTATAAATTTTTCTTCAAAAAAAGGGTTTAAATCTCCTTCTTCCAATATGTCCATTTCGCTAATTTTATAAGTCTGTTCTACCATACCTTGCTCATACTTGATCAGGTATTTATTGTTCCAAGAAAAAACACTAATGCGTATACTTCCTACAGAAAGTTCTTTTACCACTCTCATGGTGTATTTACGATAGAAGAGAAAGTGACATTAGATTTCAAAGATGAAGAAACAGAACAATATTTTTCGACAGACAAACGGGTAACTTTTTCAAACTCCTCTGGTGTAGCATCAGGTGAAATAAGTGTAAAAGTTAGATGTATATCAGTATAAAAAGCAGGTATCCCATCATTTCGCTCACCTTCCACTTCTACTAAAAAGCCCTGCACAGTTCTACGCTTTTTCTTCATCATCTGTACTGCGTCTACTGCTGCACAGCTTCCCAATGCCGAAAGTAAGAGTTCCATGGGTGACTGGCTTTGCTTCTCCTCATCATTGTACATATCGATAGTTACTTTATTTCCTACAGCATTTACCGATTCATATTCATAATCGGCATTCATGCTTACCATCACTTTTTTCTTAGCCATAATTATTTGATATATTGATAATAATAATGGGTTATTGGAATAAATATCCAATAACCCAATCAATTTTAAATTTATAGAATTTTTTCAACAAATTATAAGCATATACTGCTTTATTACATATTTCTCCTGTACTGTCCTCCTACCTCATATAAAGCATGGGTGATCTGGCCTAGGGAACAATGTTTTGCCGCATCCATAAGCTTTTCGAAAATATTCTCATTCTTAATAGCAGCTATCTGTAAAGAATGTAACAATTCATCAGACAAAGAAGCGTATTTTTTATGCAAATTATGAAGTGTCTGAATCTGGGCTTCCTTTTCTTCAGGGGTTGCCCTGATTACCTCTCCAGGTGTTACAGTAGGTGAGCCATCAGAGGACAGGAAGGTATTAACTCCTATAATCGGGAATTCACCAGTATGTTTAAGCATCTCATAGTGAAGGCTTTCCTCTTGAATTTTTCCTCGTTGGTACATGGTTTCCATAGCCCCAAGTACTCCCCCACGCTCTGTGATACGATCAAATTCTTTGTAAACGGCTTCCTCTACCAAATCTGTAAGTTCCTCTATAATAAAAGCTCCCTGAATAGGGTTTTCGTTTTTGGTAAGGCCGAGTTCTTTATTGATGATCAGCTGTATGGCCATGGCTCTTCTTACCGATGCCTCCGTAGGTGTAGTAATGGCCTCATCATATGCATTCGTATGAAGGGAATTACAGTTATCATAGATGGCGTACAGTGCCTGTAAGGTAGTTCTGATATCATTAAAATCAATCTCCTGGGCATGTAGTGACCTACCAGATGTTTGAATATGGTATTTCAACATCTGGGAACGTTCATTGGCCCCATATTTCAGTTTCATGGCTTTGGCCCAAACTCTTCTGGCTACCCTACCTATCACTGCATACTCAGGGTCTATACCGTTGGAGAAAAAGAACGAAAGGTTGGGTGCAAATTTATTGATGTCCATCCCACGAGATACATAATATTCGACATAGGTAAACCCATTGGAAAGTGTCAATGCTAATTGTGTAATTGGGTTTGCACCGGCTTCCGCTATATGGTATCCTGAGATAGAAACTGAATAGAAATTCCTTATATTATTCTCAATAAAATACTGCTGAACATCTCCCATCAATCTAAGAGAAAATTCTGTCGAGAATATACAAGTATTCTGTGCCTGATCTTCTTTAAGAATATCTGCCTGCACTGTCCCTCTTACCTTGGCAATAGTGTCTACTTTGATTTGTTCATATACATCAGCTGGAAGTACCTGATCGCCAGTCACACCTAGTAGCATTAGGCCCAACCCGTCATTGCCTTCAGGTATCTGACCTTTGTAAGAAGGTCTTACTACACCCTTGTCCTTATATATTTCATCTATCTTAGCGTTTACTTCTTCCTCTAGACCATTAGCTTTGATATATAGTTCACACTGCTGATCTATAGCTGCATTCATAAAGAAAGCCGTCATCGTTGCAGCAGGTCCATTGATAGTCATGGATACAGAAGTCATCGGATCTGCCAGATTAAATCCAGAATACAACTTTTTGGCATCATCGAGACAGCAAATATTCACACCAGAATTACCAATTTTTCCAAAAATATCCGGACGGTAATCAGGGTCTTCTCCATATAAGGTCACAGAATCGAATGCCGTGGAAAGTCTTTTGGCAGGCAAACCTTTAGAAACATAATGAAATCTTTTATTAGTCCTTTCCGGGCCGCCCTCACCTGCAAACATTCTGGTTGGGTCCTCACCTTCTCGCTTAAATGGAAATACCCCTGCAGTATAGGGAAATTCTCCTGGCACATTTTCTTTTAATCCCCACTTTAGAAGGTCTCCCCATGCTTCATATTTAGGCAGAGATACTTTTGGTATCTGGGTATAGGAAAGAGATTCGGTATGCGTCTTTACTTTAATTTCTTTATCTCTTACTTTAAAGATATAATACTCCTCAGCATACCTTTCTCTTTTGGTAGGCCACTCTTCTATCCATTTCTTATTTTTTGGATCTAGATCCAATTCTACCTGGGTGAAAACTTCACTTAATTCTTTAATAAGACGATCAGCATCTGTAACTTCTGCAGCACGTATGGCTTCAATAGATTTGTTAATGCTAAACAATTTTTGAGCTACCTCTTTTTGAGTTTCTACCCAAGCATCATATTGACGGTTGTTTTCAGATATTTCTGATAGGTATCTGGTTCGGGCAGGGGGAATTATAAAGATTTTTTCAGACATCTCTCCAGTAATTTCAAAACTGGAAGAAAGGTCAGCATCAGTTTTTTCCTGAATTTTGGATATGACAGCTTTGTACAGGTTATTCATGCCCGGATCATTAAACTGCGAGGCAATGGTACCAAATACAGGAATATCTTCATCTGCGATGTCCCAAAGATTATGGTTACGCTTATATTGTTTCTTTACATCTCTCAATGCATCCTGAGCTCCTCTTTTATCAAACTTGTTCAATGCTATGATATCAGCAAAATCAAGCATATCGATTTTCTCCAACTGGGTAGCTGCACCATACTCTGGTGTCATGACATAAAGAGAAACATCTGAATGCTCTATGATCTCGGTATCGGACTGGCCTATACCAGAAGTTTCTAATATGATCAGATCAAAATCAGCCGCTTTGACTACGTCCACTGCATCCTGAACATATTTAGATAGCGCAAGATTTGACTGTCTGGTAGCCAAAGATCGCATATATATACGTGGGTGATTTATGGCATTCATTCTTATCCTATCACCTAGAAGAGCCCCCCCTGTTTTCCTTTTGGACGGATCTACAGAGATGATGGCCATATTTTTATCCTTGAAATCTATCAGAAATCTTCTGACCAATTCATCCACCAATGAAGACTTTCCCGCTCCTCCTGTACCTGTAATTCCCAAAACTGGAGTTTTGCTATTGGATGCCAGTTTTCTTACTTCAGTTAATAACCCCTTGGTCTCTTCCGGATAATTTTCAGCAGCTGATATAAGTTTAGCTATAGACTGCTTATCATCTTTATCTATTTTATGATCAGACTTCACATCATCCCCTACCGGAAAATCAGCCTGCTGAACCAGATCATTGATCAT
>DATHVH010000074.1:0-20040 GCA_035461405.1 Anditalea sp.
GGCAGGGAAAGTGTCATTAAAATACCAAAATCTTATTGTTTAAAAAAAACTTCAGCACCTATGCACTAGGGGAAAGCCCTAATAAATCATACATTCACAGAAGATAGATTCTCCACTTTTGTGATCTTCAGTTTTCTTGGTCCTGCTGGCATATGCCACTCCACAACAAAATCTTTTTTAAACCCAAGTAAAGCTATGGCTAAAGGTGCAAGAAATGATATTTTCATCTCCTTCATATCGGCATGCTCCGGCATTACGATCTGAAATTCCATTACACTTTTTTTCGTCAGGTCTTCTACTGCTACTACAGAATTTATTTTGATTACATCTTTAGCTAGTTTGTTATCCTTTACTACTTTAACTTTTCTCAATTCATCGGAAAGATGTAATTGCTCTTTGGTAATTTCAGAAAAAGGTATGACTTTGAGAATAGCATTGATATTTTCAAAATCTGTTTGTGAAAGGGTTCTCATATATGAAGGAATTATTATACTATTAGCGCCACAAGGCTGCTTTCTGACATCTATCATCCATAAATTATTGCTCAATGCATTAAAATTCCCACATTATATTTTAAATCCACCATAGTATTAGGAGGTAGATATATAGAGGAGTTACTGCAGAAATTAATAATTTTATAGAGATAATGGGTGATTTCTGTTAAATATAGGTTAAATATTTAGATAAATCGCTAAAAGTCACCATAAAATCTACACATTTAATATTCTGTTTATCGTGATATAAAAAAATATTACATAATTTATACTAAAAAAATCTATGTCTGGAAGAAGAAAATTTTTAAAAAGCTCAATATTAACCTCCTCTCTACTATTATCCGGAGCACTAGTAAATGCTAAGAGTATCCCAAAAGGGCATAAAGCCGATCTACCAAAACACAAGCCTCTAATTTTATCTACCTGGGAGCATGGTCTCGCTGCAAATGATATTGCGTGGAAAGTGCTGGAAAAATCTGGGAACCTTACTGATGCTATGGAAGAAGGGGTAAAAGTCACCGAAGCAGATTTAAGCAATTTGACAGTTGGGCTTCAGGGCCTTCCTGATAGAGAAGGAATAGTAACCTTGGACGCCTCCATTATGAAAGGGGATGGTTCCTGTGGATCTGTGGCTTTTGTACGACAGATCAAACATCCTATATCATTGGCTAGAAAGGTGATGGAAAAAACTCCTCACGTATTTTTGACTGGTGAAGGTGCAAGACAATTTGCCATTTCACAAGGTATACCTTTAGAAGATGAATCATTAAGCCCCGCTGCAGAAAAGGATTTTCTGAAATGGAAAGAATCTTCCCGCTATAAACCTATTATTAATATAGAAAACCATGACACCATAGGAATGATCGGTATAGATAGCGAAGGTAAAATGGCAGGAGCATGTACCACCAGTGGACTAGCTTATAAGATGCATGGCCGGGTGGGCGATAGTCCAATCATAGGGGCGGGATTGTTTGTAGATGATGAAGTAGGCGCAGCTACAGCTACAGGCCTGGGAGAAAGCATCATTAGGATATGCGGAAGCTTCTTGATAGTCGAATTAATGCGCCAGGGACGAACACCTCAAGAGGCTTGTGAAGAAGCAGTAAAAAGACTTATTCATAAAAACAAAGGGGTTCAAGATATTCAAGCTGGCTTTCTAGCCATGAATAAAGAGGGGGAGCATGGTGCCTTTGCAGTGCATCCCGGCTTTAATTTCGCCATGCATCATGAAAGGGGTAATGATTTAATCAATTCTAAAAGCAAATTTTGATGGCAAATATTTTATTGGAAGCACCAGTATTTACAGTAGAGGGAGCTTTGAAAGCTGCTGAATATGGGGTAGATAGACTGGAGATCTGCTCGGATTTTTCAGTTGGTGGCACTACCCCCAGCGCTGGCATGATTTCCTATTTAAAAGATAAGCTCAATATCCCAATTTACGTAATGATCCGACCGAGAGGGACAGATTTTGTTTACACAAAAGAAGAGTTTGTTGTCATGGAAAAAGACATCCACTCTTTCAGAAAAATGGGCGTTGACGGTTTTGTATTTGGAGCATTGACGCCCAGTGGAGCAATAGATATGAAAAATTGCCGGAAATTAATAAATGCGGCAGAAGGTAAGCCATGTACTTTTCATAGAGCGTTTGATGTTTCACTAGATCTAAATACATCCATTGATAAGATTATCAGTTTGGGATTCAAGAGAATATTGACTTCTGGGGGGATGAATACTGTTACTGAGGGAATGGATAAACTTCTTGGACTATTAGAAATTGCACAAAATAGAATTATCGTTTTGCCGGGTGGAGGACTATTGCCTCACCATATCCCTACCTTGGCTCAAACCGGAAACCTTATCGAAGTCCATGCCAGCTGTAAAACGTTCAGGGTTTCGGAAGCTAAATCTCAAAATTCTAATCTTCAATTTTCCACCAACACCTCAGTGGCCAATCAGGTGTTAACTATAGACCCAGAACAGGTTGCTGAATTCAAAGATAGAATTAGAAGTTTACCATCAAACTATTGACCCGGATTTTAAGAATTATTTGCCTCAACAAATTCTTGGTCCATTGATTTAACCTTGTTATTATAGAGATCGATGATCCTCTTACCAAAGATAAAAATAGCCACTATCCATAATAATATCTCAATAGAAAAAGACAAGCTTAGTGAATAATCACTTGAGATAAAATCTGTGATACTGTAATAACCATCTCTAAAAATAAGGTTGCCAAAATGTAAGATAAAAACTGAACCTGTAGCAAGACTAAGGGCCAATTTCATATTTAAATAAGACATTCTAGCTGAAAGCCATTTAAAGCTCCCTGAATAATCGATGAAAGCCATATAAACAAGGAAGTGCCCAGTAAAGGAAATATTTAATGTCAAAATATTAAGAAGATGAAAGATACAGGCAATCAATAACCAAGAGTGCCAGGCCCTTTTAGATATCAGCAAAAAAACAAAAGGGGAAAGTTCAAATATCACCGCAGTATAATCTAATAGTTCAAACAGGTAAAATGGCAATCGTGGAATATATGGGGCAAGAAAATAATCTCTACCATTTGCTATATATCCTTGGTAAAACCATGAAGCAAACCCACTCGTATGTAAATCAAAATCTATCCATTGTGAAGCTTTTTCAAATCCAGCTGTAAACATACCAAAGCTGATGATTACAGCTAAAATAGCTAAACTTGCCATTTGGGAATCGTATTTAATTCTGGAATCAGGAATCAGTGATAATTTTAGACCCCATCCTGAAAATGAAAGCACTATTAACATTGCCATTAATAAATTGCTATCATGATTAATTTTTCCTAAAGAATAAAGAAAGCTATTACAAATCACAGTTAATGCTACATAAAGGAAAGTAGAGCTCCTTGTTTTAATTCCAAATATTATAGCCATTATTAAAAACAACCTTGCCACATCTATACTTTTCATCACATAGGAGTTCGGAAAACCACTTGTAAAATTTGCCAAACTCATGATAGGTGGAGTGAATAAAGCATCAGGAAATTCCGACAGCCAACTAAACGATTCATAAAAAAGTAATAGAAAACAACCAGTTATTATTCTAAAAATACTTAATGATTGATTATTTACCTGAACTGATTTGCCTATTCTACACCAAAAAGCAGAATTTACTGCTTCAAAATAATTTGATGATTTCTTCATTTACAATTTCTTCATTTAAAAGTACAGCATCTAAATTTGATGTTTTTTGGATTTCCACTATTTTGATTTTATTACCATGGACATTCAAACGATTCAACCTAGAATTTAGCCACTCGATTGCCTCTTGCTTATCTTTGGTACTTAGTTGTCTATTTTTGATGAGGTTTATATTTCGAAGGACTGTATATAATTTTCTATCTCCGTGCCCCTCTTTATCTTTCAAGCCAAATTCTTTTCCTATTATAATATCATAAAATTTATGCTGCAAAGGATAAAACATTTTGGCCTGATCAAGTAATATCCATTCACCATCTGTCTCTACATATAGCTTTTGGTATTTATAGGTTATTTCTCCACTTTCTGCATTTAAAAGAGTGGGGAAGGCAGGTAGTGTAATGGATGGATATACTTCCATTATACCACCAAAATATAATTTGATTAGAAAAGGGGTGACCAGTAATACCAGTAATAAAACAGTATGCTTTAATTTTGGCATCTATATATTATTAAATATTGAAAAATAGATCAGCATAGCCATAAATGCCATATTTATAAAAGGTTAATTCACCTGAGATCGGTGAATAAGGTTAATAAAAAAGATAATAATTTAAATATATATGTTTAAATAAAATGCTCCATACGATAAGTATGGAGCAAAAGTCGGAGTGACTGGATTCGAACCAGCGACCCCTTGCACCCCATGCAAGTACGCTACCAGGCTGCGCTACACCCCGAAATTTTTTATCCTAAGGATATTATGGAGCAATTTTACTCAAAAATCAATAAAATCAAAAATTACTTATAATTTCTTTTTACCCCCTCTTTATGTACTTCAAATTGAGTGGATGACCAATTATATGTAAATGCTTAATTATCACTTGTAAAATTCTATCATTTCTATATTTTATGTAAATTAAGAGTGGAAAATATTCTGCTCTATGAAAATCACAATCACGCTCCTATTCGCTTTTTTTACATTTCATATATCTGCCCAAGAATATACCATTACCAATGTCCATATAATATCAATGAATGATAGCTCTATATTGGAAAATCATTCAATCCATATAGCCAATGGCAAGATTCAGGCTATAGGGACCTCCCTAAAAACTTCCGGACAAACCATCAATGGAAAGGGAGCTTACCTCCTACCGGGCCTAAGTGAAATGCATTCGCATATTCCGACAACTGACACACAGGATTTTTCTTACCTTCAGGACATTATGTGGTTATATTTAGCCAATGGGGTTTTGACTATCAGAGGTATGATAGGTCACCCCTCCCATCTGGTATTAAAACAAAAAATAGAAAATGGTGAAATAACAGGCCCGCGAATCTTTGCAGCGGGACCTTCACTAAATGGAAATACCGTCACCTCTCCTGAAAGTGGAAGAGAGATGGTAAAAGACCAAAAATCCAAAGGATATGATCATCTGAAAATCCACCCAGGCCTTGATATGGAGAGATTTATTGCTATCGCAGAGGCTGCAAAAAAAGAAAATATAAAAATCGGGGGGCATGTACCTTTAGATGTCGGATTGGAAAATACTATAAAGTATGGGTATCATTCCAATGAACACATGGATGGATATATAGAAGCAATGATATCAGATACATCATGTTTAGATCAAGAAAAGGCTGGTCCCTTTAGCATGAACTTGACCTCCCAGATAGATATGCAAAAGCTGCCCTCCCTGGTGAAATTAACTAAAGATTATAATGTCTTCATTGCCCCTACTCTAAGTTTATTTGATAGATATTTTGGATATATTCCTGCAGAAGAACTAAGCAAAGCAGATGAAATGAAGTATCTACCAAAATCGCTAATAGATCAATGGAAAAGCCAGAAAATGAAACTCGAAGGTACAGGACAACTCAGTGAAGAAATTGTAAAACCTTATCTGCTCGCCAGACAGCAAATACTAATGGCTTTACATCGGGAAAATGTGTCCATATTGCTAAGCTCAGATTCTCCTCAGGTATTTAATGTACCAGGATTTTCTATTCATCATGAAATTAAAAGTATGGAAAACGCAGGCATGAGCTCATATGAAATTTTAAAGAGCGGGACTCGAAATGTAGCTGCTTATTTTAATGAAGAAGGTAATTTTGGTGTAATATCCAAAGATGCTTCAGCAGATTTCATTCTTATTGAAGGCAACCCCTTTGAAGATCTTGACAACCTTAAGAATTTACAAGGAATAATGTTGAGAGGACAATGGATACCAAAAAATAAAGTCCAACAAGAGCTGGACCGTATCGAACAAAAATTAAAAAATGATTAAATAATGTGATCATTAAATGACCCAGTATTTAATCATTTTTTGGATTATAGATTTCTATTAATCGCAGATTTAGCATCTTTAGAATACTGATCAGTTTTTGATTTAGCTTCATTAGCTAAGTTTTCACTAGCAGATCTACCTTGGTCAGCCAGATCTTTACCTTTTTCAGCTAAATTTTGTCCAGCTTCTCTACCTTTATCGGCTAAATCTTTAACTTCTTTATTGATTTTATCAACCTGAGTGTTGACTCCTTCCATAAAGTGGCCAAATTTCACGTTTAGGTCATCTAGAACATCTTCACCTTTTTTAGAAAGTTTTTTTCTAGTATCCTTACCTTTTTCAGGGGCATAAAGAATACCAATTTGAATTCCTATTGCCATTCCGGTAAGTACGCCTACTAATAATTTTCCTGAGCTCATAGCTTTTTAGTTTTTAAATGTTTAAAGAATTTTTAAGAAAATATTTAATTCAAGAATTATAAATAATTGAATTTAAAATATTTCAAATGTTCAATTAGATTATTACAATTACTATACCAACAGGCTACTGATCAATAAATCAATTTAAATAATTTAGCCTATTGGTAATTGAATCACTAATTATCCAAACATAACTTTGTATATCCCTAGTTTTAATGAATGTTAAGGACATTTCTGTTTCGCCATTTATTGGTAACTATCTTTCTTTCTTCTTCATTTCTAGGATAAAAACCTATCACAATGTTGCCATTTTTAATGCCTTTTTCATAAAGAGAGGCTTTATCTTCCGGTATGCCTGCACCCACTAAGGCACCTATCAAACCACCTGCGATACTTCCTGCACCAGCTCCTGCCAATCCAGCCGCGATCGGTCCAGCTATAACTATACCTAATCCGGGTATAAGGAGTGTAGTACCGATAGCCGCGATTGCTCCGGCTATAGCTCCCAGGACTCCACCAATAGCAGAACCGGTTCCTGCACCTTCAGCAGCCTTATTACCTAGAGAAGTATCAAGGTCATTTTTATCCTTACCATAATATCTCTTACGTGTCTCATCCGACATCAACAAATTGATTTCCTCATTTACATAACCCAATTGTTTGAGATCTTCAAAAGCCATCTCAGCATCATCTCTATTTTGAAACATGCCGATCATCATTTTCTTTCTATCTGCCTTGGTGTCTTCGGCAGGATGCACATTCTTTGTACGTGGATTTCTATCAGACATAGTTGTAAGTGTTAAGTGGTAGATTATGATTGTTTTATAAAATACATAGAAAAAAAAATGCCAGTTCATACTGGCATTTTTATTTTTTCGCAATTTTTATTTTTATCTATCATCCCTTCTATCTGGAATCATCTTTCCATCCTTATCATATGTCCTGATCCAGGTACGGTTTTCCTTTCTAAAAGTAATGTCATAGTTATCCTGTCCATCTCTGGTTCCTCTTTGAATAGTTGTTATTTCTGCACCTCTATCTTCCGCATTTTGGTCAATAGTGTTTTGAATATTTGTAGGCATATCTCGAGCTTCCATTCTTCTGGCACCTTCGAGAGTTGCTCGTTGTGTAGCCTGTCCAGCTTGGGTCTGAGTTCCCGTAGTTCCTCCTGTTTGGGTTCTTGTCCCAGTAGTACCTCCTGTTTGGGTTCTCGTTCCGGTGGTACCTCCTGTCTGGGTTTGAGTTCCAGTGGCACCTCCCATTTGAGTCTGTCCTCCTGTAGTTCCGGTTCCTGTCCTAGTTTGGCCACCTGTAGTTCCACCAGTTTGAGTTTGGCCTCCGGTAGTCCCTCCTGTCTGAGTCTGCGTAGTACCTGTTCTTGTCTGACCACCCGTTGTCCCTCCTGTCTGGGTTTGTCCCTGACGCTGAGTTCCTGTCTGAGTTCCTTCTCGACGTCGGTTATCATCCATCTGGATTTCTTTACCATCAGCGCCGTAAGTTCTAGTCCAAGTTCGATTGTCCCTATTAAATATTATGTCAAAATTTTCCTGACCATCACGGGTACCTCTCTGTATGGACATGATCTGAGCATCTTTATCTTCTCTATTAGCATCTATAGTTGTCCTGATATTTCTTGGAAGATCGGTATTTTGAATTCGCGACGCCCCCTCTAATTGAACTCTATTTTGAACCTGTTCAGTTTGTGTCCTTTGCTGTTCTTGTGTCTGACGTGTCTGCTGTTGTGCATTTACTACAGTAAGCCCCATGGCTCCTATTGCAAATATTAATAATGTCTTTTTCATAATTATGGTGGGTTTAGTTAACAGTAGTATAATTAAGTTTTAGAAGTAAGTTTGGGAAAGACTTTCCTCTTTCCTGCCCTCAAGTATGTGGCGGCCATTCTCATCATATGATTTTGACCATGTTTCATTATTTTTTAGAAAGTTCACCTTATATATTAATTTACCTTGTTTAGAAATTTCTTCCGCCGATGTTATCTCTGCCTTTCTATCAGTAGGATCATTACTTATAGAATCACGGATGGCCTGCGGAAGGAGTTCTGGTACTATTCTGGTAATGTCCTGTACACTCCTATTTCTGTTTGGATATGGATCCCCGCTTTGTTGAGCAAACAAAGGAGTTATACTCAAAAAGAGTAGAGCAGATAAGATTAAATTAATTCGCATAAGATTAGATATTTCCAATATAAAAAGCTTTATAAAGCTTCTCGAACACTTCTACTTTATATAGATTAAAGAATATAATTTACGCATCTTCAGATAGCTAAAAAAAATTACTTAAGGATAGTATAAAAAGAATCAGGAGTATGGAAAAATCCAAACTCCTGATTTATAATTTAGATGCTAATTAGTCATCTTTTCTTTTATCTTTATCTATCTCATTTCCTTGAGCATCATACTTTTTGCTATATGTCTTATCGTCTTTTTGGAAATTTAATTCATACATTAACTTTCCATCTTTAGTTTTCTGCATAGCAGATACGATACGAGCGTCTTTATCATCAGTATGCTTAGAAATGGCATCTCTCACTGGTTGTGGGAGATTCTCAGGTGCAACCCTAGTACCTTCTTCTTGTGCTCTTTGTTGTTGAGTCTGCTGTTGTTGCTGTGCAGGTGGAGGAGTAGTCTGCTGAGCGTTTACTGCTGTTAGTCCAAATACTCCAAGTGCGCATATTAACATTAACTTTTTCATAATAATAGTTGTTTTGGTTTAGTATTACATTTATTAATTAAAATGTACATACAACGTACATTTATTTAGTTTGCTTTGATAATTATTGTCTTGCCCTATTCCCATGTTGGTCATAAGTGACAGTGGATGTCTGACCTTGATTATCTCTAAAAGTCATTTCGTAATAAGTAATGCCATCTCTTGTATATCTGTTGGTTTCAGTCAACTCTCTATTTTGAAGAGATGCATCATTATCTACTTTATTTCGGATATCTTGAGGTACATCAGTATTCTGGATACGTTCCCTTTCTACATCTCTCATCGTAGTTCCGGGTGTTGCTCCATCTCTGTCACGGTCAAGATTTCTGTCTCTATTTAAATCCGTTCTTCTCGAAGTATCTTCTAGAATAGCTTGCCCATCCCTTTGATTAGTGCTGTCGGTAGTGCCAGTTTGATTATCGCAAGCTCCCATCATCATGACAAATGGTATTGCGGCTAAGTAGATTAAGTTCTTTTTCATAATTGTGATATTTAGTAAGTATTATGGTCAGTGGTTTTTTTGTATATTTCTATGTGGATCTGTCCAAACACTATGCCAAAACCATTAATATATAACTTTTCGTATTTTAGAAATAATTATTTTAATTGAGTTAAATGAAATTTATACGCGCATTTCAAATTATATAACTAAATGGTATATTTATTGATAAATTTATTTCAAATCATTTCATTTAGTTGCAAAAATTTTTGCGGCTAAAAAACCACTAACAGAATTTTTGATATGAAAACTCACTTGATCACTAGAATCAAATACTTTAAATTGACCTTGTTTACTACATTGTGCTTCTTATCGTCCCACCTATTTGCCCAAGTGCCCAGGGATATTCCTTCAGATACCGGTCCTCTAACGATTGATTCTACTTTTGATATTATATTATATATAGTATTACCTGTAATCGTACTCATATTCTTTGTAGTATATCTTATGTCTAGAAATAAAAGCAAAAGAGAAAACCGAAACAGGTAAAATTTAAGATCCTCTATAATATTTAATAGAGGATTTTTTTTGCCTTTCTTTAAATGATTTTTTTAAAATAATGGACATAAAAATTACGGGTTTTCCCCAGCCTGTTTCTATGATACCCCACCAAATGCTATTTGTAGCATTCCTATAGAACTATTACTGTTTGAAACCTTAGCTTTATTTTTGTGCTTTATTTGGTAGAGATAAAGAATTAAATAAATATTATGGATAAGATTAAAAACTTAATCAACGAATCTTTAGATACCGGAGAACATCTCAACATCAACTTAAAAGACAATTCTAAAATAAAAATTGAGAGAAGACTTCCATTTTTACTTATTTTCAGAAATCCCCGCCCAGAGGATAAACGCATTGTCAGGTTAGTTTTAGGCGAATCATCTTATATCATCACTACTGAAGATGAAAACCACACAGGAGAGATTTCTAAGGTAATACGCCTTTTAGCCAAAAAACTCTCTAAAAAATTTGGAGCCATCATGATAATGGAAATATGGATTGGCGAACAGGGAAGTAAAACTTTCAAAATAAAATCACCTAAAATCAAAGCTCCTGCGACAGTGGATACATTGGCAGAAGGCCTAAATGAATTTTGTATATCTCAGCAAACTCTTGATGTAACTATAGAACAAACAACCTTAAGGTATCCTCCTCAACTCCATCCAATAATTACTATTGAACAATGTCAGGAGGTGGGAGCATTTCTGATAGGATTAGAAATTCCTCCCTTTTTTCTGGATACAAAAAATGATGAATTTTATTACCTTGTATTCAAAGACTTTAAAACCCATTTTTCTAAAATCTTAAGAAAATCAATTTACGAATTCATCCGTGTCCAAACCTCCTTTGATATAAGCAACTATAATGTACTGGGGAGCACCACCATAAGCCCTAAAGTCTGGGACATTGACAGACAGCTTTCGGAAATCCAGGCACAATTCCAATTTTTATTGCTCATCTCTCCTATAAATACCATGGAGGCAAAGGCACAGTTTAAATCAAAAAATTATTCTTCTAATCCAAAGTTCTTATATAGACTCCTCCCTATAGATCCCGACCAACTTAAAGAGTCTTTATTTAAAATTGATATAAGAAGTATAGAAGATCCTACTCTAGCTTTTTTATTTACTGATAAAAGAGAAGAAATAGAAAAGCAGATTACTATGCTAAAGGAAAGAGGTACTAAAAATTTCATGTTTAGTAGCATTCGACTTTATAGTAGTGTCGATAAAGACCTTTATGAAACTGCCAAATTTCTGTTAAAAGAAATTCCCCCTGAGGATAACAGTACTGCACGATGGGTAGATTGCCATGAATTGGCAGCTAAATGCCGGGATGAAATAGAATATTATAAAAAGTTTTACCCTGAGATGAAATCTAAAGTAGAGGTAAAACATGATATAGTAGGAATGCTTGTTTCCAACGGCCAATTATATATTGGTGAGAGTTTTAAAGTTCCTGAGAATAGAGTTGATGCACTGGTACATCATGAAATAGGAACACACGTCCTTACATTTTTTAACGGAAAAGCTCAGCCATTTAAACAGTTAAGCACAGGATTTGCAGATTACGAAGAACTTCAGGAAGGAATAGCAGTATTAGCGGAATATCTTGTAGGAGGATTGACTGGTGACAGGCTACGTTTATTAGCTGCCAGGGTAGTCGCAGGACACACCCTCACTGAAGGATATAATTTTGAAGAGACATTTCGGGAGCTCACTGAAAAATATAACTTAGATAAAGAATCCGCTTTTCAGGTAACGGCACGCATTCACCAAGGTGGGGGCTGCACCAAAGATATAATATACTTAAGAGGGCTTATTCAATTGATAGATTACCTAAAAGAAGGTGGAGAGTTAGAGCCCCTATTTATTGGAAAAATAGCACTCAAGCATGTTCCGCTAATGGAAGAGTTGAAAATGAGGGGGATATTAAAACCATCACCCCTATTCCCTCGATATTTGCGTGATGAAAATGCTTTGGAAAGATTGGAAAAGATAAAAGATGGAGTTTCACTATTAAAACTGATATCTTAATATTTTTTAAATCAAATAATTATAACATATAACCACTAACATGAAAATAGCATTTGTAGTAAATGAAATAGCAACCGAAGAAGCTTGGTATGATACCACTTTACTTACTTCCACGGCAGTCCAAAAAGGTCACGAAGTCTATATTACCGGAGTCGGTGAATTAAATTACATGGAAGATGGACATATGGGAGCTATGGCCGTTAAAATCAGTAATTCTAAATTCCGAAATTTAGAAAACTACCTCAAACAGATCCAGAGTCCGGAAACAGAAAAAGTCCTTATATCTACCATTGACTTGGATGTACTTTTCATGAGAAATAACCCCAGTGAAGATGTCGGTGAGAGGGCATGGGCCCAAACTGCCGGAATGGTATTCGCCCAAGTAGCTGTAGAGAGAGGAGTCTTAGTACTTAATGACCCATATAGCCTGATGACTTCTTTTAATAAACTTTATTTTCAGCATTTCCCTGAAGTGGTCAGACCAAGAACTATCATCACTAGAAATCCTGACGAAATTAAAGATTTTTATAAAAAAGAAGGGGAAAAAATCATAGTAAAGCCTCTCCACGGATCGGGAGGAAAAGATGTTTTTCTTATAGATAATTCCACAAACATCAATCAAATAGTGGAATCTATAAACAGGTATGGACATGTCATAGCCCAGGAATATCTACCTGCAGCAAAAGATGGGGACATCAGGGTGATACTATTGAATGGTAAAATTCTAGAAGTAAAAGGAAAACCTGCTGCCATGCATCGGGTAAATCAAAAGGACGATATACGAAGCAATATTCATGCAGGAGGAAAGCCTATAAAAGCCCAGCTCAATGATACGATAAGGAAACTGTGCAAGATCGTGGCTCCCAAATTAAAGCAAGACGGGATGTTTATGGCAGGTATAGACATAGTGGGTGACAAAATTATGGAATTGAATCTGGATAGTCCCGGAGGTATAGTAAGTATGGAGAGATTAGAAAAAGAAAAATTTGCTGCAGCAATAATAGAATCTATAGAGAGAAAGATAGAATATCAAGAATATTATCTAGGTAAGTTGCCTAACAAATATTTGGCTACTTTAGATGTATAGCTAAACAAAAGGGCGGGAAAAATTTCCTGCCCTTTTTAAATTAATATATCCCTCAACATTCTTTTACAATAAAAAACCCATCACTGCCCTGTGATTGATAAAGTGGCATATAAATCCTACCATCTATTTCTGAAGTAATATCTTTACCATTTTGAGTTGCTAGTATTTCCCCTTTCGATATAGGTGAGAAATTTTTATATCCAGGTTTCATGACAAATTCATCTCCCTCATCTAATGAGTGCCTATACACTACTTCATACCCACTCTCTCCTCCAAAAGTGTCTTTCAACAACTTATAATAATGATCGTAATCAGGTATGCTTTCTTTATTAACCATGCCGGAAATTTCTAACATCATCCAAACCATAGCTTCATGATAATCTACGGACTTACCTGATAGATGCTGGCCTGCCTCTACAGTAAAACCAACATGTCCCTTAAGTGTAAGATAATGATCGAAATGGCCAGGTATATACTTCTCAATACCTTTTACTACCGGTAATGGGAATTTTATTGCCAAATCATAACTTTTATCCTGTTTGTTTACACTAATAAAGGGAGTAGTATCCGAAGAGGTTGTGTGCAAGTCCATAAAAAGTACTTTTTCAAGCTTATCACTTTTCAGCTTTTCCTCAATCACTTCTATGAGAGATTTAAATTCCCTGGCTTCATGAAAGTCAGGCATATTGCCCTCCTTTATACTTTGTTCATATTCTAGAGTACATACTCTATTAAGATCTTTATCTATTAATCGAACCCTCCTTTTAATTGCTTCTAAGTTACCCGATACTCCGGTAATTTGGCCTTTACATGATATATTATTGTCAACCAGAGCCCTGAATACTCTATCCAGGGCCAATATACCACTGGGCTCATTTCCATGAATACCTGCACTTATTATTAAAGCTGGACCTTCACTTTGCGCATTAGCAGGATACTGTCCCAAAATTCTTTTCACTTGAATTAAAGAATTATCTTCTAAATTGATCTGATCGGGCATGATAGGTTAAAAATATAAGTTTTTGAAATTTAATGATGAACGATATAAACCAAAGAAATATCTATTTCATATTAAACCATATGAAATAAAGCTCCTCGGTATAGGGTGAAATTTAGGGGAAGAATATTAGAGCTTTTTAGAAGGCCTATTTATCCATGTATCTATCTCTTTCATCGGATGGCTGCTCTTTAGCTTTATCGCTTCTGCCCATCTCTTCTTCTTTTGGATCATTACTATGAGGCTCAGGTTTCTCATTTGGATCATCATTGATATATTCCTCCAAAGCTTCATCTTTTTTGTGTTCGTCTCGTTGAGGTCTTTTATCAGTGTTTTCTTCATCATCTCCATTGGTTATTCTGGAATTGATGGTATGGATAGCCATAGCTCTGAAAATCAATAAGGGATTAAGTGCTTTGTATCTCATGTCGTTTTTATAATAAATCAAGATTATGTATTTATAACTATACAATAGATAACTCTACTCAAGATTAAATTTTTAAGTATTTATGATCTCACCTCCATTAGGATGGAGAAATTGACCTGTCATATAACTAGCGTCCTCTGATGCCAAAAACACATAACTGGGAGCTACTTCTGCAGGTTCGCCAGGTCTCCCTAAGGGTACATTTGTACCAAATTTATCTACATGTTCCTTAGAGAAAGTAGCTGGAATGAGCGGAGTCCATATCGGTCCCGGAGCTACACCATTTACCCGTATACCTTTTGGAGCAAGATTGGCAGAAAGTGATCTTGTAAAGGATACAATAGCTCCTTTAGTAGCAGCATAGTCTAATAAATGATGGCTGCCTCTGTAAGCAGTGACAGAAGAAGTATTAATGATAGATGCTCCTTTTTTTAAATAAGGTAAGGCCGCCTTGGTGATGAAAAAGAATGAAAATATATTGGTCGAAAAAGTTTTGGTCAATTGTTCTTCGGTAATATCTTCAAGGCGGTCCTGAGGATATTGCTGAGCAGCATTATTGACTACTATATCCAATTTGCTAAATGTACTGATGGTTTCTTCTACTATATGCTGACAGTGTTTACTATTACTTACATCTCCCTTTATCACTATAGCTTTTTGACCGTGCTTTTCTACCATAGATTTAGTCTCTTCAGCATCTTTGTCTTCATCTAGATAAGCTATCACTACATCAGCCCCATGTTCAGCATAAGCGACTGCTACAGCTCTCCCTATCCCGCTGTCTCCTCCCGTGATAAGAGCTACTTTGCCAGCCAATTTTTTTGAAGGGTCGTGTTTCCTTTCTGCCTCCGGCTTTGGGTGCATCTCATGTTCATTTCCAGGTTGGCTGCCTTGCTCCTGAGCTGGTTTCGATAGTTCTTCCGACATTTCCTATTATTTAACCTCTGTACTGAATGTCCATTGGTGAACCTTCACTTCAGATTTTTTAGTGATACGGTTTCTTTTTCTTTTATTACTCTCAAGATCTTGAACTGCTCCACTGACAGGCTTCTTGTCAATTAATTTATGCATTGGCTTTTCCACAATATGTAAGTTATTTTTAAAAAATAATTATCTAAAATTATTCCAAATCATTTATCAAAAGCTAATTTATATAGATTATAATTTAAATATATTATGCTATATCATTAAATTTCCACTATTAGCTAATTTTATTTATATAAATATTAAGATTATTACTATAATCTAATATTCTATATTCAACATTCTTAATTTACTATACAACGTTTTTCGATTGATATTTAAAATTTCAGCTGCCTTGGTTTTATTATAATGGACTTCTTTGAGTACTTCCATTATCCTTTTACTTTCGGCAATCTTAGCAGTAGACTTTAAATCCTGTTCCATGCTTTCATCCTCCGCATTTTCCAGAAAACTTTCCACTGAGCTCCCCAGTTCTTGAACTGATTGCATGAAATGCCTGGGAAGGGATTCCTTACGAATGACTCCCTCACCATTAGTCAGTAAGCAAGCACGCCTAATTACATTGCGCAATTCTCTTATATTTCCTGGCCAGGTATATCTATTAAAATAATCATATACTTCATCAGAAACCACTGGTTTATCTTTTTGCAGTTCTTCACTAGTCTTATCAAGAAAGAAATCTACAAACAACGAAAGGTCCTGGGTTCTTTCTCTAAGAGGTGGTACTCGCAAAGTAAATTCATTCAACCTATAATAAAGGTCTTCCCTAAATTTAGCTCCACCTGACTTGCTGAACAGGTCTTCATTCGTAGCAACTATGATCCTGACATCCACAGGAATCTCCTTTAGGCTTCCTACCCGTCGAATAACTTTTTCCTGTAGCGCTCTTAATAAGGCTATCTGAATATCCAGGGAAAGATTGGCTATTTCATCCAAAAATACTGTCCCACCTTCAGCCAGTTCAAAGACCCCGGCTTTAGCAGTTGTTGCTCCTGTAAATGCTCCTTTTTCATGACCAAAAAGTTCACTTGCAGCTATTTCTTTGGAAAGGCTACCACAATCTATAGCCATGAAAGGCTTATTTTTTCTATGACTTTCCTGATGTATAAAACGGGCCAGGGATTCTTTTCCTGTACCAGTTTCACCTTCGATTATTACAGTATAATTAGTAGGTCCTACTAATTGTACATGATTAATCATCTTTTTGGAAGCTTCGCATCTCCCTATTACATATTCTTGTTGATTTTGAGGCTTCTCCAATTCAACATAAGTTGTTTTTCTTTGAGATTTTTCCTGAACATTTTGACCTAGTGCTCTTTCCACTACACTAAGAAGTTCATCTGGATTCAGAGGTTTCTCCAAATAATGGAAAGCTCCACTTTTCACTAATTCGACAGCTACTCGAATATTAGCGTAAGCAGTCATAAAGATCACTTGGCTGTGGGGTGACAATACCTTTATTTCTTCTAAAATGTCACCGCCATTTAAGTCTCCAAGACGATATTCACAAATCACCAAATCAAATTTTTCCTCCTTTATAAGATTCAGACCAGATTTTCCCTGAGTGGAAACTTTGACTTCATACCCATTTTTGGACAGAAACCTATCCAGTAAGTTGCAGGTAGACAACTCTTCATCTATGATCAAAATTTTACTCATCTTATAGTGTTTTTGGTTCAATGTTGCGGTTTAGGTTTCTAAAGATAACATAAAATTAGTAATAAAAAGACATTTAATAATTATATAAATATTTAAATCATACTGAAGAAATCATTTTTATTAGCAATTTCTTTATTTTTTATTATTTATATAAAAATACTACAACTTGAGTCTCACTGGTCTTTTTATCCAGAAATAGCATATAAAGACCTTAAACCATATTGGAAAAAATTATAAACCACTGATTATAAATATGATAGAGATAATAAAGTGAGTTTTGAAAAAATGTAACCTATAAATAGGAAAGAGAAACCTCTATTGTCTGATAAAAAAATATTATTTTAATTAATTGATTTTTGGATTAAAATTCAATACCAAATCTATTTTTTCACAAATAAAAGTGAAATAAATAACTTAATATATTTCATTTTGTATTAAAACTTATCCAATCAACGGTAAAATTATAGAAATGAAAATAAATTTTTTCGGGATGAATGCATGATTTAATTCATAATTAAAAAAAGCATACTCCTAAAAATGGAGTATGCAGAAGGAATCTTCATTCCAGGGTAAGATACCGTAAAAATCCTTTTTATTTAATGGTGAAATTCTCAATTAATCAATTTGATTAATGTTCCACTTTCTATCATATCTTCTAATGTAAAGCCATTTAATATCCCAAATTCCTCCCATCGGGCAGTTGGTACATTATTCTCCTTTAGAAAATCTCCAAATGAAATTCTTCTTGATGTGCTTTTCAAAACGATACGTTGTGGTTTTCTATTAATTTTTTCCTGATCTGTAAGGGGAGCAAATCCGGTCATGGTTCTTTCGAATACTCCTTCGTAGGTACTGAATTCATTTAGTGAAGATGCGCCTAACATGAGGTACATATATTCCCCCTGCTGGATTATATAGTACAAAACCCGTAATGTATTTTGTTCCTGCTTTTGTTCGGCCAATACTCTTACTGCACTTAGCCCATTGACAGTGCGGTCATCAGAAGAGGTTACATCCAGTTTATACTGCTGTGCTACTTGTTCTGCCGCTTCTCTAGGTGATTTACCTGCAGAAATGGCCAGCATCATCAGGGCATTCCCCTCTTTAGGAGCCATCTGAACCTGCTGTGGAGTGTTTTGAAGTGTCCAGTCCTGGGGTATGGGGAAATTAAATTTCAGATCTGGATGATAAAATACATTGTTTTCTACAAAGCCCTGCTTGGGGTCTTCTCCATAAATTAATCCTTCTATCTTTTTAAGGTATTCGTTTCTATTGACGATTGGGTCCTGTAAATTTAATTTTGTCTGCCATTCTGTTGCTAGGGCGGCTACATCTCTATTTCGATCTGTAGGCGATGGGTGAGTAGAAAGAAAATCTGGCAAAGGATCCCTCCCACTGATGGCCTGCTGTCTTTCAAGCGTTTGGAAAAAGCCCGCCATCTGCTGAGCATCATAACCAATAGTGGAAGAATATTCTACTCCCAATCTATCAGATTCTCTTTCTGCATCACGCCCATACTTTAACATTAATATTCCGAGTGCCTGACTGGCCGGATCTAAAAACTGGCCAAGCTCTGGCATGGCTATTAAACCTACTAGCATACCCACCTGAGCAAGCATAGCTTTACTCTGCTGCCGGACAGAATGCCTAGCGGTAATATGGCCTATCTCATGCCCCAAAACTCCGGCAAACTCAGCTTCATTATTAAAGTGAGCCATTATGCCACGGGTAAAATAGACATATCCGCCAGGTACAGCAAAGGCATTGATCACAGGGGAATCCATTATTTTGAATTCATATTCTAAATGTGGTCTGTGTGATATAGCAGCCATTTCCTGCCCTTTTGTATCTATAAAGTTTTGCAGGGTTTCATCCTGATAGAGACCGTACATTGCTACTATCTGTGGATCATATTCTTTTCCCATAGCTATCTCCTGATCTTCAGAGATAGTTACAAAGTTCATCTTGCCTGTCACTGGATTTCGGGAACAGGACGTGGCTATAAGCATAACTATCAAAAACTGGGATAACAATAATTTTTTCATAAACAAAAAGGTTGTTATCTGACTCAATACAAATAGTATGCTATAATTATTAATAGCAATCCAAACCATAATGGACAAATTAAATAATAAATAACAACTAGAAATCTTATTGTAGAATAGAATATCTTCTGTTTATGAGATATTCATAGTAATTTGCATCACCTACTATTTTCACCTCCAATTTTTCGTCATATACCTTCTAGAATAAAATAGATCCAATTATTCAAAATACCGAACCAATGAAAAACCTATTCGTCCTTTCCATATTATTGCTTACCTACCATATTGCTATCCAATCTACATTTGCGCAAGAAAAAGATGTGGTATTTATCGATGACAAAGGAATCATCAGATGGACTGAAAATGAGGAAGAAGTGAAAGGCTTTGGAATCAATTATACCACTCCTTTCGCCCATGCCTTCACGATGGCGGATAGGATGGGGATAGATAAGGAAAAAGCCATAGATGATGATGTTTACCATTTTGCCCGGCTTGGACTTGATCTTTACCGGGTGCATGTATGGGATACAGAAATCAGCGATACACTTGGCAACCTTCTGCAAAACGAAAGGCTACAGCTTTTTGACTACACCATCCATAAGATGAAAGAAAGGGGCATGAAGTTCATCATCACCCCTATTGCCTACTGGGGAGGTGGATGGCCTGAACCGGATGTGGAGACCCCGGGCTTT
>DATHVH010000075.1:0-2090 GCA_035461405.1 Anditalea sp.
CGTGAGTTTGTGAATTTTGTACGCGATACACTCCCGGGAGCGAAAATTAATTTTGTGTCAGAGAAACTAGCGGAACAGGGATTTACCCCATCCGTGTTTTCATTGGACCTTCCTACCAAAGGTGACACTGCTGAAGAGAGAGAATCTTATAAAAGGGCATTAAATGATAAACTGATCCACCAAATGATCACCGAAATCCCCAATGAAAGCAAATACTGTGTGAGCTATGGGCAGCTAAAAGGATGTTACTGGACCATACCCGCCACCTCCACCCAGGGGACTACCAAGGAAGGGGATAAAGATTACATCGCCCGGGTATCGCTATCTCCTGATATGGATCTTGAGCTTCATAAAAAAGTGTTTTTGGATTTTGTCGAAAAAATTTTAAGATAGTGAGGTCCACTCACATTACCTTCAGTGAAAATTCTGTCACCCACTTATAAAGATCTTTCGAATTAAGAGGCTTGCCTGTTTCTGAAAAAATCTCCTCTTAGATACCCATTTTACCCACATTAAGTTCTTAGCGGGACTGGATCAACCGATAATGGCGTTAGGCATCTAATGTGGGTAGAAATATTAATGCAGGACCTACCCCGTCTCGTAGGGGAAGGGACATCGTTGTATGAGCGTTTTTATTATTTATCGGGATTAGTTTTTTTTATCAGGCCTTTTATTTTTCTCTTTATCCATTATGAAGGATAATTCAGTTGACAATAATTTATAATCATTAATTACTTATTGACTTTATTTTACAAAAATTCTATATTAGATAATATTTTTAAAATTTTATAAGGTTAAATGAAGCTTTTATGAAATTTGTCAATATCAGAATGTGGTTATTTTTATTTGGTGCAATATTTTTAATTGCAGCCTACCTGTTCCAGAAGTCGCAGACCAATAAAAAACAGCTTCATCATCAGGCGATGAAGAGTATCGAACTCACGCGGATCAATTTCCAGCAGGCTTTTGATGGGTACCATCAGCAATTGGAAGGTTATTTAAACCGGTTGTTTTTCAGCATGTCTGATTTGGACAAGGACAGTGCTGCCAAAAAGATTTCAAAATTAGTGGATCGCCCCGGAAGATTTCCCATCCAACAGATAACACTTTTGAAGGACAAAGACTCTATCTATGCATTTCAAAAGCACAGAACTTTAAATGTGGTTTCTTTTGATAGCAGTTTTATATTTGAAAAAGATTATCTTTTTTCTTTTGACCATAAGCCTTCCGAGGATGCTGAAACTCCCTATCGGCCGGAAGTCCTTCTCAAATCGCTTTTAAAACAAACTAATTGGAAATATCAGGGAGACTCCAATTCTGGGGAATCCAATCATTATTTTGGCATCACCCATCCCATCAGCTTTTACGATTTAATGAAGCACAATCTTAACAATAAATTTTTTGATGAAATATATGTATTAGACCAAGGGGGGCTAGTGCTATATCCTCAATACCAGAAAGGCATGAGGCTGTTCCTGCCTGATGATCTATATGCGGATTCCTCTGATCCGGAGGGAAATCGATTGATGAAGCTGGGCAATAAAAATATTAGACTGCAGATCAATTCTGAAGATCATGAAGTTTTTATAGCCCCTGTTGCGCTGGGAGAAGAATACCTTTATCTCGCCGGAGTAAAGGAACTAGGACAATTTCAAAAAGTGGCCTTACGCATCGACTATAATCTATTAAGTGCATTTGTGATAGCGCTATTAATCATCTTTACCAGCATCCCTATCTTCAGTATGCTAAATATGGATATAGGAGATGTGCTTTCCAGAAATAAAGTTTATGTCCTTGGGCTTTCTTTAATAGTGTTTAGCCTTATCATCGGTTTCACGGTGGCCTTTATAAGAAATCAATATATTGATGAAGATCATGATGAAGTGCTGGAACATATTGAAGAGAGCTATCAATCCACCATTTCATTTTTTGTGCAGCATCTGGATCATCATACTGATTGTAAATATTCACCATGTCCTGATCGGATGTTGTATGAAGGCTACTCTCCCTTACATAAAAATATTAACGAATACCTTGAATTAAATGAAAAATATCAGATCAGTAGGATGAATTTTTTTAGGGATTCACTG
>DATHVH010000076.1:0-5853 GCA_035461405.1 Anditalea sp.
ATCAAAATCTTAGAAGATACTAATGGTGATGGAAGAGCAGATAAGGTTACTGTTTTTGCAGATGGGTTGAATATTCCCACTAGTATGACCTTTGCGAACGGAGGATTAATAGTGGCCATGGCCCCGCATTTTATATTTTTAAAAGATACAAACGGTGATGGGAAAGCGGATGTAAGGGAAAAAATCATGACCGGTTGGGGAAAGAACGACACGCATGCGGGACCATCCAATCTTAAATATGGACTGGATAATAAAGTTTGGGGAGTTTTAGGCTATGCCGGGTTTAATGGAAATGTAAGTGGTAAGGATCTGACTTTTGGCCAGGGTCTTTACAACTTTGATCCAAACGGGGAAAATTTAGAATATCTGGGAAGAACATCAAATAATACATGGGGATTAGGTTTTTCAGAAGAATTTGATGTATTCATTTCCACTGCTAATGGACTTCACAGTGCTTATTTCGCTATGCCAAATAAATATGTGAAACGTTCAGTAGCTGGAGGTTCAGGAAACACTGTACACAGGATTGATTCACATTACGATATGCCTCACGTCACCCCGTATTTGCGACAAGTAGATTGGCATGGTGGATATACTGCTGCAGCAGGGCATAATATATATACGGCCAGGAGCTTTCCTAAGTCCTATTGGAATAGGGTAGGGCTAGTAGCAGAACCAACAGGCCGTGTCCTTCACAATGTTATTTTAAATAAAAAGGGGGCTGGTTATGTAGAAGAAAATGGATTTAATTTATTGGCTAGTTCCGATGAATGGTTTTCACCTGTTCATGCAGAAGTAGGTCCTGACGGAGCAGTTTGGGTGGCCGATTGGTATAACTTTATCATACAGCATAACCCTACGCCTAGAGGGTTTGAAAATGGTGATGGGAATGCCTATATAAATCCCCTCCGTGACAGCAGGCATGGTCGGATCTATCGTGTAGTATATAAGGGTGCTAAGGCTTATAAACCGGTACAGCTGGACAGAAATGACCCTAAGAGTTTGATAGAAGGTTTGAAAAATGACAACATGTTTTGGAGGACCACAGCCCAACGGTTGATAGTGGAATCCAAAGACAAAGATATAGTGCCTAGATTATATTCTTTGGTCAATGATAAGAGTGTAGATGAACTTGGATTAAATAGTCCAGTGGTACATGCGTTATGGACCCTTCATGGTTTGGGAGCATTGGATGGTTCAGATAGAAAAGCCCTGGCAGTGGCAATGGAAGCTTTAAAGCACCCCTCTGCAGGCGTAAGAAAAAATGCGATTCAGGTATTGCCACGAAATACAGAAACAGTTAACAAAATAATAGAGGCCAAGCTATTGGATGATCCGGATTTGAGGACTAGAATGGCAGCAGTTTTAGCCATAGCAGATACCCCTGGCTCACCGGATGTCGGAAGATTATTGTACGAAGCGAGTGGTAAAAAAGAAAACGCAGAAGATGAATATTTACCACAGGCATTTTTTGCTGCCGCGATTACCTATCAGGACAGCTACTTACAGGCGGCCGGCACCCGGGATGTAAATGTACCAGATTCTCTTATGTCGCTTTCAGATCGGCTGATCAAAAGTATGAGTGAGGAACAGTATGTTTTAGATAGGTGGACTCCTATCTTATTTCCACCGGATGTAACTCAGAAAGAAATAACCATAAGAGCATCTATGAGTCCATCAGATGATGGATTGGAAGGCGTGGTGGTAGCTCAAGGAGATAATAATTTTGGCTACAGTCTATACATCCAAAATAACCAACTCAACTGGGTGGTTAGACAAAACGGTGAAACTTATAAAGCTATATCCAGATCTCCACTTCCTAAAGAGAGGTTTGATGTGATAGCAAGACTTGCTGAAGGAGGGGAAATGACTATCCTGGTAAATGATGCAGCTGTTGGCAAGGGAAAAGCACCTTCTTTATTTAATCAGCCAATTACTACAGAAAGAATCCGTGTTGGATTTGATGTTGAGGAACACAAAGTAGGCAACCATCCTGATAGGTTCAGGTTTGTGGGCAACTTACAGCGGAATGGTTCTTTAGCATTGAAAAATCCAAATGCGGCATTGGTATCCAATGAAATCAATGCAAATGCTGCATTGGAAAATCCTACCCAACCTGCTAAAACCGATCGTTCTGCAGGGTCGATCACCATTAACCTCAATGTGGTAGAACATGAGATGAAGTTTGATAAGGAATCCATTTCAGTCAAAGCTGGACAGGAAGTAACACTACATTTTGAAAACCAGGATTTCATGCAGCATAATTTCCTTCTTTTACAGAAAGGTTCATTGGAAAAGGTAGGTAAGGCTGCAGATGAATTGGCTCGAGACCCCAAAGGGGCTGATCAGAACTATGTACCTAAAATGAAAGAGGTGATCATTGCCACTAAACTGGTAAATCCAGAAGGAAGGGAAACCCTGATTTTCACAGCGCCTACCGAGCCTGGTGAATATCCTTTTGTTTGTACTGTTCCTGGCCATTGGAGGTTGATGAACGGGGTGATGATAGTAGAGTAATATTTGTAATTAAAAGATTAAATATAAATGAGTAACATAAAACTTGGAGTCAGTACTTGGCTATGGACATCTCCTTTTAATACTAATAGTATTAAGCTTTTTCCTAAAATTAAGGAAATGGGTTATGAGGTAGTAGAGATACCAGTAGAAGATCCAGATTTAATAGAGGTAGCAAAAGTAAAAGAAGCATTAAAAGCCAATGGTTTGGAATGTGTTATATGTGGTGCTTTTGGTCCCACTAGAGATTTAACGCATGATGATCCGCAGTACCATCAAATATGTATGGATTACATAGCAGCCTGCATGGATATTTGTGTGGAATTGGGCGCTAAATTCTTTGCTGGTCCGATGTATTCGGCAGTAGGGAAAGCTAGGTTGGTATCCCCTGATCAGAAAAAGATAGAATGGGAAAGAGCGGTTACCAATCTTCGAAAGGTTTGCCAAATGGCTGAGGAGAAGGGATTAGAAATAGCGTTGGAACCCTTAAACAGATTTGAATCTGACCTGGTCAATACAGCTGAAGATGTACTCCGCTTGATAGATGATATTAACCATCCTGCTGCTAAAGTTTTATTGGATGGTTTCCATATGAATATCGAAGAAAGAGATCTGGAAGCCGCCATCCGATCTGTTGGGGATAAGCTAATTCATCTTCAGGTAAGTGAAAATTACAGAGGCACGCCGGGGACCGGACAAACCCGTTGGGATGACTATCAGCGTGGATTGGCAGCTATCAATTATAAAGGCGTGGTTTCGATAGAAAGTTTTACACCGGAAGTAAAAGAACTAGCCGGAGCGGTATGCATCTGGAAGCCACTCGTCCCAAGCCAAGATGGTTTTGCATCAGAAGGCTTTGCGTTTTTGAAAAAATGGGCTGAAGGGATATAAGGGTAAAAAATTTGTAAAAAGAAAGAGCGAAGTTAAATTCGAAGTGGGAAGGACAAAGTACGACATACATACATAATAAATTTACCGTGCCGTAGGTACGGAATATTGGTAGTATAAGATGATGCGGAAGTAGACTAACCGTGCCGCCTGCCTTGCCGGTAGGCAGGTAGGTACGAAATATTAAAACGGGTCCACAGAAAAGAATGATTCCTTTCTATTGTCAGCTTGAAATATCAAATAATGAAAAGAAAATGTGTCATGTAAAATCAGGACGTGACACGAGGTAGTAATGAAATGATAAATATAGAATCTACGGTTTATGCTAGAATGGCACGTGCTTCAGTCATCGGTCTTAAGTCTTCGGTTTCATAAACCAAAGGAATAATGGCTACTGGCATCATTGCGTAAAACCATATAAAATATTTATTGATTTATAAATTTTGTCAACTAAAAACTATAAACAGATGAGTCAGAAAAAAATTAATATAGCTATTGTTGGACTTGGATTTGGTGCTGAGTTTATACCTATTTATCAGAAGCATCCTAATGCTAATATGTATGCAATCTGTCAGCGAAACCAAAGCAAATTGGATGAAATTGGAGATGCTTTTGGAATTGAAAAAAGATATACAGATTATGATGAGCTATTAAAAGATCCAGAAGTGGATGCAGTACATATTAATACCCCGATTCAGAATCATGCCGAGCAGTCTTTAGCAGCCCTTCGTGCTGGTAAGCATGTAGCTTGTACCGTTCCTATGGCTACTACGGTAGACGAATGCTGACAAATAGTAGAAGCTGTCCAGGAGACTGGTTTGACTTATATGATGATGGAAACGGTTATCTATAGCCGGGAATTTCTCTTTGTAAAAGAGATGTATGACAAAGGAGAGATGGGGAGAATTCAGTTCTTACGTGCATCACACCAGCAGGAAATGGCTGGATGGCCGGGCTATTGGGAAGGTTTACCGCCCATGCATTATGCTACGCACTGTGTAGGACCAGTTTTGGCTTTGCCAAATGCAGAGGCAGAATATGTTTCTTGCTTTGGTTCAGGCAGAATTGACGAAAACCTGATACCAAAATACGGTTCACCCTTTGCCATCGAAACCTGTCATATCAAATTCAAGGATTCTGATTTGGCGGCTGAAGTGACTCGTTCACTATTCAATACTGCCCGTCAGTATAGAGAAAGTTTCGATGTATACGGATCCAAGAAGTCTTTCGAATGGACTTTGATAGAGCATGAAGATAGTGTAGTGCATACAGGAGAAGAACCTTCTAAAGTTAAGATACCAGATTACGCCCACCTTTTACCAGAAGAAATTCAGCATTTCACAACAGCTGGGGTGTATGATTCTGATGATAATCAGCATTTATCATTTATACAGGGCGCCGGTCATGGAGGATCTCACCCACATCTGGTCCATGAATTTGTAAGTGCACTGGTGGAAGGCAGAGAGCCTTATCCCAATGCTCAGCAATCCGCCAATATAACTTGCGTGGGAATCTTAGCACATGAATCAGCTATGAATGGAGGCCAAATTATTAAATTACCTGAATTTACATTATCAAAAGCTAAAGTCAATTGATGATATAATTCAATAAAAATTAAATCATATCAATATGCCTAAGGAAAGGGAATCATGCATGGTTCCTTTCTTTACATATATCAATTGGTGCACAGTCTGCGGTCGACAGACCCCTTATAAAATTGTTATTGGTGGTTTGAGGATTTTTAGCCATCGTTTACAACACTGCGCACAAGAGGATTTTTTTGTAAATTCAAATAAATAGATTTAAATAAAAGAGCAAATGAGACATATAGTAATATTCAAGTATAAGCCACAAGCCAGCACTGAGCAAATAGATAAAATAACGAAGGCTTTTGGTGAACTGAAAGATTCCGTTCCAGGGATTACAGCCTTCGAACACGGGATAAATGATAGTCCGGAAAATAAGCACAATGGATTTACACATATTTATATGCTTACTTTTAAAGATGCTGCTGCAAGAGACAATTATTTACCTCATCCTAATCACCAGAAATTTGGCGAATTACTTGGAGAATTAGACATTTTGGAAGATGCATTTGTAGTAGATTATTTACCACGGTAAGCGATATTTTAATGAAGGTTTATTATATATTTAAGCAAGTTAAAAAACGATAATATGAAAGATACTTCACGCAGAGGAGCTCTAAAGAAAATGGCAGGTACAGTGGCATTGAGTTCTCTTGGATTTAGTTTGTCCCAAAGGGTATCTGCAACTGAAATGGCACTTCCCGAAAAATTAAGGGGGCGGATCAATCATTCAGTTTGCCGCTGGTGCTATGATAGCATTCCACTGGAAGATCTTTGCAAAGCAGCAAATGAAATAGGCATCAAATCTATAGAACTCACCGGCCCTGAAGAATGGCCCATATTGAAAAAGTACGGATTAGTTTCT
>DATHVH010000077.1:0-1869 GCA_035461405.1 Anditalea sp.
TTTATTAATGCTATAGTAAATACTGGTCTGTTTACTGAATACTAATTTTCTTAAATTTTTTCGTTTTCTGGATTCTAGATACATGACTGAGGTCTTAGAAATCAGATCCATAGATGCTTCAATCTTATTAAATATTTCTTCTGCATTATTTTGACCTAATTCCCTAATAATATACTCTAGCTATTCTATTTCCTCATTCCTAGCATGAAGAGAATATCGAATTGGCAACGACCTTATTTAAAATTAAATTTTTTCTTAATTTCATCACGAACAGTATCCTGAGACAAGTATTGTCCTTTGTCCAGCTGCTCTAATCCTTCATCTATAGCCTCTCTATCTTCCTCGCTCATTTCATCCCAAAAGTCTATTGGATCCTCTATATTTAAAAGAGACTTGACAGCATTCAAAACTTGCTCATCATCACTTTTTATGATTTCTGATATTATTCTATATTTAATAGTGATATCCATTTTAACAATTAATTAATTCTATTAAATATAATAAATTTTTTCCCAAAAAATAATTATAGAAATTCATGATTTCAGACTTAAACCAAATCATGAATCCAAAATCCTAAATCAATAAGAAGAACCAGCTTTCGCAAGCGTCTTCGCATCAAAATCCCCTTTCAGCTCCAGCACAATATAATCAGTACCCTCTCCAGCGATCAGAATGATGAGATCATGGATCTTATTTCCACCTTTCGAATACATGGATACGCCGCTTTTCTTTTCGGAAACTTCCATCATCAGTTCGAAGCGTTCCTTTTCCAATCCTCTCTGCAGTGCAGTAAAATCAGATTTGGCTGAGGAATTAGCCGGAAGTTTGAAAAACTTTACCCTTTCCACCGATTTGGCAATAGCCTCCATATTTCCTTCATCAAGGGTGATGTTCAGCCCCTTGGCAAAATTCATAAAGTTCCCACCCAGGTCCATATGGAAGAAATCTTTGTCGTTTTTATATTTGTTATACAGTGCGTCAACACTTTTGGACTGTGAAAATGCGGAAAAGTTAATAACTAGAAACAGTGCCGCTAAGATTAGTTTTTTCATTTGATTGATTTTATGTTTTTAATAAATGGAATATTTATAAGCATTTGGTGATTAGGTATTAGTTAGATAATCTTAACCAAACGGTCAATGTTATTTAGGCATAATCCTCATGCAACCTTTTACTTCTCACGTTTTACTTCTTACTTTTTCTTCTGTCCACTTTGATACTCCTTCATCCCAGGCATACTGGTATTCTCTGCAAGGATATTGAGGTCCTGATAGGTGAAATTGCCGAGCATGCTAAGTAGTGTAAAATCTCCTTTGGATCCTGAGATCATGAGAAGTTCTTTTACCAGTCCATTTTCTTCACGGACCATAAACTTCACACTGGAATCTTTGCTTTCCACATCCATAAGGTCTTCATATTTATTTTTAAGAAGGGTACCCATGGCTTCATTAAAGAGGTTTTTACCATTGACTCCGTCAGCGCTGAGGATTCTGATTCCCCTTACCTTGGTGATAAGTTCGCCCAAATCCTTTTCATCCTGCTTCATATTTGTGGCTTCAGTCTTTAGAAACCCACCTGCCATCTGCATCATCTTCGGGCTGATATAAACCCTTGAGAAGCGATCGTCTTCCATGTATTTGGAAAAGAACTTCACGATGGCATCATCCTGTGCCTGTGCGCCGGTGACTACCAGGCACATGAGTAGTAATATTATATATTTTTTCATATCCTTAATCTTGTCTTTGTTCAAATAACTCGTGAGCGGTATTCAGGTGCCTGAACTCCTCCATAGCTTCCAGTTGGTTGGTGCCTTTCTGCATGTTTTGGTTGATCAGCGAAAAGGCTTCCATCACTTGCGCATAAGCCAGC
>DATHVH010000078.1:0-5872 GCA_035461405.1 Anditalea sp.
ATAATGAATGTTTCGGTGAAGTATATCTCTCACCTGCCTGCCATTGAGATCATTTTGTTTAGGTCTTTATTCAGTTTTGTGGCGAGCTATATTATTTTAAAGCGCAAAAAAATTCCTCCTTTTGGAAACAATAAGAAGTTACTGATCTTAAGAGGAGTAACAGGTTCGGTAGGATTGATATCTTTCTTCTATACCCTTCAGAATATCCCTTTGGCCAGCGCTGTCACCATTCAATATCTTTCTCCGATTTTTACCAGTCTGCTAGGTATCCTAATAGTAAAAGAAAAAGTAAAACCACTTCAGTTTCTTTATTTTGCGATAGCCTTTGGTGGGGTACTGCTTATCGAGGGCTTTGATCCAAGGATTTCCGCATGGTGGCTTTCGATAGGGATAATATCTGCTTTCTTTTCCGGACTTGCTTATAATATCATCCGGAAAATAAGTTCTACAGAGCATCCATTGGTCATCGTATTTTATTTTCCACTGGTAGCACTACCACTGGTGACAATAGTTAGTATATTTAATTGGGTCCAGCCCCAAGGATGGGATTGGTTAATTTTGTTGGGAATAGGTATATTTACTCAACTTGCCCAATACTATATGACGATGGCTTACCAAAATTCACAGTTGTCGAAGATAGCTAGCCTAAATTATATAGGAATAATTTATGCCTTAGGTTTTGGATTTTTACTCTTTAACGAAACATACGATATCCTAATTTATGTGGGAATGCTGATGGTACTAGGAGGGGTGATTTTAAATTTAAGATCTAAATAAAACCGGGCATGACGATAATGTATTGATCATGAACCAAATAACAATAAGACGGATGATAAGCATTGCTGCAGGATTCCACTTTCCTGATTGTGGAAACATTATAAACAGATGAAAATAACTAAGGATTTATACCAGGGGTCATTGGCCCTATTGACAGATTTTTATCAACTGACCATGGCCTATGGCTACTGGAAATCGGGCAAGGCAGAACAAGAAGCTGTATTCAATCTTTTTTTTCGTAAAAACCCCTTCCAGGGCGGATTTACGATAGCTGCTGGACTGGACTATGTGATTGATTATTGCCGAAACTTCCAGTATGACCAGAATGACCTAACGTATCTTCGTGAGATGAAAAGTAAGTCGGGAGAACCTATGTTTGAAGAGGCCTTTATCGATTATCTGGCAGACATGAGGTTTTCCTGTGATATAGACGCAGTAGAGGAGGGGACGGTGGTTTTTCCTAATACCCCCCTGATTAGAGTAAAAGGTCCGTTAGTGCAATGCCAGCTTCTAGAAACTCCACTGCTTAATATCATAAACTTTCAGACCCTCATAGCTACGAAGGCTGCGCGGATAGCACTTGCTGCTAGGGGAGAGGATGTTCTCGAATTTGGCCTTCGCCGCGCCCAGGGTATAGATGGGGCGTTGGCAGCCAGTAGGGCAGCTTATATAGGAGGTTGTTCTTCTACGTCTAATGTGATGGCTGGAAAGCTTTTTGGTATTCCAGTATCCGGTACGCACGCACATAGCTGGATCATGTCCTTTGATTCAGAATTGGAGGCGTTTGAAGCCTATGCAGAAGCTATGCCCGATAATTGTGTCTTTTTGGTAGACACTTATGATACCTATACCGGTCTGCAAAATGCCATAAAGGTAGGTAAGCAATTACAGTCCAAAGGTAAGCAAATGGTTGGGGTACGGATTGACTCCGGTGACTTAGCGTATTACAGTAATATGGCTAGGGAAATGTTAGACAGCGCAGGATTTCCTGATGCTAAGGTAGTCGCTTCCAATGATCTTGATGAATACCTAGTTTTTTCTCTTAAGGTACAAGAGGCATCTATCAATGTTTGGGGTATAGGTACTAAATTGGTTACAGCGTATGACCAGCCAGCTCTAGGTGCAGTATATAAATTAGCTGCTATAAAGAACAAAGAAGGAGCTTGGGAGCCAAAACTAAAAGTATCTCAGCAAACAATTAAAATTAACATTCCGGGGGTTCAGAATGTTAAGAGATTTTTCCGGAATGGAAAGGTAAACGCGGATATGATCTTTCTGGAAGATCAACATCCCCAAGGGGATGAATTATTGATCATTGACCCGATAGACCCAACAAAAAGGAAAAAGATAGAACCTGGACTAAAAAGTGAAATTTTACTTAAACCTATTTTCAAAGGGGGCGAAAAAGTATATGAAAGGCTAGATATTCATCAAATAAAAGAAAGGACAAAAGCCAATCTAGAAAAATTTGATAAGGCACATAAGCGATTGGTGAATCCACATATTTATCCTGTAGGTTTAGAAGAATCGCTATTTAACCTTAAAACGGAACTAGTATTGAAAGCTAAAAATCAATGAATAAACATAAAAAAATAGTTTTTGCCATTCGCAGTTATCGTTATTTACAGGATGAAATATTGCAGGAGCGGGACTTTGAAAGGGGACAGCTAGAAGTAAGTACTTTTCCCGACGGGGAAAGGTATCAACGTATTCTATCCAATGTAAGTGGTAGAGATGTGGTGCTGATAGGCGGTACTACATCAGACAGTGATACTTTGGAGATCTATGACTTGGCCTATGCATTAATTAAATATGGGGCAAAATCCATTTACTTGATCTTTCCTTACTTTGGCTACTCTACGATGGAGCGGGCGGTTAAATATGGGGAGGTAGTCACCGCAAAAGCAAGAGCGGTGATGCTTTCATCATTGCCGAGAACCAGTATGGGCAATCATTTTGTATTTTTTGACCTTCATTCGGAAGGCATCCCCTATTATTTTGAAGGGCAGGTGTTACTGAGCCATATTTATTGTAAACCTATAGTGACTCGGGTAGCACTGGAACTGGCCACCAATGGTTTTGTAATGGCATGCACGGATGCTGGTAGGGCTAAATGGGTGGAGTCGCTAGCTAATGATATGGGGGTAAATGCCGCCTTTGTTTTTAAGAGGCGTGTGAGCGGGGAAGAAACTGAGGTTACCTCCATTAGTGCAGATGTGGAAAATAGGGATGTGGTTATCTATGATGACATGATCAGGACTGGAGGGTCGCTGATCAATGCTGCGCGAGCTTATAAAAATGCGGGAGCAAATAATATATTTACCATCACCACTCATGGTCTGTTTAATAATGGGGCACTGAAAAGAATTCAAGAAAGCGGGGTGATCGAAAAAGTGATCACTACCAATTCATATCCACAAAACCATTTGATTGATGATTTTCTTCAAATAGAAAGTATAGCACCGATGATTGTCAATTATTTAAACTCTTTAGATTAAACTTATGAAAGTATTACTGATAGTAGATGTCCAATATGATTTTCTTCCCGGCGGAGCACTGGCAGTAGAAGAGGGTGATAAAATAATACCGATAATCAACCGACTGCAGGAGCAATTCCAATTTATAGTAGCTACTCAGGATTGGCATCCCACTAAGCATGGAAGTTTTGCAGCGAATCATAGAGGCCATATAGTGGGAGATATAATCAAGCTGGGAGGCATTGATCAGATCCTGTGGCCGGTACATTGTGTAGAAGAGACTAAGGGTGCTGAATTTCACCCTAGCCTAAATACAAAAAAATGGGCAAATATTATTCAGAAAGGCACTGATGCCATGGTGGATAGCTATAGTGGATTTTATGACAACAATCGGAAAAAAAATACAGGATTAGCCAATTATCTCAAAAAACATGGTGTCAATGAAGTCTATGTAGTAGGCCTTGCAACAGATTATTGTGTAAAGTTCACTGTATTAGATTCTCTTAGTGAGGGATTTAAAACTTTTTTAATAAAAGACGCAACTAGGGCAGTGAATATAAGACCTGGAGATTTTGATGATGCAGTGAAAGAAATGGCCGATGCCGGTGCTATCATTTTAGATTCTCTGGAAGTGCTAAATTCCTAATTATACTATAAAAACAATCATATGCAATTACCAATAGTTCAGATCGATTCGTTTACCGATGTACCTTTTTCCGGAAATCCTGCTGCAGTATGTTTTTTGCCTGCACCTATCAGTGAAGAGGGTATGCAGCTTATTGCTGCAGAAATGAATTTGAGTGAAACAGCTTTTATTGAGCAGACAGGGGAAAATTCTTTTAATCTTCGATGGTTTACACCCACTACTGAAGTCGATCTATGTGGTCATGCTACACTTGCTTCTGCCTATATGCTATATGACGAAGGCATTGTTTCCAAAGATGCAATAATAGAGTTTGAAACACGAAGTGGTATGCTATCGGTGAGCAGACGGGAAGAAGAGATAGTAATGGATTTTCCATTGATTGAAACTACATTTATGCCTCACCCTGCTTTTGAAAACACTTTTATGGATAAAGAAGTAGTGGGATCTGCCAAGCTAAAGGGTAATTGGATTATTGAATTAGGCACTTATGAAGATATAGAAAGTTTAGTTCCAGATTTAGCGGAAATTGCCGATGAAAGCGAAGAGGGGATCATCATAACAGCAAAAGGCAAAGAGCCCTTTGATATATACTCACGGTATTTTGCTCCTAATATTGGGGTGATGGAAGATCCTGTCACAGGATTTGCACATTGTGCTTTAATGGATTATTGGCATAAAAAGTCCCAAAAAACCAGTTTAAATGCCTATCAGGCCAGTCAGCGTGAAGGTGAAATGCGGATGGAAATCCATGGGGATAGAGTAAAAATTTTCGGAAAAGCCGTCAAGATTTTTGAAGGGTATATGGAAGTTTAGGAAGAAGTATGAAGTTTGAAGTACGAATGAAATAAGTAAGAAGTAAAAAGTGACAACTGTGATGATTTTTTACTTCTTACCTATTTCTTTTTACCTTTTACTACCTTAAATCTTCCCCTTCTATTGATCTCTATTTCTATTTCTCCTCCTATACGCTCCCCAAATCACAATCATGAAAATTGGAAGCAAAACTACTGGCCAATAATTTAAGAATAAATCAGTCAGTTCTGTATCAGCAGTGGTAGTAGGGACAGTTTCTTGGGCAAAAAGTAATAAGGTATTTAAAAATAAGAGTGTGGTTAATATAATTTTTTTCATAAATGTGATATAAGATCAAAAGATTTTAAATGAATTCTACACCTTCCACTTCTAAAACCAAGTCAGGGCCGAATAACTTTGCAGGAGTAAAATAGCCATATTTATCTTTCGTTTCCAAAACTTTTTTAGAAAGAAGTACAGCTAGCTTTGCGGTAAATGCATATGTTTCGGGTCCTTTTAAACGGGCTTCTATTTCATTATTTACCTCATCATTTACTTTTCCATACACTAAAGAGACGCCATTTTTATTTTGCTCCGGAGTAGGACCTGTTATATTCTCGTCTACATAATCTTTTATCATTCCTTTGACCCATTTATTCTGCAGTATAGGATTGATCAGCTGCTGAGCTTTTAAAAGATTGAATGTAGTCTTTGGGATGGCTGTAAATACTTGAATATTTTTTATACCCGTAGATGTATAAGCTGTAGAAATATCCCCCCATGGAATGGTCATGGTCCAGCATTTTTTCATTCCAAAATCGATCTCTTTTCCTTCATGTCCTATCAGCACTTCTTCAATTTTCCCATCTGCTCTTACTGCACCATTTTTACCGAGACCTTCTACCATAGTAGCCATAGTCCCGTGGGAGATACCACCCCCTATAGTCATGAATGCCAATTCGAGATGTGTTGCTCCAGGTAATTTTTTCTTTAGATGGTTGGCCATACAATCTGTGGGCACTACATCGAATCCCACTCCAGGCATGATAATGACCTCATTGTCTTTGGCCTGCAAGTCAAAGTCCTTGGCCATCTCAAAAACATCTAGCTCTCCGGTAATATCCAAATAATGGGACTGTGCCAATAAGCAGGCTTCTATCAATGGTTTTGCAGTTTTGGA
>DATHVH010000079.1:0-3532 GCA_035461405.1 Anditalea sp.
AATAAATTTTCATAATAGCCTTTTCTATAAATTCAAAAAAATAAACCCAATCTATAAAATGGGTTAATAGAAGGCATCTTTATTTTGCTAAGAGTACAAAAATTGTAATAAAATAATATCAAATTATATAAATGATATCGATGTCATTTTTGGATCAAGAATTCCCTCTTTTAATTTTAAACAATGTGAAGTTAATTTTATCTGTTTTGGAAGGATTATCAAGTTAGATATGTGGTTGGGTACATTATTTTTAGAGTAACCTTTACAGAGACCTTTTAAAAATGTCAATCCACATAATTGAGTATAGAAAAAAAATGTCTAACAATTTAAAAAACCTTGATTTTAATCAGATATATACGAATTAAGTAAATAGAAAAAATAGGTCCTTAGATCAAAATTTCCCCAGAGGCTGTTGGTGATAAGACTATATTCGATTATCTGCAATTATGCACTATTAAATGATTTAAAGCCATAATTGCAGATAATCGTTTATAAATTATTGTTTTTTCAGATCGGTAAGTTTGTTGATAATAGCTTCTTTTGGGGTGCCATCTTTTTCGAATAGCAATGGATAGGCAGTCCTACCTCTTATGGGCCAATTATTTAACCAACTGTCTTGGTCAGTCAATCCCCAGAAAGTAACCCTAGATATTTTATCTTCATGCTTCAGAAATAGTTCAAAGAGTTCACGATATCGATCAGCAAGCTTTTGTTGGATATCCTCTGGCAATTCTGTTGTATAAGGATTATACTTTTCTTCATATTCGAAGGTAGCATCTATATCTGCACCATGTCTATTCACTGGATTGGGTAGTACATCTATATCTACTTCTGTAAACATTACATCAAAGCCTGCGTCGGCTATAGCAACTATTGAGTTTTCTATATCTTCCAGTGAAGGTGATTCCAGTCCGTAATGTCCCTGCATACCTATGCCGTCTATTCTAATTCCTTCTGCCCGGAGCTCTTTGGCCAGTTCAATGGCAGTATTCCTTTTGGCAGGTTTCCACATGTTATAATCATTATAATAAAGCTCCATATCAGGATCTACTTCACTGGCCGTTTTGAAAGCCTCTTTAATGAAATCTTTGCCGGTGATGTTATACCAGTGGGAGGTCCGATATTCGCCGTCATCAAAAATGGCCTCATTCACCACATCCCATCCATGTATTCTACCCTTGTATCTACCTGCCACTGTTCTGATATGGTCTTTCATCCTTTCCAAAAGGGCTTCTTTTTCCATAGGCTCTCCATCGGCATCCTCAAATACCCAATTAGGGGTCTGGTTATGCCATACTAGCGTATGCCCGACGATAAAAGCATCCATTTTTTCTCCCAACTCTACAAAATCATCTGCAGGTTTAAAGTTATAAGTATCAAACTTAGGATGAATACTTCCCCATTTGAGCAGATTTTCTGCTGTGATACTGTTGAAATGTTGGAAAAGAATTTTTTCTTCCTGCTGGCCCAGTTCCCTTACCTGCTTATGATTTAATGCAGCTCCGATTGTGAAGCTATCCTTAAAAGTATTTTTAAGTCCGATTTCTTCTACTGGTTCATTTGGCATACAGGATATGAGCCCGCCTAAAAGGAGTAATTTTGTGGCTGTACTGAAGTAATTCATAACATGGTTGGGTTATAGGTTTATGGTTTTATTGTGTATTGTATTATTAGAATCCAATTGAATTTCCTCCGTCCACTGCTAGTATAGCTCCGGTGACAAAGGCGGAAGTTCCGTTGGCAAAATAATATACAGCATCAGCTATATCGGCAGGATCTCCCATTTTACCCATTGGTGTCCTGCTTAGGATTTTTTCTTTTCTCTGAGGATCGTCTTTAAATGCAGTAGCAGTCATATCAGTGACTATAAATCCTGGAGCGACACAATTAACCCGGATACCTAAGGGAGAGAGTTCCACAGCCATTGCTTTAGTCATTCCTTCTATTGCAGACTTTGATGCAGTATAGGCTATTACCTTTGGTATACCGTACTGAGCTGCCATTGAACTGATATTGATAATACTACCTTCACCCTGTTTCACCATGTATTTGCTGACCTCCCGGCTCATTATAAATACTGATAAAACATTAGTATTGAGTACTTTGCTAAATTCTTCAGCGGTAACTTCTAAGAAGTTCTTTTTAAAATTTATTCCAGCGTTGTTTACCAAAATATCAATTCTTCCAAATTTGCTTATAATATCCTCAATCAAGGTAGGAATACCTTCGGAATCATTTAGATCAAAGCTATAAGTTATAGCTAGTTCACCTAATTCTGCAGCTGCCTTTCTTAGCTTGTTTTCATCTCTTCCGATAATGATAGTCTTGATTCCCGATGCTACAAATTTTTTGGCAGTAGCATAGCCTAGTCCTGAGGCTCCTCCGGTTACAATTGCAACTTTCTGTAAATTACTCATGATTAATTTTTTTAAATCCCTGGTACAAATTTGGGATCTATGCTTTTATAATAGTTTAAATCTTTATCTGGTTTTTCTACCCCTTCTGGCAGTGGCATTTGCGAAAATTCCTGGAAATAAAGAAGGCATGCATTTTTCCACCATTCTGCTTCCTCAGCCTGAATTTTAAGGAATGATAAGATGTGGTTATATCTTTCTTCATCAACCTTTCCTTCCATTTTTTGCCAGGTTTCCACATTTTCTCTAGCTTCATCCACTCCTTGCTGATACCTTAGTGCAAGCTCATCCCAAAGGGTTCTTCCTGAATCTAATTTATGGTCCCAAGATACGTGGTGGAACCAAAGCAGGAATTTTTCGGGGATAGTAGATTTATCAGACCATTTTTCCTCGATCTTGGAATGGTATTGTTTCAATGCCCCGCTGCCGGAACTTGTTCTATCAAAACCAATTCCCTCCGAACTTGCCTGATGGTAGTAGGTACTGGTCCAGTCATCTCTATGTTTATCTGTAATCCAGGGCCCCGGTCCATAGTGGTGGCTCCAAGCCATGATATGGTGAAGACCTAGGGGGGTCATATAATTGACGACCATTTCATGTGATTTCAACATCATTTCTTTAACCTCAGAAACAAAGTTTTCATCAGCACTGAACGTAAGTTGGACCCATTCATTTGCTATATCTTCAGAGGAGTAGTCTGGATCCCACGCCATACGGCCAAAGGTAAACCAATTTGCTTGATGGAAATGATTGCCGGTCCAGTTTCGGTCCGTACCTATATTGGCTACACCGGCTATAGCAGTGAGCGAATGGTCATATAATTTACCGCTGATGACCTTGCTGACAGTTGAACCTTCTCCTTCTGCATAGGTATCTGTCTGTAATATTTCTTCATACATAGGGGCCAAAAACGCCATATGTGTATCATGTCCTAAATATTCCTGAGTGATCTGAAATTCCATCATCAACGGGGTTTCAGTCAATCCCCCAAACATAGGATGGAAAGGCTCTCTCGGCTGAAAATCTATTGCTCCGTTTTTTACCTGAACGATAACATTATCCCTGAATTTACCATCTAGAGGTTTAAATTCATTATACGCCTGCTTAGCTCGATCATC
>DATHVH010000080.1:0-14650 GCA_035461405.1 Anditalea sp.
ATACACAACCCAACAGCAGGTGATGGCCAGCATAGTAAAGAAAGTTTAATTCAGAAGGTACGTGCAGCGGGTCACGGGTACCATTATGTATCTACAGACGATCCGGGATGGAAAGATTTCCATTTAACCGATAGAGATGCATTTTTAGTAGCGGGAGGAGATGGTACGGTTAGGAAATTGGCTTTGGAATTATTAGAAAACCCCTCCATACAAAAAAAACCTATAATATTGCTTCCCCTGGGCACTGCAAACAATATATCAGAAACATTTAATATCAATCCAGAAACTTTTATATCAAAATTAGATTTAAGTGGTTCTGTAAAAAAGTATGACTGCGGTAGGATTCGGGGATTAGAAGAAGAAAACTATTTTTTGGAAGGATTGGGTTTCGGAGTATTTCCGGAACTTATAAAGGAAATGGAAAAGGCGGAACTAGACGATGAACGTCCCGAGGTAGAGCTGCAAAAAACCCTGGTTGTTTTATTGAACATAGTAAAAAGTTTTAAAGCCAGAAAAGCCAAAATAAAAGCTGATTCTATTAAAATTAAAGGATCATTTCTTCTAGTAGAACTTCTGAATATTCAAAACATCGGGCCCAATCTTAAATTGGCACCTCGGGCAGATCCCGGAGATTCTTTTTTTGAGTTAGTAATGATTCCAGAAGAAAACAGAGATGAATTCGTCACTTATTTAGAAAAATTAATTGCGGACAAATCGGACCATTTAGATCTGGAAAAGTTTGTGAAAACCCTCAAGGTAAAAAAGGTAAAGATGAAATGGAAAGGATCCGAAATGCATGTTGATGATGAATTAGTACAGGACTACTCAGGCAAATCTGTTACAGTAGAAGTGATCCCCGAAGCGCTGGAATTTTTTAATTAGTCGGATTATTTTTTTTAAATGTATATACGCAGAATAAATGGGTATAAGCTATGTGAATTATCCTTTTGGTGGACTGAAGACGGTGTAATGTCTACGATTATCCGCAGTTAAGAAAAGCTCTTTTATCATAACCTGCAGAATTAGGGGTTATCATATAAATTATATGGTAAGCAAATAAATATCTACTGCAAGTATTCATCAGAAGTTTTTCGGCTTCCAAGTATATATCCCCGCATTTCTTTACCGGTAAAGATATAGTAAAGTTCTCCTATCAAAATGGCCAATGAGGCTGCAATAAGAAATCCTTGCAGAAACCCCGCAAAAAATCCATTGTAATATCCCATAATGGCATAAGCCAGCAAAATAGTTAATAGGACCAGCCAATTTTTATATCTAAATTTTGTCATGTCTAGCATAAAGGTTTGAGACCCAATAATAAAAGTTATTCTTGACATGTACAAAATATATTTTTGACTAATTATTTCAAATAGAATTATTACCTGATTTTACTTCATCTATTTCAGTTTGATGCTCAAATTCTAATGCTTTTTCTGAAATATTTTCATCTTGATAGGTTATAATCCCGAGTTTTTTATTGGTCTCAAAATATTCTCTCTGATGGATAAAGCGGGCGATTTCAGCTTCGTCCAAAAAATTTACTTCCTTACGAAAGCGGGGTCTAGTGGAGGCAGATAGTAGAAAATTAAAACCATCAGCCTCTTTCGGCCATGGAATATCAAGTTCCCCTGTGGCTTTTAAACTATATTGAGCATATTCATGCAGAAAAAGGTCATGTCCAGATTTATTTTTTAGCATTTCCGCTTTCCATTGCTGTAGGATGATGGATTTTATATTATCCCTTACAGAATGGGGATTAAAAATTATAGAAATTATACACCACGCACAGTCTGAAATTAAGGTTTTGACAAAATAGTCGCAGTACCGTCCTTCTACGGTAGACATTTGCAAGGCTTCTAAAATTATATCAGAAGTAGTGGCAAAATTATCTTTTTTAAATGGGACAGCTTTGGCAATGCCGAATTGATGAACAGGTAGCGTATTGTCAAAGATCATGGTATAAGTCTGATTATTAAGTTCAGGTTTACCAGAAAATCTTCCATACCTGATCGGAACCGATATATCGATAACCTTATCCATTTTCAGGGTGTTGTCTCTCCAGATTTTTCTTCCCCTCTTACCTTGCTCTTCATTCCGGTCATCCTGCCAAAAAAGAGATCCAATCAAAAGTGCCCCACCTTTTAAGTTAAAGTCCATGTAAGTTTAACTGATTAGGGCTGTAGAGAGTTCTTAAAAAAAAATCAATGCTTAGTGGACATAGCGGTAGATTGCATATATAGCATTGTACTTTTTAAATTGAAACTATTTGTATAAACGCTTTAGTGCCACAAACTAAATAGAAAAAGGTTAAAACGTGAATCATGCTTTTGTGGTTTGTGAACTGTCCACGGTGGACTATTTTATAATACAAAAGCTCCCGATAAATAACCGACAAGACTGCGGAAAATCATTAAGCTATGAAACAATGTAACTACCTCAATATTCTTAAGCTTCGTCCTCCATCCAGGTAGCCTGACTTTTAAAATGACTTTGGCTAAGCCTCATCTTAGGTGGAAATCCATATTGGTTTTTACCGTTTTCTCCTTCTGCTATCATCAGCCATAGGATATAAAATGGTATTAATTGGTAATACCCAGATTTGCCCAAATCATGGCACCTCTTGGCTCCTGCTGATGCAGCACACCAAAGCAGGAAAAATCCTATTCCTATATATAGTAGGTCATATACTCCGAATACATACACGGGTTCTTCGAGCTCCGCTTTGAGCACAATTATTCCTGCTACTAATAACACAATCACAGTTCCCATTGTGTAATTGTATTCTGATCTTCGAATCCTGCCTTTACTGGAAAAATACTCTTTCATATACAAAAATTATCAGATGGTCTTCAAAATTAGCTAAATTTTGTTTAAAGAATGTAAAATAGAGGGATCAAGGTGAAAAATAGATGAAGGAAATGTATAAATTACAATTAATCTTATAATTTATTCAAATTCATGTATATCAAAGAAGATATTGAAGGGGGCTATATTAAACTGTAATAGATAGTTTTTGATTATTTATTGAATAATTCATATTTCTAATTGATGGTTAAAGTATATATCTATTATTTTTTTATACTTATAGCAATACCGGAGTTACTGGTTTTATCCACTGTGGTATGATAGTCCGGATGTTGGTTTACAAATTTCATATATTCGCTGATCCCACTTATATTTTGAAGCACATTATGAGCGGCAAAAGTTCCACCCCGCTTTAAGTTGGGATGAATGTCTTTAAAATACTGTACATACCAATCCTTATCCGCATCTGAAAATACAAAATCCAGATGGACGTCAAGATCCCGGACTATATCATGGGCATTTCCCAACCTGAAATCAACGTAGTCGGTTAGCCCTACTGCCTCGAGATGCTTTCTTGCTTCCCGCTGACGCTTTTCATCCATCTCTATGGTGATCAACTTTCCTCCCGTTTTGCTTAGTGCCCAGGCAATCCAAATGGTAGAATGTCCGGTGGAAGTGCCTATTTCCAAGGCTGACTGATATTTGTTGTTAACGATAAGGTCATGCAGAACCTGACCGTCCTCATAAGGTACATTCAGATCTTTCCAAGTCTGCCGATGGTCTTCAAGGTATTGTTGGACCTGTTTGTTGATTTCAGCATGTTGGGCTAAAGAAACCTGCGAATACAATATCACCAATATTGGCAAGATCAATATAAGAGACTTTACATTATCCATATTGAAAGAGTTTTAGGTAGTTATTTCTTTTATTTCTTCAAAATAATAATTCCGTATTATTCCAATATTTTTCACATCATATTTATAGATAGCTTATGAAAATTTTAAGCTTAAACCTTGCCAGTTTTAGGCGAGTGCATTGATTTTTAATTCCGTCACTTAAGGCTATTCATATTAAATGTAATAGATTTCATCCGGAACACTAAGTAGTAGAAATTGAACAGTATTAAAGAGATATAAAGAATGTTAGTAAGCAACTCCTCTTAACGCTAAGGTATAGGTTTCTACTTAACTCATTACTAGTCCAGAACCAAAAAATTAATATGATCCAAACCTTTAATTATTTATTGACTTCTTATATATTGGGAGATTAAATTTTTGTATGCTTCATTGGGGAATAATTGGATCAGGTACTATTGCTTATGAATTAGCTTACGCTATTCAGTCAGTTGATAACAATATTATAGAAGCCATTACTTCCAGAACCAATACTAAAGCAAAATCCTTTGCTGAAGCAGTAAATGTAAAAAAGGTTTATGCTACCCATCAAGAACTTTTAGAAGATAATGCAATCGATATTATATATATAGCCGTACCCCATCACCTACATGCTGCTCTTATCAAAGATGCCTTGAAGCACGGTAAACATGTACTTTGCGAAAAACCATTTACTATCAATGCAGCTGAGGCGGACGAAATCACAAGATTAGCGGAAGATCAGAAACTGTTCTGTATGGAAGCATTCTGGACCCGGTTTATTCCGTCGGTAGAAAAAGTCAAGAGTTTATTGGAGGAAGGTCATATAGGAAAGGTGAGAATGGTAAGGGGAAGTTTTGGACATATGGCATTTTCCCAAAAAGAACTGAATCCTCTGCATGGGGAGGGAGTTATTTTAGATCTGGGTATCTATCCCGTTGCGCTGACATTTGCTCTTTTCGGTAAACCAAACGAAATACAAAGTTCCAAGAGTCTAAGTCCCTCAAGGGCAGATATACAGGCCTCCATTATCCTAAAGTATGGGGAAGGCTTGATAGCTAACCTATCCTGCAGTTATGTATCAGAGCTGGATAATGAATACGTGATCTATGGAGACAAAGGAAGTATCAAACTGGCAGCTCCTATGTACAGAAGCTCGATAATAGAAATCAATTATTTTGGGGGTTTGCCAAAAGTTTCTGTTGACGATAATCCTGTACATGTTAAAAACTACTTTAATATGCCTTCCATATTTAAAACCACTCCCTATATTAAATCAAAGGTGAAGCGCTACTTACCCTCAAAAGCCAAAACCATATTTGTACCTTTTGAAGGAAGTGGCTATCAGTATCAAATTAAACATGTGGCGGAATGTATAGCAAAAGGTCTCATCAAGAGTCCTGTGAATCCTTTGGAACATACTGTAGAAGTATTACATATCCTGGACACCGTCAGAAACAGCGAAAAATCCCCCAACCCCAATAAAGAAAATCCATGAGTACAGAAAAAAAATTTTTAAATGTCGGTATTGTCGGCTGTGGGTTTGTGTCCGCTTATTATATGAGGACAGCATCTCTCTATAAAAACCTTAAATTCGTAGGGGCTACTGATCTCATAAAAGAAAGGGCGGAAAAATTTTCTTCCCATTATAAAGTCCCCCTTTTTGAGTCAGTGGACGCTATGATGGCGAATAAGAATATTGATATTATCCTAAACCTGACCAATCCCCACAGCCATTATGAGATAGCAAAAAAGGCCCTTTCGAACGGTAAACATGTGTACTGTGAAAAACCTTTGGCCACAGATGTAAATGAAGCCAAAGAGCTGAAATCATTGGCTGATGAACACAACCTTCAGCTTAGCAGCGCTCCCTGCTCCTATCTCAGCAGTACGGCCCAAACCCTAAAGGAAGCGGTCAAAAACAAAAAAATAGGAGATATAAAATTGGTATATGCAGAAATGGATGATGGTCCGGTGCACCTGATGAATCCAGAAAATTGGAAAAATGAACTGGGCGTACCCTGGCCCATAGAAGAAGAATTTGAGACGGGCTGTACGCTGGAACATATTGCATACACTTTGTCATGGCTTTTGCAGATGTTTGGCCCTGCAGTACATGTCACCGCTTTTTCCCACTGCCTGATGCCCAAAAAGATGGAATTCATAAAAGAGATATATACCCCTGACTTTTCTGTAGCCTGTATACAGCATGAAAGCGGGGTCATCACCAGACTCACCTGTGGCTTATTGGCACCGGTGGACCGGAGTCTCACCATTATCGGAGAGAAAGGTATCTTGAGAGTAGATGATACGTGGGACAATCAGGCTCCGGTCAGGATGAATCTCTATACCAGCTTAAAACTTAAGGCAGAAAGGAAAGAATGGATAGCCAATAACTGGCTGCTCAGAAAGGTATTTAACCTCAATTATAAGGATGTGCCTCTGATCAATCCTGCTAAAAAGCCTATTAAACTGATTCCTGAAAAGATCCGGATGGATTACTTACTTGGCGTATCCGACTTGGCAGAGGCTGCGCTCAGTGGCAAAAATCCGGTTCTTGACAGCACCTTTTCACTTCATGTCACCGAGCTTTCTCTGAAAATCCAGGAAGCCCAGCAAACAGGGCAAAAAATAGATATAACGACCAGATTTTAAAACAAGGAGGAGCTTATAAAAGCTCCCTTCTTGTTTATGCCCTCTTGGCTTTTTCCCAGATGCCCGAATGGTTGCCTTTTAGGTATTTTTTAAGTCCTAAAAATACCGCATAGTGCATAAAACAAAAGTAATAAGGCACAAAGAAAGCTTTTACTTTAAGATTATAACTTTCCAGCACAGCTCCCACAGCGGCCAAGAGATAAAACCCTACCTGTGCCACCATAATGAGATCATAGATCCAGTGCTGACCTACCAGGAATAGATTGGCTATAAATAATATGGGTAAGCAAAAGGGTGTGACCGCCCATCTCAAGACCCTATGGGAAACATACTGAAAAGCCAATAAGCCGTAGCGAAAAGGATTCATCACATGTTGCATCCTGTTCATGGCCTGAAAACCTCCCGCCGATATTCTTACTTTACGCTTTTTCTCCTCTCCCATAGAAAATGAAGGTTTTTCGGAGGCGTAAGCATTAGGTTCATAAATCACCCTGTACCCCTGTACGGCAAACCGCATGGAAATCATAAAGTCATCCAACATTGTGTCTGCTTCCACGGGCTCATATAGTTCCGTTCTGATAGAGAAGAGTTCTCCTGCCGCCCCCACTATGGTCTGGAGATCAGAATCCAGCTTTTTCAGGAAAGACTCGTATTTCCAGTAAATACCTTCGCCGGCCCCTGAAGCTTTGGCATCTTCTTCGATAAGTACCCGCTTCTCCCCTGCCACTGCCGCTACCGCAGGATCCTGATAGTGCCTTACGATCTTTTTGATGGCTTCCGGATTCAGCTGGGTATTGGCATCTGTAAATACCGTTATAGGCGTATCGATTTTGGGCATGGTCATATTTATCGCCTCAATCTTTCCCCTTCTGGCAGGTCCACCTATTACCTCGATGCCGTCCAGTTTATCCAGATATTCTTCCGAACCATCATTTGATCCTTCCACTACAAAGATGATCTTGAGCTTCTCTTTTGGATAATCAAGCGAAAGCGAATTATCCACTTTGGCCGGCAGGCAGTCCATTTCGTTATAGGCGGGAATCACCAGAGTCACCTCAGGTAATGCTACATCTGAAGGTACAGCAGGAATGGGAAAACCCTTCCTCATCTTAACCATCACATATGCCACTATACCATATCCTAGGAAGGCATAGAATACAAGGAAAAGAGATAACCAGAAAAGAATTTCTATAAAGATCATGCGGGATTTGTTTAATGTTCTGTATGTTTCAGGGCTTCTTCATAAATCCCCCTGACCTGTTTGGCTGTATTGGCCCACGAAAACCGCTGGGCTCTATTAAGGCCTTTTTGGATAAGGTCTTCACGAAGATCAGTATCGGTGTCAAGCTGAAGAATAGCTTCTGCGATACTCTGAGGATTAAATGGATCAATAAGTATGGCTGCTCCACCGGACACTTCCGGCATAGAAGAGGTATTACTGGTAATTACCGGTGTCCCACATGCCATCGATTCCAGTATCGGGATGCCAAAGCTTTCTCTTAGAGACGGATATAGATAAATATCTGCTAGCTTATAGAAAAAAGGCAATTCCCTATTGGGCACATAGCCGCTGATATGGATCATATCTCTTAAGTCGGAGGCACCGATTTCTTTCAGCATCTCCATCAAATACTCTTCTTTAAAATCAAGCATGACCAGCGGTAAAAGGAGTTTTCCCTCCCCATGCAATAAAGTTAAGGCCTGAAGTACGCCTCGTAGGTTTTTCTTAGGATCTGTATTGGCTAAAAAAAACATGAATTTATCCGGCAACTCGTACTTGACTTTGATCTTGGCTAGATCTACTGCATCAGCCTCAGCCAAAAAGTGATCCCCAACACTGTTATAGACTACCTGGACATCTTGATTTTTGAGTTTAAAATGATCCACTATACGCTTGTGCTCGAATTCCGATACAGTGAGGATAGTTTCACAGTTAGGCACCACCTTTGGCACATTCCACCGTCTGTAGAGATTCCCTATCCGCTGGTACCAGGTTCCTTTCTTTAGGTCCATCTTTTCCAGATAAATGATGTCATGAAGGGTGATGACTAAAGGTACTCCCGGTCTCAATGGTGCAGTGTTACTCGTACAGTGAAGAAGCTGGATTTTATGGATTTTCAGCGCCTTAGGAAGATGGACCTGTTCCCAGATCGGATATGGTCCTCCCTCTATTTCGATGATTTTGAAATTAGGGGTTTCTTTGATCACGCCGTTGTCCTCATCCGGCTTTACAAAAATAAAATATTCATTTTCCAGATCCTCTTCCTGAAGATGCCTGATAAGTTCAAGGGCTACGATGTCCATTCCATGCTTTTTAGGCCGAAACAGCCGCTGGGCCTCTATTCCTATACGTAGTGGTTTTTTCATAGGGGATTGGGATAAATAGTAATATTTGTCTAGTAGCTTATATATTAAATTTTGGTAGCATCTTCTATTGCCCTGTACATGGCATTCACACAGGCTTCCCAGGTATGGCTTTTAGCAAAAGCAATACGGTCTGCTGCCCGTAGTTTACTGTCTTCTTTTACAGCGCTGTCAAGTGCCTCTACCCATTCCCCGTTATTGGTAGCCAGATAAACATGTTCCTCAAACATTTCCATGGCTCCTGTTTTAGTAGCCACTGTAGGTTTGCCCATGGCCAGGTATTCATCTATTTTTAGGGGATAATTTCCCACAGTCATCTCATTAAGTAGCTGCGGATTGATACATACATCAAAATGGCTGACGTAGACAGGAAGTTGAGCTGGCTCTTTACCTCCCAGAAAATGGACGTTGGGAAGCTCATGCAGTTCACTCGCCTTAAACTTGTCATCTTCCGGTCCTACCAAGACCAGACTCCAGTCCGGACGGCTTTTGGCTATATGGACAAGTAAATCTATATCCAGTCTCCATGCTGTTAGATAACCGGTATAGCCTATAATCGGATTTTTAATGGGAGCAAGATCAGCCGGTTTATCATACTCCATGTCCGCTTTGTATGAACCAAGCTCACACCCCTGGCCCACATCGTAACTTTTGGGATTGTGCTTTTTGGCATAGTTTGCCAAATATATGGAATTGGCCACCACCAAGTCAGCCTGCTTCATTAGGACCCCTTCAGCCCATGGCCCATGTACTTTAAAATGAGCCAACCCGATGACGTAATCTCTAATATAATATATGTACAGCTCTGGAATTAGCTTCTTATCTAAACCGATCGCATTGAATATCATCGCATCCTGAAATAGCACAAACTTGTCAAATCCTACTCTCTTGACTGCAGATTTTATAGCGTTGGCAAAAAGGTTACTGTTTACTTTGTTCAATGATTTATAGATCTTATCAGAGGATATCCAGTTAATGGACAATCCCAAAATAGACGGTGTATAAACCCATATCTTTTCATCTACCTGAACAAGTCCCTCTTTTTGGCCAAGAAGAATTTTGATCCTGTTTTGGACCCTGGAATTTTTATATCCGCTCAATACTGTATTGACATCCAGTGGCGGGTTGATATAGAGAATACGGTTCTGTTTTACAAATTCGCTTACGATCATCCGGGGATTCGTCCGGATCTCCTCATCCCAACTCTGCTGCGAGATTACTACTATGTCTTTGTTTTTCATTGGAGCAAAAATTCTAGAGGTTGTACGATATTATCATTTGGAAGAATCAAACCTTCTCTTTTTTTAGTTTTGTATTGATGAAAAGCCTTAGCTCAGAATAACCATGGGAAACTATATCATTTAAGGTAAAAGCCAGATATTGTCTCAGCGCTTTATACCCAAATGCTATTCCTGCCAGAAAGGTGAATATGGATACCCATGCTACTACATATAAATTTTCAAACAATAAAATACCACCTATATCCCCCACCACATTTACAGAAAGCATGATGATCACTTTGATCAGGTTAAGTTTAGGTCTGTTAATCATATCCAGGGTGATCCCCAGAAACCGGTCTATGGGTAAGAAGATCCCAAACACCATAAATATCCGGAACAGGTTACCGGCCTCAGTTCCATAATATTTCTCACCTCCTATGATCAGTACTATATAATCTGCCAGAACAAATGCAACTATTGCCACTGGAACCAACATCAGCGAAAGCAGCCCAGCATTTTTTTTCATTATTTCCGTGACCTTTTCTTTATTGCCTTGATTGTAAAATGCTGACATACGTGGCATGGCCGTAGCCACAAAGCTTCTTAGCGGTACCTCTATGATTTCCATCAAACGCTGTGGCACATTATAGATGGCCAGTGCAGCAGGACCTAACATGGCTTTGATGATAAAGGAATCAGAACTCTTCAGCAGATTGGAACTTAAGACGGTGCCTACGCTATATTTTCCATAGTTGAAAATGGTTTTAATCCCTTCCGTAGTTTTATTCTTAATGGTATCTACTCGTGCCCAGCCGGTGATCATGGTCACTAAACTGGTAAGGAAAAAGCTGGCAAGATTGGCATAGACTACTGTCAATAAAGTCACTTCCGCAAAGAAAAAAAGAGAAAATACAAAGACGATAAATGAGCCCTGGTTTATAATCCTGACATAGAGTATATGATCAAATCTTTCCGAAGCCTGGCTTATCCAGGTAGAGATATTAAATGGAAAACTGGCGAGTAGACTGATGCCAAACCAATTGATCAGAATAATCAGTCCCGGGTCATTTATTTCATAAAACTGGATACCAAAATATACCAGCAGATTAAGTAGCGCAAAAGCAAAGGTGATCATCAAACCGAGATACCAGGCTGATCCTGCTATCTTATCTTCCTGGCTTTTGCCTGCTCCGGGAAAGAAGACAATAATGGCACTCTGAAGAAAGCCCGTTCTGAAGGTCTCAAAAAATATTACCGCAAACTGAAAAAACACCCAGTTTCCCATCTCTTCTTCGCTCAGTACACGGAAAAGCAGAGCGTAAGTAATCACGCTGAACACCGACATGGAGGCATTCCCTGCCAAGGAGAGGAAATTTTTGCTTTTTAATTTACCGGTGATTCTATTGAGCATTTGTAAAAGTTTATTCTAGTATTCATTTGTTCATCTTCAGTCCTCTTCTGATGCCTATAATGAGGCAGATTATCGCTGGCACTATGATCAGTTCCCAAGGCATGGCTACTCTTTTTCCTGTGGTTTATGGGATCTGGCTGTATGGGGGGTATGCATAAAGGATTTTCCTGCTCTTTTGATTCTCAATAGTGCCATGGCCATGGCCACAAAAGCTAATGGAAGCCGCAGTACTGCCTGGAGCAAATCCCGGTTGTATAATCTCTTTGGTACAGATATGAGTAAAGAAACTACCCCTATCAGCCATATAATCACCCAAAATAAAGCCGGTGGGCCAAATGGTAGCAAGAACGATATAAGGGTGAGCAGTGTCAATATCCCCATAAGCAGGATTCTTGGTAACAAAACTGTTTGGATCACTTTATCAAAAAACTCAATATTGCCCTCCTTAAATAGAAGCCGAAAACCTTCCCCGAAATATTTCTTTAAAAATTCGATCTGGGTAGCGATCCATCGGGTACGTTGGTTTTGGAAAACATTGGCATTGGCTATCTTTTCATCATAGACCAAAGCATCATTCAAATAAGCGATCTTGACACCGTCTTTTAAAATTCTAAAATCGATCTCTTTATCCTCCCCTACTGTCTCTCCTATACCATCCAGAAGTTCTATAAAATAATTATAGTCAAATGCCATCCCCGACCCGATCAGCGCAGAGGAAAGTCCTGCATTTACATGCCCTTTTCTGAATATATGGTTATTAATCTCCTCATTACAGGCATCCAGCATGGCAAAGGGCGTATCTATGTTTTTAGCAGTCCTATGCCCCTGCACTACTCTAAATCCCTCTTCAAAAGCCAGATTGATCTTATCCAGAAATCCTTTTCCCATCAGATTATCTGCATCCAATACCACAGCTATATCATAATCATTTTTTGGTAGTGCTGCTAAAGCTGTCCAAAGTGCTTTCCCTTTAGTACTTTTCTCAAATTTCACTTCCACCACATTCACATGATGATCCTGCAGTGTTTTGACAGTTTCGGGCTGTAGTTTATCGGCTATGACACATACATCAAATTCTCCAATATATTTATGGGCTATAGCGTCCAATCCTGAATCTATTATCACGGCATCTTCTTTATATGCCGGTAGCAACACACAAATTTTCCTATAATTTATAACCTCTGTAATCGAGTGTTTAACCTTGCGAAAACCTGCTAAAGCAAAAAATATTAAATAGAGAACATTCAGAAGTAAGAAGATCCAAACTGTATATAAGATGATATGTAAAATTAAAATGAATAGATTCACGGGCGTAAATTTTTTATGATTTTGGCAGGTATACCACCTACAAGGGTATATGGAGCAACATCTTTAGTTACTACAGAGCCAGCAGCCACTACTGCTCCTTTTCCTATGGTTACTCCCCTCAGGATGATGGACCGGGTAGCTATCCATACATTATCCTCTATTGTAATAGGAGCTGGTTTCTTAGCTTTATTCTTATAAGTATGGGGCATTTGAGCATCCATGATCATCACATAGGGTGCTATATCCACATAACTGCCTATATCTACAGAGGACTCCACCGCAATATACACTCCGTTAATAAAAGAGTGTTGACCTATAGTCAATGTTCCTCCCCTTTCTACGTAAATCTTTGTTTGGTCTATTTTTGACCAAATCTTGGTGTAATCTCCAATCTTGACAGTCCCCTTATTTACCAGTTTTAATTTTTTGTAGACAGATACAAATTTCCCTACTTCAGCTCCCCGCAGAGCTAATTTTCCATTTAATAGTTTGATCCCTCCCTGATAAAAATCTTTAAGCATAAGGAAGTAAAGCTTTAATCCACTGGCTTCCGGATGCCTCTTAAGCATCAATTCTTTTCTTTCGGCGACCAGGCTCTTTTTATCTCTTTCTTGATAATCCATGAAAAAATTAAAAATTACTGTAATTTTTTTATTGCTTTGGCCGGTACGCCTCCCACTAAGGTATATGGGGGAATATCTTTGGTCACAACAGATCCGGCACCTACCACTGCGCCTTTTCCAATCGTAACTCCCTTTAAAATAGTGGCTCTGGAAGAGATCCAAACATCATCTTCTATAATGATGGGTTTTTTCTTACCAGCTTCATTAGTGTCAGTTACATTGTGAAAATCATCATCTTGAATGATGGTATAGGGACCTATTCTTACATTGTTTCCGATGATAATCTCTGCACTGGCTGATATATGTACCCCGTTTATCCTTGAATTGTTTCCAACAATCAACTTAGCCCCCCTTTTTACAAAAATTTTGACCCTATTTATGTTTGACCATACCCTAACCCTGTCACCAAATATGATTTCTCCATCATTTTCTAATAAAGGTTTACCCCTCACAGATAATAGAGTGCCTTTTTTGCAGCCCAACAAATAATATTTAGCTGCTAAAGCCCTATTGATACTTGCCAATATATCCTTCACCAGAAGCATATTGAATTTTATGCCTGTGGCATCCGGCCGCTGCTCTCGGACAAAAGCCTGTCTTTCCTGTATTAATCGGCTGAATTTACTCATAAAATTAGTTTGATAGGCTGGGTGAAGCTATTGATCAAGATAATCATTTTTATTTACATCAGTATGGGTAAGATTCCATTTTATACCTTTCCAAAGGGCTTTAAAATGTTCTGTTTGACCGGATGTGACATATTTTATTGAATTTTTAGGTACTGCTACTCCAAAGAAGAACATGACACTGGCCCAGTATTGCCAGCCTTTTCCATTCCGCCTGATGTACATCAGCCTGTTTCTGTTCATATAAAATGTCTTCATAACTGATAGCTTACCTACCGACATGGATTCTTTATGGTAAATTTTAGATGAAGCTATATAGTGACAGGAATATCCTGCCCTTTTGATCATTTCCGTCCAGTCGTGCTCTTCATAGTACAGAAAATAGAGTTCCGGCATCAACCCAACTTTTTCTACCACAGTCCGCGGCACCATCATGGCCGCACCATTGATCAATCCTGTAGAAAAGGATTGATCATGCTGACCCTCATCTTTCTCCATATGGCCGATAGTCCTGCCTCTTCCGGTCCATGGATTGATGCCTGTACAGCCAGCATATTGGATCCTGTCATCTGTACCATAAAAGATGATTTTCGGAGAAGCGATTCCCGTTTCCGGGTGAGACTTAAAGTGATCGACTAGAGGCTCAAGAAAATCGGATTCCACTTCGGTATCATTGTTCAAAAACAGAAAATATTCTCCTTTAGATGCTCTTATTCCAATATTGTTTCCCCCGGAAAACCCCAGGTTTTCTTTGGATCTAATCAGT
>DATHVH010000081.1:0-11371 GCA_035461405.1 Anditalea sp.
TACGGAATACATCGAGGCAGGGTTTGTCCAGATGCCAGGTAGATGGTTCAGGGCAGGGATCAGTGTTAATTTGGAATAGAGGCTTCCTTTCTCAGCCAATCTTTATTCAAACATAATTTTAAAGAATAAATTTGATAGATAGATTGTACAATTGCTTCCATAAAAATGATCTACCCTAAAAAAAACTATTATTAGAGGCATAGTGAGAGTTGGGGTTTTAGAATCCCTGACTCTCCTGCCTTTTGTGGCAGGATACTCTGAACCAACTGTACTATCAAGTGCTTATAACTAATTCTTGGACTCTCTTCTTTTTTTTCAATTTTTTTAATTTGAAGTTCTCTTCTATAAACCTGTGATTTATCAGAATGCTCTTAAATAAATACCACTTCCCAATTTTTTGCTTTGGATGTAAAACCAGAATTAGAACCAAGATGCTTTCTAACCCTTTCATAGATGGATTCTTTGATATGAGCAGGAGTTCGAATAAAGTATGTGGATTGTTGCCGACATGAAAAATAATCATAAACAAAAAAAGTCTCTTATGAGGCTTGAATGTTGGAGTTGAGGGATTCGAACCCCCGACTCTCCCGCCTTTTGGGGCGGGATGCTCTGAACCAAATGAGCTAAATTATATGATTTTTGATTAAATCCTGAATCCGTTTTCTACTTTCCATTTTTTAATTTCCAGCTCTGTTTGGTATGACCCACTTTTATTTGAAAATTGTTCGGTGTATTCAATTTTCCAATCTTTTGTTTTGATAGTAAATCCCTTATGACCAGAATGATGTTTTCTGAGTCTTTCTTCTAAATCCTCAGACCTGTGTCCGACATAATATTTATCTAGCTATTTTGAATAAAGGATGTATACGGTGGCTTCTATAAAAAATAAGATTTAAACCAACAAAAAAAGCCTCTATAAGAGGCTTTGTGGGAGTTGAGGGATTCGAACCCCCGACCCTCTGCTTGTAAGGCAGATGCTCTGAACCAACTGAGCTAAACTCCCAATATTTTATTCTTTACTTTAATGGGCAATTTGTGGGAGTTGAGGGATTCGAACCCCCGACCCTCTGCTTGTAAGGCAGATGCTCTGAACCAACTGAGCTAAACTCCCAATAAACAACATCTAAATTGATGTCTAATTGGATTGCAAAGGTAGTTTTAATTTCATTAGGTGCAAATTTTTAAATTAAAAAATTCTAACCTCTGTCTGTATATCACTGATTATGAAGTTTAAAAATTATTAATTTAGAATTACCATTATTGAATATCTATGAGAAAAGGCACAGAAGTAATATGCTCATTATAGGATGCGAGTTAATTTTGGCTTTACAAGAAAGGAAATAAAATGTGTATTGTTTAAATAGTTGTTAAGTTCATATTATTATTAACTCAGTCGATGCTGTATCCGTACATTCTGGCGTCCAAACTCCCTTTTTCACATCTTACTTTTGATGCTATTTGATTATAGAACAAGTTTCTATTGTTTATATTTGAATATAAATTCATGGTTACCTTTAATAAAATAACGGAACTTATAAAATGCCTCTTGGAGATAAACTAATCAAAAAATTAGAAAAGCCTTTCCCTGCAAATATTCGAATAGATGAGGATTTCAAGGGAAATGATATTTCCATTTTCACTAATGGGGAAGGTGAAGCGATAAACTTTTATATTGGCAAACGAAAAGAGGATGGCAATATTAAAGGAGAACATTATGTCCGAAAGATCTTGAAAGATGATACCGGGAAAATTATTAAAAGCCACTGGGACAACAAAGGCAAAGTAGGTTAAATCGCTACCACTTCATATGGCCATTTCCATTTTGATATCACATCTGGCATATTTCCCACATTCCTTAATTACTTCTTTAAATCCAACTTTCTTATAAAGAGAAAGTGCCGGTGACAATTTACTACTGCTATAAAGTATAATTTTCTTCGCTCCTTTATTTTTAGCTTCATTTATTATGCCCTGTATAAGCAGTTTAGCTACACCTCTCCCCTGTGCTTTAGGAAGCACTCCCATTTTAATGAGTTCATAAGTTTCCTTTTCGTCAGTTTCTACTAGCCCTATTGTTCCAATAATCTCTTCCCCTTCTTTAGCAAAAAGTATAGCACCTCCCCTTTGGATAACATGTATATCAGAATCTTCCAGCTGAGCAATGTCAAACGGCTCAATAGTGAAATATTTATTTACCCATTCCTTATTGATGCTTTCAAAATGGTGTCGGAGATCTGAACTATAAGGAATAATAGATATTTGATTCATTTGAGAAAATTTTGATTAACTAAGTTAATTCAACCGTCAGAAAATATTAAATGGATTTTGTGAGATCAAATCTTGCAGCGCTTATGAAGTTTGCATTCCATAATTACATATTCTATTCCTTCTCGTACAAAATGTTTGTTAGTTTTTTCCATACCAAATTTTTTATAAAAGTCGGATTTTGTCTTACGAGCGTTGCACCAAACCGTCTCCACTCCTATTTCTTCTGCACTTTTTAAAATGTAATTTAGAAGCGCATACCCGTAACCTTTACCTTGATAATTAGATAAAGTAGCAAATTTTCTGAATTGGGCGGTTTTACCTGAGACAAAGAGCGAAACAATAGATACTAACTTATCATCTATGAATAATCCGTAATGAAAAGCCTCATGATCACTTTCCATTTTCACAAAATCTAGAGGCATATTAGGCCACATTACCTCGAGCCGGATACCCCATGTATCTTCTGCGTTAATCCGTTTTATTTTCATCATTTGATAAAAAATGCCCCAGATATACTCTGAGGCATTTTATTTTGATATAGAAAATAAGTTTAAATATGAAATTTGATTCCCTGCGCTAATGGCAACTCTGTAGTATAATTAATGGTGTTGGTTTGTCTTCTCATATAGGCTTTCCATGCATCTGAACCAGATTCACGACCTCCACCAGTTTCTTTTTCACCTCCAAATGCACCTCCTATTTCAGCGCCTGAAGTTCCTATATTTACATTGGCTATCCCACAGTCGGATCCGGCAACTGAGAGAAAAAGCTCTGCCTCTCTCATATTTGTAGTCATTATAGCAGATGACAAACCTTGAGGAACTCCATTATGCATTTCCATGGCCTCTTCCAGTTCTGTATATTTCATCAGATATAAAATCGGAGCAAAGGTTTCATGTTGGACGATTTCATAATGATTTTCAGCCTCAAAAATACAGGGTTTTACATAACAACCTGATTCGTATCCTTCTCCTTCGAGTAGACCACCTGCTACCACTTCCTTGCCTCCTTCATCTTTGACCTTTTTAATGGCTGAGAGATATGCCTCTACGGCATCTTTATCAATTAATGGACCCACATGAAATTTCTCATCAAGCGGATTACCTATAGTCAGGTTTTTATATGCCGATGCTAATCGAGATTTTACTTCTTCATATACTGTATCATGCACGATCAGCCTCCTGGTAGAAGTACATCGTTGCCCAGCAGTACCTACGGCACCAAATAAAGCACCTCTGATCGCGATATCTAGATCGGCATTAGGTGTTATAATAATGGCATTATTACCACCTAACTCAAGTAAGGATCTTCCTAATCTGGACCCCACTGCTTCTGCTACTAATTTCCCCATCCGAGTAGAGCCAGTAGCCGAAATTAACGGCACTCTTGAATCTTTTGACAGAAATTCACCTACTTTATAATCCCCTACTACCAAAGATGAAATTCCTTCTGGAAGATCATTATCTTTAAAAACCTTTGCTGCAATACGCTGACAAGCTAAGGCAGAGATCGCAGATTTTTCAGATGGCTTCCATATACACACATCTCCACATACCCAGGCCAGCATAGTGTTCCAGGACCAAACGGCAACAGGAAAATTAAATGCTGATATAACCCCTACTATTCCTAAGGCATGCCATTGCTCATACATTCTATGCCCTGGACGTTCAGAATGCATAGTAAGACCATATAGCTGTCTAGAAAGGCCTACTGCAAAGTCACATATGTCTATCATTTCTTGAACTTCCCCTAAACCTTCCTGGTAGGACTTCCCCATTTCGAAAGACACTAATTTTCCTAGATCTTCTTTTCTTTCCCTCAAGGCATTTCCTATCTGCCTTACGATCTCACCTCGATAGGGAGCAGGTTTTTTTCTCCAAAATTTAAAAGCTATCTGTGCTTTTTCTATAGTGTTTTCATAAGACTCCTTATTAGTAATCTGTACTTTTGCAATTACAGATCCATCTACAGGAGAATAAGATGTAATATAGTCTCCTCCTGTATCTACCCAATCAGATCCAGTAGAGGTTCCTAAATTCTCTGTTTCAATTTGAAGTCTCTGTAATGCTTCCTTAATACCGAAATTATCTGCCATGAACAAATGTTTTTTTTGAGTAATAGTACTAACTCAAATCTACTATAATCCTTTGCTATCACCAACCCAAGTCTAGTAAAATCCCCTTTATTGTTTTGGATAATTAACGCAAAACCTCAAACACATTATGGTTTCATTATCCTCCCAAAAAAAGAAGTAAAAATAAAATGTATAATAAAAAAAGGCCACCCAATCTGGGTAGCCCTTTTATCTAACATAAACCAACTAAACACTATCATCAATATCAATCTAAGGTGACTTCGAAATAAGCTTGTTGCCCACTTGAGTACATACCCAATACAACTACTTCTTCACCTCTATTATTTCTTAGAACTTCAACTAGGTGATCAGCATCCTTTATTTTGGTCCTTCCTACCTGAGTTACTATAAATCCTTCTTTTACTCCTGCCTCTTTCCACTTATCATTTTCTATAGAACTGATAACAGCCCCTCCTGATAATTTTAACCTTTGTTTTATAGTAGGAGTTACATTATCAAAACTCACATCTTGAAATTTATTTACTTTGGGAACTTCTTTCTTCACCACTTTAGTATCTCCAGAGATGTTTTTGAGCGTTGCAGTAGCAGTCATCTCTTTTCCGTCTCTTAAATATCTTAAAGAAACTTCATCTCCAGGTCTTTTTCTGGCTACCATTTCCTGTAGCTTAGAGGTAGTATAAGTATTCATACCATCCACACCGATGATCACATCACCCGATTTTAGGCCTGCAGCTTCTCCAGCACTTCCCTCATTAACTTCCATCACATAAACGCCTCTACTAGCATTTATTTCCTTCCCAAGATGCTCTGCTAATTCAGGGCTTACATCATTGATCTGCACTCCTAACAGGCCTCTTTGCACCGTTCCATATTCCAGAAGATCATCCATTACCTTTTTAGCTATAGAGCTGGGTATAGCAAATGAATATCCTATAAATCCTCCTGACCGTGAAGCAATAGCGGTATTGATACCTATAATTTCCCCTGCTAAATTTACCAGTGGCCCTCCGGAATTACCTGGATTCACTGCCGCATCAGTCTGAATAAAAGCTTCTACTTGTAGATTGCTCTCATCTCTTAGGATCCTAATGTTCCTGGCTTTAGCACTGATGATACCTGCAGTCACCGTAGAACTTAGTTCCATAGGGTTACCTACCGCTAATACCCATTCTCCGATTTGAGCTTTATCAGAATCTCCAAATCTTACAAATGGAAGCCCTGTTTCATCAATTTTTAATAGAGCTAAATCAGTGGTAGGATCAGTACCTATAACTTTTGCTGTATACCTTCTATTATCCTCTAATGTTATATCTATTCTACTGGCATTCTCTACTACGTGATTATTGGTGACAATATATCCATCCTGAGAAATAATTGCCCCTGAGCCAGAGCTTCTAGCTTCTCTACGCTGCCCCTCCGGTCTTTCAGGAGATTTAAAGCCAAAGAATTCTTCAAATGGATCAAATCCTCTCTGTCTTTGCTGTCCTTCACCTACTGTTACTCTACTGTTTACGTGAACTACAGCTGGGGTAACCATCTGTGCAGAGGCTACAAAATTAATCCCATCCGGAACATTAAATTTTTCGTCGCTTAGCCAATTGACCAAGCTGGCATTCTGTTTTTCGCTGAAATTTGTCGTGGGTTCTTGCTTTATTAGATAGCTGGCACCTGCTAATGCTACCATACCCCCAATAAGTGATGCTAAGATGATCCCAAGAAAAAACTGGCTTCTATTCATATACGTTTCTATTTTTTTATTCTTACTCTATATACACGAAATATAGCTCTTGTAGTTCCTATCAATCAAGAATAAAACCCTGTTTTACGTGAATTTTAACACGCTTTAACTTGACTATATTCTTTAATTTTAAATTAGCTACTTTTACTATTATGACAATGTATAATATATTAACTCATAATTAAGAGACGGGTTTCTTCCCGCGCCAATTATTTTATTTCTATCTGATATTTTTGTGTAAGTTTTTGATTTTTAGGCAATAGTAATCTTAATAGACCTTCTTCATATTTGGCTTCAATTTTATCCTGGTTGACATCTTTCGGGAGTTGAAATGTCTTAGAAAAACTTCCCTGACAGATCTCATTTATATGATACTTTCTACTATGATTTACCTCCACCTCTTTTACCCCCGAAATTTGAAGTTTATTCTCTATCAGGTTTATTTGTATATTATCTTTCTTTACCCCAGGCAAAGCCAGTATAATTCCATAATGCTGCTCTTCTTCGTAAATATCTACTGCAGGAGTAAAACGCCGAAAGGATTCATGACCATTCTCCTGAAACAATCCATTTAAATAGCCACTCGTATACCTTGAATGCTTTGGTTCTAATACATTATAATTTACTAGTTTCATAATTATAGATTTTCTAAGTTTTTCCGTTTACGAAAAAAATATATAATTCTATTCCATATGGTAAATAATCGGTATATTCATGACACGGTGTCATTAATTTGCCAAAGAATAATTCTGAGATAATAATCCTACCGCCAATATGGCTTATTATTTATTTATTATTAAAGTAAGTGTAAAGAATCATCGGTATATTCTTTGCATCAAATGAAAAGGAAGGTTAAAATATACCTTTTATAATATATAGTATAATCCACCTATGTGCCAATACCTCTATTCTTTCTTCCTGATTTTCCTGTTCTATTTTGGAATAACCCTCTCCTCTATTGCGCAAACTCCCCAACAGCCTGCAAATGATTTATTAACTCGGATTGATACTGCTGGACCAATAGCTTCACAACCAGCAGTAAGCCTTGATGATTTAATTCGAAAAAATGAGTCGTATACTATTGCATTAAATCATATAAATGCAGGACTAAAGAGAAGCTTTGATACTATTACTATCAGCAGAGAATTGCCGGAATTAGAAAGAACATTAGAAACAGTAGGTCAACGTCTGGATAGAGAAGAATCGTCATTGAATTTAAGGTATCTAAGCGCCCTCGAAAATCTGGTGGTTAATTTCAGGGCCCAGGTGAATGAGTGGCAAAATAGCATAGATTCTAGAAATGAAGATATACAACAGCTAGGGGAAGAATTAGCCACCATAAGGAATGATAGAGATTTACAACTGGCACTTACTGATACCACAATTCTTCCTGAGTATCAATTACAGACGGAAATGCTTCAATCCAGATTGGCCAGAACTGATAGCGTGTACCGAACACAACGGTTAAAAATGGCCAGGGTACAAAGTAGGATATCTTCAACAATGATCACATTAAATGATTTTAATGAAGATATTGATGAAAGACAAAGTTCATTAGGCAAAAGACTTTTTAGCAAAGAGACATCTTATATATGGGAAAGACCTATAATCGAAACAGATCAGAGCCTCAGAGCCTTATACAGGGAGAGTCTTACACTGAACGAAATAATTCTAGGCCAGTATTTTTCTTCGAATTGGCTTAGGCACATATTAATTGCTATTGCTGGTGGTGGATTCTTAATATGGTTTATCACTTTAATCAGAAGGATAAAAAAAGAAAAAGAATATGCCGCTATAATTTTAGAAAGAGCGATTTACATACCTAAAAACCCTGTTTTGAGTGCCTTAATGGTCATACTACCATTAGCTCCATTTTTTTACTTAAATCCACCACCCATATTTTTACTGATTATTTTAGTACTCACCGCTATATCCGCTACATTTTTAATTTATAATTCAGTAAATCACAAAGCCTTTTATTTTTGGCTAGGTATTTTTGCTGTATTTTTAATTTACTCTTTAAGTAATCTTCTGGTAGAGCAGGCATTTAGAGAAAGGTGGGTTTTATTATCACTTAGCATAGCCGGAATGGCAATAGCCTATAAAGCTATTATGCTTTTAGAAAGCAACCCCAAAGATTTTCCAAAATATATCAGCTACTTTATCTACTTATATATTGGGCTTCAATTCTTTTCGTTGGCAAGTAATATTTTTGGCAGATATGGACTATCTAAAATGCTTGGGGTAGCGTCAACCACCAGCTTAGTACAAGCAATAACCTTATATGCATTTGTCACAATCATACTTGAAGCTATTTATCTACAATTAGAAGTAGGGAAATCAAATCAAAAGGAATTTGCTTCCTATTTTGACTTCCGTAGTTTGCAGAAAAGATTAAAAAATCTTTTGATAGGGCTAGCTCTTATCGTATGGGGATACTACTTCGCCCAAAATCTTAATCTCTGGGATTTCTTATATGATCAAGTAAGTGACTTCCTTAATGCAGAAAGGCATTTAGGCAGCTTTAATTATACGTTTGGAAGCATTTTAATATTTGTACTTCTCATTTGGGTGGCTACTATATTAGCCCGTAATATTGCTTATTTCGCCGAGATGAAAGATCAGGCTCAGGCGGACTCCAGAAACAAGAGATTGGGTTCATCCATCTTGCTCATAAGGCTGGGTATATTAATTATAGGGTTTATGCTGGCTATAACAGCTTCAGGTATACCGATGGATAGAATCGCAATAGTCTTGGGAGCACTAAGTGTGGGTATTGGTTTTGGTCTGCAGACTATAGTAAATAATCTGGTAAGTGGTGTCATATTAGCCTTTGAAAGACCTATTCAGATTGGGGATACTATCGAAGTAGGGACGCGGATTGGTACAGTGAAAGAAGTAGGGATACGGTCCAGTAAACTTAAAGGTTATGATGGATCAGAGGTGATCATTCCTAATGGTGATTTACTTTCACAGCACCTTATCAATTGGACACTAACTGATAAAAATAGAAGAGTAGAACTGTTTATAGGAGTAGCCTATGGATCGGATGCTGATAAGGTTAAAGAAATACTTCTTCAGGTAATGGATAGAGAGACGATCCTGAAGGTACCAGCTCCAGCAGTTTATTTACAAAATTTTGCGGACAGCGCAGTTGAATTTCGCTTACTTTTCTGGGTCTCAGACATCAATACATGGATAATTGTCCGCAGTGAAATCATGACATCCATCTATAAAGCTTTTGCTGAAAATGATATAGAGATTCCTTTTCCTCAAAGAGATTTACATGTAAAGAGCATGCCTCAAAATAATGGGATCACGTTTACCGAGACAAAATATGGAAAGGACTCTCCATCAAAAGATAATTAAAAATGATGCATAAGAATTACTTTATCATCGGAGATGTCCATGGATGCCTAAATACATTTAAAGAACTAGTTGATCGCTATTGGGATAAAGAAAACGAAGTCCTTATCCAGCTTGGCGACCTTATTGATCGCGGGTCTTTCTCTCCCCAGACGCTGTATTTCAGTGAAGGATTAGAAAAACAAAACCCCGAAAAGGTAAAAATCTTGCGGGGAAACCACGAACAGATGGCTCTGGATTATTATGACGATATCAGTACTTCATGGCTGGCTAATGGAGGGAGAGAAACATTATTCCAATTTGAAGCTGCTGATAGGGAAATAAAAAATATTTTACCCTGGATCAGAAACAGAAAGCTATATATCGAAACAGAACATATGTATATATCCCATGCCGGCTTATCTCTAAAAATAAAAGACACTGAAGACCCTCGGCATCCTGATGGCTTACTTTGGAATAGAGGCCCCCTTAAAAATCTGGGCAAAGTGCAGATAATAGGTCATACTCCTTTAAACACCGGAAAACCTAGCTACTCTTCAGAATCAAATTCCTGGAATATAGATACTGGAGCATATAAAGGCATCTGCCTTTCTGGAATCAAATTAAATAATCAAGGAAAATTTTTAGACTACTTTTCAATACCTACACATAATGAAGATTTACTTTAATTTTTGAAGGATGGTATTTATTTATTGATGTATAGATATTGAAAATTTTGTATTGATCATTGATCAAACCTCCCATCCTTCCCGATAGGTTCTTCCCACAAATTGGTTGGCTTCCTCTAAGTTGGTGATCCTCATGTTTTCACCATCCCAAAGTAATTTTTTCCTGCCATAAAACTCCATCTGACCATTACTATCTTCCCTTCTAAGCATATAGCTTCGAATAGCTAGATTGCCCATCAATACTGTTTCAGTCATAGGACCTGCATAATCGAAAGATGAAGTCAATCCTTTATGTTCAGCACTGCCGAACCCAGCTTTAATAGCATCCACCCATTTTCTTTGATGACCATATTCCGGTTCATCGCTTTTTTCTACTTCAGGTCCAAACTCCGTTGTACCATCGTTCAAGTACAGTTTGGGCATTAGGGGTGAGCTGTCATTAATGTTAGTAGAGATAATGCCCTTTTCCCCTATCATCATCACCCCATTACTGCTATTTTTACCTCCGATATCATGATCTGCTGGGATTATGTCCGGATGGGAAGGCCTGATCCCACCATCACTCCATGTCATTTTAATGGGAGATCCGCTTTTCTCAGTCCGTGCAAAATTCATTGTAGTAAATGAGGAAGCCGGACACCCTTCAGGATGATAGTCAGGAGTCCACATTTTAGTATAAACAGAACCTACACTGGACTCTGCATCTAATGGATAATGCAATCCCAAAGTTCTGAATGGTATATCTATTAAATGACATCCCACATCCCCTAGGGCTCCTGTACCATAATCCCACCATCCCCTCCAATTAAAAGGATGAAGATCTGGAGTATAAGCCCTATAGCTAGCGGGACCCAACCACAGATCCCAGTTTAAATCTTTGGGTTTTTTACTTTCATCAGGTTGAGGCATAGCAAAACCTTGAGGCCAAACTGGCCGGTTAGTCCAGACTTGGACTTGAGAGATATTGCCAATCCTCCCAGCATCCACCCAACCCTGAACCGTATTCAATAGTGGATTGGATGCACCTTGATTTCCCATCTGGGTAACTATTTTATTTTTTCTGGCCATCTCAGTCAGTAACCTGGCCTCCCTTATATTATGTGTCATAGGTTTTTGAACATATACATGCTTGCCCCTTTCCATGGCAAAGACAGCAGCATGAGCATGTACATGATCAGGAGTAGAGATGGTAACAGCATCTAAATCCTTTTCTTTATCCAACATCTCCCTATAATC
>DATHVH010000082.1:0-8749 GCA_035461405.1 Anditalea sp.
ACATTCGTAGCCTGCCTTCACTTCTGCCACATCATCTTTGAATCGCTTCAGCTGATCGATCTCACCGTCATGGATTACGATACCATCACGGATCACTCTGATCTTGTTCTTTCTGGTCACAAATCCATCAGTTACATAACAACCTGCTACTGTACCCACTTTAGTGATTTTGAAGATTTCTCTCACCTGGATATTACCGGTAATGACTTCTTCAAAAGTAGGCTCCAGCATACCTTCGATGGCATCTTTGATCTGGTTGATCGCATCATAGATGATAGAGTAATGACGGATTTCGATTTCTTCCTGCTCGGCTATCTTCTTCGCATTACCAGATGGCCTTACCTGGAATCCAAGTATGATCGCATCAGATGCAGAAGCTAGCAATACATCAGATTCAGAAATCTGTCCTACACCTTTATGGATGATATTAACACTTACCTCGTCTTTAGACAATTTCAATAGGGAATCAGAAAGTGCCTCCACAGAACCATCCACGTCACCTTTGATGATGATGTTAAGTTCCTTAAAGCTACCGATGGCCAATCTTCTACCGATCTCATCCAAAGTAATGTGCTTCTTGGTACGCATACTTTGTTCACGATTGATCTGACCTCTCTGGTTAGCAATCTCTCTCGCTTCCCTTTCAGTGTCATAAACCTTGATAATATCACCAGCTTGAGGAGCTCCACTTAGTCCCAACACCTGTACAGGTGTAGATGGCCCAGCTTCTTTAACCTTCTTGCCAGTATGGTCAAACATGGCTTTCACACGTCCATAGTGCTCACCTGCCAACATAATATCACCAATCTTTAAAGTACCTGCCTGCACCATTAATGTAGATACATAACCTTTTCCTTTATCGAGAGAAGCTTCTACCACTGTACCGACTGCATTTTTGTTAGGATTAGCTTTCAGTTCAAGTATCTCTGCTTCCAAAAGTACTTTTTCAAGTAGGTCATCAATACCCTGTCCGGTCTTGGCTGAGATTTCCTGTGACTGATACTTACCGCCCCAGTCTTCTACCAGTAGGTTCATATTAGCCAGTCCCTCTTTGATCTTTTCAGGATTGGCATTAGGTCTATCCACTTTATTGATCGCAAAGATCATAGGCACACCTGCTACTTGGGCGTGATTGATAGCTTCCTTGGTCTGAGGCATGATACTATCATCTGCAGCGATAACAATGATAGCCACATCTGTAATCTTAGCACCCCTAGCTCTCATGGCAGTAAACGCCTCGTGACCCGGTGTATCCAAGAATGCAATTTTGTGACCGTTATCAGTCATCACATCATATGCTCCGATATGCTGGGTAATACCGCCGGCTTCACCAGATGTAACCTTTGCACTACGGATATAATCAAGAAGTGATGTCTTACCGTGATCGACGTGACCCATGATGGTCACGATAGGCGCTCTGTCCATCAGATCTTCAGGCTCATCTACTACTTCCACTTCGCCTTCACCTTCATCCGCTTTAGAGAATTCAACTTCATAGTTAAATTCATCTGCTATAATAGTGATGGCTTCAGCATCCAATCTTTGGTTGATCGAAACGAACATACCTAAAGACATACATACTGATATAATTTCATTTACAGAAACATCAAGTAGAGAAGCCAGATCGTTGGCCGAAATAAATTCGGTTACTCTTAAGATTTTTGTTTCTTCTACTCCCTCCTCGCTGTCGCGGGTCCTCTCTGTTCTTTTATCTCTTCTGTTTTTGCCACCTTTTCCAGATTTACCTCCACCTTGAAGTCTCGCAAGGGTTTGCTTGATCTGGTCTTGGATTTCCTTCTGAGTAGGTTCTGCTTTTTGGAATCGGTTGCCTCCTTGGGTTTTACCATATTGGCCAGTACCTCTTACTCTATTGGCATTAGCTGCACTTTTGGCTGCCTGAGTTGGTCGAGCTCCTCCCGGGGTGTTGCCACCCTGTCTTGGAGCTCCGGCTTGACCTGGTCTTGGGGCTTGGCCCTGACCTGGTGCTCCACCTGTTCTAGGCTGTCCTTCTCCCGGCTTTTTATCTATTCTCTTACGAGGTCTCTTTTTCTTTTCTTTTCCTTTTTCATCTGAAGAAGCTACCGGCTTAGACTTTTTCTTAGGTCTGTCTTTGGGAAGTTCTATCTTACCCAATACCGTAAGTCCTTTTAATGCATCAGCTTTTGCAGAGATGACACTTTCAGCAGGCTTACCTTCCGATATAACTGGCTTATCTTCAGCTTTTTCAATAGGCTTTTCTACTGGTTTATCAGCAGGCTTCTCAGCTGGCTGTTCTTTAGGCTTCTCAGCTGCGACAGGCTTTTCAGCTTTTATAGGCTGATCGGCAGTTTTGTCAGACTTAGCAGGAGTATCTTTTTGCTCAGATGCTTTGGGAGCTTGCTCCTTAGTAGGTTCAGAAGATTCAGGTTTTGCGATTTCTTGAGACTGAGGCTTCACAGCCTTAGGTTCTGAAGAGGGTTGCTCTTCTTTTTTGGGTTCAGCTTTAACTTCGGGCTTAGCCTCTACCTTTTCCTCTTTGGCTGCTGGAGCAGGAGGTGCGGGTACTGGTTTTGGCTCTGGCTTAGGCTCTTCTTTCTTTTCTACAGGCTTTTTCCTGTCAAGATCGATTTTGCCAACTACTTTTATACCTTGTAGTTTTGGTGCTTCCGCAGAAACTCTCTCAGCTTCCGGCTTTTCAGCTTCTTTCTTCTCCTCAGCTTTTGGAGCCTGTTTTACAGGTTGTTCTTGTTTTTTTTCTCTCTCAGGCTCAGATTCGGATTCAGCTTTGATGGTAAACGTTTCATTATGACGTTTGCCAATGGATAGGTGGGATGCCTCCTCCTTTTCCTTTGCAGAGGACTTATACTCCTTGGCCAGCATTTGAAACTGGTCCTCCGTGATCTTGGAGTTAGGGTTGCTCTCTACATCAAATCCTTTTTTAGCCATAGAATCCACCAGCGTAGAAATACCTACGTTGAGTTTCCTGGCTACCTGGCCTAATCGCATCATTTTTTCTTCTGACATACGCTAAAACCTATTGCTAATTTTTTTTATGGTGCAAATATAACGCCTTTAATTTATATAATGGCGCTAATATCTACTGTTCAAATTCTGTTCTTAATATTCTGAAGATTTCATCGATGGTTTCCTCTTCCAGCTCAGTCCTTCTGGTAAGGTCCTCTTTGGTAAGCGCGAGGACACTCTTGGCGGTATCCAATCCTGTCTTTTTAAGCTCTAGGAGTACCCAATCTTCGATTTCATCGGAGAATTCGGTCAGATCCACATCTTCCTCCTCTTCATATTCTGAAAGCTCACGGAATACATCGATCTCATATCCTACCAGCCTACTGGCCAATCGGATATTAAATCCTCCTTTACCAATAGCTAAAGATACTTGATCCGGTTTTAAAAACACAGAAAGTCTCTTAGCTTCTTCATTGGCCTGGATAGAGCTTACTTTAGCTGGGCTAAGTGCTCTTGATACATATAGATCTAAATTATCTGTGTAATTGATCACATCTATGTTTTCATTCTGCAGTTCTCTTACCACCGCATGTATCCTGCTACCTTTCATACCGACACAAGCTCCTACTGGATCAATTCTGTCATCATATGATTCTACAGCTACTTTGGCTCTCTCTCCCGGTTCTCTTACTATTTTTTTGATAGTGATCAGACCATCATACACCTCAGGAACCTCATTTTCAAATAACCTCTCCAAGAATATAGGTGAAGTTCTTGATAAAATAATTCTTGGGTTACCGTTTACCATTTCCACTTTGTGGACAATAGCTTTAGCGGTATCGCCTTTCCTGAACCTGTCTTTTGGAATCTGCTCACTTTTTGGTAGGATGAGCTCATTGCCATCACTGTCCATCAGAAGGATTTCCCTACCTAGTATCTGATATACTTCGGCAGTGATAATTTCTCCCACCAGTTCTTCGTACTGCTGAAATAAAATATCTTTCTCAAGGTCTTTTATCCTTTGGATCAAGGTTTGTCTGGCCATCATCACGGCCCTTCTACCAAAATCTTCAAGTTCTATTCTTTCGTAAGTCTCTTCCCCGATCTCGAAATCAGGCTCGAGTTTTCTGGCTTCTGATAAACTAATCTTATCATGATCCCAAATATCTTCCGAATTATCGTCTACAATCTCGCGAATCCTCAAAATCTCAAGGTCTCCCTTGTCAGCATTGATGGTTACATCAAAGTTATCATCTGACTCGTATTTCTTACGAATCATGGCTCTGAACACATCCTCTAAGATGCGGATCATAGTAGGCCGATCAACATTTTTAGATCTTGCAAATTCTGCAAACGATTCTATTAGAATTTTAGCATCCATTGTTTTTATTTAAAAGAGACTAATACAATTGATTTTTTTATCTGCTCCAAAGCTATTTTGGTTTCTTCCTCCGTAGCTTTTTTGCCTTTTTCTTTTTTCTTTACCAAGAGTGTGATCTCGGTAGAGTCTACTGAAGCTAATTTCCCTTCTAGTTCTGTCCCGTCCAGGAGCATGACCTTCAGATTTCTTCCAATATTTTTTTGATATTGCCTTTTGCTGCTAAGAGGAAAATCCACACCCGGTGATGATACCTCCAACACGTACGGGTCTTCAAATACCTCTTTGGCCTCCAGTTCCTCACCTACCGCCCTACTTACTTGGGCGCAGGTGCTGATATTCAATCCGCTGTCAGCATCTATCAATATGATCAATTGATATTTGCCGCCCTTTTCCTTGATGTCCACATCCACTACGAAATGCTCCTCATCAGGCAAGTGCTTCTCAACTATTTCTTCTACTGTTTGCTTTAAAGCCATATTCCAATTTTAGCATAATGAAAGAGGGGACTGCGTGTCCCCTCTCAAAAATCGGCTAAGTAGGCACAAATGTAATAATTTTTTTTCCGATAAAAAAGAAATTAATCTTATAGAAATTAGACGCTACTTTATTTTTAGGCATTTTTGTGCTTTAAAACATTTAGTTTTATTCTGTGATCACCGATTCTCTGGTTATTCAAAATATTCATGTTTCCATATCTAATTCTAATAGATAATTGGCTTGTTTTAATAAATTTGTAAGATGCTTTCAAAAGAACTGAAATTATATAACACATTATCACGTACTAAAGAACTGTTTGAACCCCTCAGCCCACCTCATGTAGGCATGTATGTATGTGGCCCTACTGTCTATGGAGATGCCCACTTAGGCCATGCAAGACCGGCTGTCACATTTGACACAGTAAATAGGTACCTAACCTATCTGGGCTATAAAGTAAGGTATGTACGAAATATTACCGATGTAGGCCATCTGGAGGCAGATGCTGATGACGGAGAGGATAAAATATCCAAAAAAGCAAAACTGGAACAGCTGGAACCTATGGAGGTCGCCCAGTTTTACACCGATTCTTACCATAAGGATATGGATGCCCTCAATACCCGGAAGCCCAACATCGAGCCCAGAGCTACTGGGCATATACCCGAGCAGATAAAACTGGTAGAAGATATTATCAAAGAAGGATACGCTTACGAGGTGAATGGAAGTGTGTATTTCGATGTACTTAAATATAATGAAAGCCAGAACTATGGCAAACTATCTGGCAGAGTAGTAGAAGAGCTCCTAAGTGGGAGCCGAACTCTGGAGGGGCAGGATGAAAAAAGAAACTCAATAGATTTTGCCCTTTGGAAAAAAGCCAGCCCTGAACACCTTATGAAATGGTCTTCTCCGTGGGGAATTGGATTTCCGGGATGGCATCTGGAGTGTACGGCCATGAGTGGGAAGTACCTCGGGAAAAAGTTTGACATCCACGGTGGTGGTATGGATCTGATGTTTCCTCATCATGAATGTGAGATAGCACAGGGGAATGCCTGTAATCATGAAGATCCTGCCAAATACTGGATGCATAATAATATGATCACTATAAATGGTCAGAAGATGGGTAAATCGCTGGGCAATTTTATTACTCTACAGCAGCTGTTTAAAGGTGAACATTCCCTTTTGGACCAAGCTTATAGTCCCATGACAATAAGATATTTTATCCTTACTGCTCATTATAGATCTACTCTCGATTTTTCCAATGAAGCTTTAAAAGCCGCTCAAAAAGGGTATAAAAAAATCATCAATGGACTCCGCATAGCTAAATCTCTACATTATAAAGAAAATGCAGGTGTAGAAATAGATAAAGATCAGGTTTTACAAATAGATAAAAATATTCAGAATGCTTTTAAAGCAATGGATGATGATATCAATACCGCTCAAGCGATAGGATATTTATTCAATCTTCTTAAAAAAATAAATAGTTGCTATACAGGTCAGCTTGATTCGGCATTATTAGGAAAAGATGCTTTTGAAAATATGATATCTACTTATACCACGTTTGTAGAAGACATACTTGGACTGGTGGAAGAGAAAACAGATATTCAATACAGTCTGTTGCAAGCTTTATTGAATATATATAAAGACGCGAAGAAAGCCAGAGATTATGATCAGGTAGACCAAATCAGGGCTGTCCTTAAAGATAATGGTATAATAGTAAAAGACATGAAAGATAAAATTGATTGGGCATATGAGGAATAGTTGGTATTATTTAGTATTACTATTCTTTGTAATAGTCTCATGCGGTAAGGGTGGGGATCCGGAAGTGGAAACTGCCCCACCAGTTGTAGATTTCCCTGATTTCGATGCAGACTCTGCCTATTCTTTCATTCAGCAGCAGGTGGATTTTGGTCCACGAGTTCCTAATTCAGCTGCGCACCGGGAAACGCGGGAATGGCTGGTTTCCAAATTTGAATCGTATGGAATGGATGTTACTGAGCAGAATTTTGAAGCCAGGGCATTTGACGGCACTAATTTGGAATTAACCAATATTATCGCATCCTGGAATCCTCAGGCATCGAAACGCATATTATTAGCGGCTCACTGGGATACTAGGCCTATGGCGGACAAGGATACCCAGCGGATAGATGAACCTATCGATGGGGCAAATGATGGAGCGAGCGGTGTGGGGGTATTGTTGGAAATAGCCAGAACCATTACTTCAGATGCTAATCAGCCCGCGGTAGGTATAGATTTCATCCTTTTTGACGGAGAAGATTATGGTGAACCAGAGCATACTAATACCAGAAATAATACGCAGATATGGTGGGCGCTAGGATCACAGCATTGGTCCAAAAATCCGCATCAGGTAGGATATACGGCATATTACGGGATCCTATTGGATATGGTAGGCGGAAAAAATGCCAGATTTTATAGGGAAGGTTTTTCCATGAAATATGCCAAAAACATTGTTCAGAAAGTTTGGAACAATGCTCACAACCTTGGATATAGTGACTTTTTCCAAATGCGTAATGCTGGGGAAATAACAGATGACCACGTTTTTGTAAATGAGATAGCCAAAATCCCGATGATCGACATTATAGATTTTTCTCCGGATTATGGATTTGGGAGATTCCATCACACCCATGATGACAATATGGATATCATAGATAAAAGAACGCTTAAAGCAGTAGGAGAAACTGTCTTATATACGATATACCAAGAAGACTAAAGCAAAAAAGATGAGCCATCCAGCTCATCTTTTTTATTATCATTATTTATTGTTTTAGTTCCTCTTACTTTACACTTCTTATTTCTTACTAATTTTCATGACTTACTTACTCAGCTTCAACTGCCAGTTCCAGGAATCTCTTAAAGCATCCTCCAACGTTAATCTTGATTTCCAGCCTAATACTTTTTCGGCTTTTTCCGTATTTGCCCAAACTTTTTCCACATCGCCTGGTCTACGTGGACCGATTTTGTAATTAAGTGGTTTTCCACTCACTTTTTCAAAAGTTTTTACCACTTCCAGCACTGTATTACCATTGCCTGTGCCTAAGTTAAACAGATCGTAAAAATTTTCTGGTTTGTCCTGTAAATACTGGATAGACTTGACGTGTGCTTCTGCAAGATCTACTACATGTATATAATCTCTGATACAGGTACCATCGGGTGTATCATAGTCATTTCCATATACAGTTAGCTGCTCTCGTAGTCCCACCCCAGTCTGCGTAACAAAAGGAACCAAATTATTTGGTACGCCTAACGGTAACTCTCCAATTTCAGATGTTGCATGGGCACCGATAGGATTAAAATACCTTAATGCCACCACTCTTACAGGCGCTTTTGATTTAACATAATCGACTAGTATATCTTCACAGATTTTCTTTGTATTACCATATGGACTTTCTGCTGCTTTTCTTGGAGTAGATTCCTGTACTGGATTTTCATCAGGCTGTCCATATACAGTACACGAAGACGAGAATACCAGATCTTTTACCTGATGTTTTTTCATAACCTCTAAAAGTACCATAAGGGAACCCACATTGTTCTGGTAATATTTCAATGGATGTTCTGTACTTTCTCCTACAGCTTTATAGGCTGCAAAATGGATTACCCCTGAGATAGCATTTTCTGTAAAAATTTTATCCATCAATTCAGCATCATTGCAATCTCCTTCATAGTGGGTGATATCAGTATTGAGGATATTCTTAATACCCTGAAGTGCACTTTTATCCGAATTAGAATAATTATCTATAACTATAGGATCAAAACCTGCCTCAGTCAATGCCACTGCAGTATGAGATCCGATATACCCCGCGCCACCGGTGATCAAAATTTTAGTTTTCATAATGTAGATTTAAGAGTTTTTATAAAATTAGTGTGAATCTAAGAAAAAATTGTCGGATGTCAGACGAACGAGTATAGAAGGAGTAAAAACAACGATAATTCAAT
>DATHVH010000083.1:0-9314 GCA_035461405.1 Anditalea sp.
TTGATCGGCTTGGTTCCTTTCCAGGATAGCTCCAGCATGGAGCCATAGCTGTCTTCAGTAGGCCCGGAGATGGTGCCAGAGGCATACATGTCCCCTACATTGATATTACAACCGTTGACAGTATGATGAGCTAGCTGCTGGGCTATATTCCAGTACATGTATTTGAAATTGGAAGAACATAATTTATTTTCCTGCCCTTTCTCAGGAGCAAGATATACTTCTAAATTAATGTCAAACCCATGATCCTTTTCACATTGCAGATACGGCAGTACCTCAGGATCTTGCTTTGGATTAGGCACCCGGAAGGGCTCCAGTGCATCCAAAGTCACTATCCACGGTGATATGCTGGAGGCAAAGTTTTTTCCTAGAAACGGACCCAAGGGTACATATTCCCACGCCTGCAGATCGCGGGCAGACCAGTCATTGAACAGCACAAAACCGAATATATAATCTTCTGCATCGGCAGTAGAAATACTGTCTCCCATCTTGGTGGATTTTCCTGTTATAAAGGCCAGCTCCAGTTCAAAATCCAATCTGCGGGAAGGCCCGAATTCCGGTGTTTCCATATTGGGATCCTTATATTGGCCCTTAGGCCGATGGATAGGTACGCCAGAAGGGATGATGGAAGAGGCTCTTCCATGATATCCTACAGGAAGGTGCTTCCAGTTAGGCAGTAAGGCATTATCCGGATCTCTGAACATGGTACCCACATTGGTCGCATGCTCCATACTACTATAGAAATCAGTATAATCTCCCACTTTTACAGGCATCAGCATCTCGGCATCTTTGGTGTTCACCATAGCCTTGCCTCGGCACTGGTGATCTTTTAGATCGGCGGTCCCTTCTTCTAGGAGATGTTGTACTTTTTCTCTTACTTTTCTTGTAATATTTTTACCCAAAGCAATGAAATCATTCAATGAATCTTTTAAAAATATATCTTCAGGTAGATGGCAATCCGATAAAAAACCTTCATTTTGAAGTATGGAGAGATCCACTATTTTTTCGCCTATAGCTATTCCCGCCCGGGGTGATAACCTTTTGTTTTTGAAAATACCAAAGGGCAAATTGTAAATGGTAAAATCGGTGTGTTTGGGCATCTGTACCCAAGTAGTTTTTTGGGCTGGAATTTGGTTCTTCATTTTCAAAAATTAGTTTAAGACAAATTTATAATTAATAAGCCGAGTTCAAAACACTATTCCAATTTAAAGAAGAGCTTAATCCTTAAAGATTGATGCCTTAAAGGATATTTATACTATTTTTGCACTTAGTTTAATCAACAATTCTAAAGCTTCATGTCCCTATCTACTAAATATAATCCTGAAGAATCCGAATCCAAATGGTACCAATTCTGGATCGAAAATAAATTGTTTAATTCTCAGATAGATTATAACAAAGAACCATATACGATAGTCATCCCCCCTCCCAATGTCACTGGTGTGCTGCATATGGGGCATATGCTAAACAATACTCTTCAGGATGTTCTGATCAGAAAAGCTAGGATGGAAGGCAAAAACGCCTGCTGGGTACCCGGTACTGATCACGCTTCCATCGCTACGGAAACGAAAGTGGTAGCCATGCTAAAGGAGAAAGGGATTGACAAAAAATCCCTTACCCGGGAAGAATTTTTAAAATATGCCTTGGAGTGGAAAGAAAAGTACGGTGGTATCATCCTAGAGCAGCTGAAAAAACTTGGTGCTTCCTGTGACTGGGATAGAACCAAATTTACCATGGATGAGGATTTAAGTAAAGCGGTGATAAGCGTATTTATAGACCTTCATAAAAAAGGCAAAATCTACCGAGGTATCCGAATGGTAAACTGGGATCCCCAGGGCAAAACTGCCCTTTCTGATGATGAGGTGATATTCCGGGAAGTAAATTCCAAGTTATATTATATCAATTATAATATTGAAGGTTCTGAGGACTATCTGACCATCGCCACCACACGTCCCGAGACGATCATGGCAGATGTAGCGATTTGTATCAATCCAAATGATCCTAGATTCCAGCATTTGAAGGGTAAGAAAGCCCTTATACCACTTATCAATCGTCCTATACCCATCATTGAAGATGAATACGTGGATGTGGAATTTGGTACCGGTTGCCTAAAAGTGACTCCAGCCCACGATCTGAATGATTATGAACTTGGCATTAAGCATAAGCTGGAAGTCATCGATATACTGAATGATGATGGAACCTTAAATGATAAAGCGCAGATTCTGGTAGGTGAAGACAGATTTATTGCCAGAAAAAAAATAGCAAAATTGCTGATGGAAAGTGGACAGCTCTCCAAGGAAGAAGAATATAAATCCAACGTAGGCCATTCAGAAAGAACCAACGCTGTAATAGAGCCGAAGCTATCTATGCAGTGGTTTCTAAAAATGGAAGACCTGACCAAGCCTGCCTTGAAAGCAGTAATGGAAGACATCATCCAGCTCTATCCGCCGAAGTTTAAAAATATGTACAGAAGCTGGATGGAAAATGTCCGCGACTGGTGTATTTCCAGACAGCTATGGTGGGGCCATCAGATCCCGGCCTATTACCTGCCAAACGGTGAGTATGTAGTGGCCTCATCACAGGAAGAAGCTTTAGCTATAGCCAATGAAAAATTCGGAAATAGTTACAGCTTAAATGATCTCCGTCAGGAAGATGATGTATTGGACACCTGGTTCTCATCATGGCTATGGCCTATGTCAGTATTTGATACAGAGGTATTCAGCACAGGTGAGCAAAATGATGAATTAAAATACTATTACCCCACCAATGATCTGGTAACTGCTCCTGAAATCTTATTTTTCTGGGTGGCCAGAATGATCATCGCCGGATATGAATATACAGGTGAAAAGCCATTTAAAAATGTCTACCTGACTGGAATAGTAAGAGATAAGCTTGGTCGAAAGATGTCCAAATCTCTTGGCAACTCACCTGATCCACTCGAACTCATAAAACAGTATGGAGCAGATGGGGTAAGGACTGGTATGCTTTTCAGTTCACCCGCAGGTAATGATCTTCCCTTTGATGAAAAACTAGTAGAGCAGGGTAGAAACTTTTCTAACAAAATCTGGAATGCCTTCAGACTGGTAAAAGGCTGGGAAATAGATTCAAATATCTTAGAAAATGATAATCAGGCAGCTTTTGAGTGGTTTGAAAGCAGACTCAATGAAGCCATCACAGAGATCGAAGACCATTTCAGTAAATTCAGGATTTCGGATGCGCTGATGTCTACCTATAAGTTGGTATGGGATGACTTCTGCTCATGGTACCTTGAGATGATCAAGCCACCTTACCAGCAACCTGTGGATTTGGAGACTTATGAGAAAACAATAGTGTTTTTTGAAAAAATTCTTCAGTTACTCCATCCATTCATGCCATTTATCACGGAAGAACTTTGGCAGCAGATCAAATATAGAGAAGTGAAAGAATCACTTATCATTTCAGAATGGCCAAAAGCTAATGAATACGATGGTAATTTGATCAAAGATGCATCTCATATATTTGAAGTGGTAAGCCAGGTCAGAAATATCCGTGCATCCAAAGGAATCTCTCCTAAAGAGGCATTTGAACTGACTATCCGTACAGATCAAAATGAGCTCTATAGAAACTATGAGGCTATCCTAAAAAAACTAGCAAATCTCAGCAACATATCTTTTGGTCAGAAGGTGGAAAATGCCATCAGCTTTGTCATTAAAAGCGATGAGTTTTTCCTTCCCATAGGCGAACAGCTGGATATCGAGAAAGAAAGAGAAAACCTGCTAAAAGAAATAGACTATACGAAAGGGTTTTTAAATTCTGTAGCTAAAAAGCTTAGCAATGAAAAATTTGTAAACAGTGCTCCTGCCCAAGTGGTAGAGGGGGAACGCAAAAAGGAAGCCGATGCACAGGCTAAGATTAAAACCCTGGAAGAAAGCCTGGCGAAATTAGGTTAATAGATAAATAAATATAAAGATGATGGTTTTCCGAGATGATACCAGTAGCCAATATTCCTTGGTTTATGAGACAGAAGAACGATGACCGAAGACCGAAGCGGGTGCCATCCTCTTTTAAAACTTGCATTCTAAATTTATCATTTCATTACTAGTAAGAAAGCATATATTCATAATAAAAATTGAAGAGGTGAGTAGAAGGAAGGGAAAACCGGATAGCTGCTCACCTTTTTGATTTATTTCTACCTAAGGAAGGTTACAAAAAAATTAATAATTCAAAAGGCGGGTGGGTTCTAAAATATAAAGCTTAATGTCCTTTGTTAAAACCTGATCGCTAAAGAAGTATTAATAGCAGAATTACCCCTACTAAACCTACCTGCCGGAAGATCAAACAATGGTTCTGGACTATAAAATTGACGGAATTCAATACGTGCAAGTGCTTTTTCAGTAACCTGATAATCCAGATTCATCGATAGTCCCGTAACTTCCATTCCTCGGTTGAGAATCACTCCCTTTTCATCTGAGTAATAATCTGCCCGTGCAGCCAGAAAAAACCTGTCATAGAATTGTCTTCTTAAAGAGACTGTAGCTGCATACCAGTGATTCAGCTGATTATTGATCGTAGCTTCTATACCATAATCGGCCCCTAAGGTTACTCCCCACTTATTAAAAATATACATGGTATAGAAATTATTATAGAATCTGGGAAGGTAAAGCGTCTGGGGGTATTCATTGCCAAAGTAATTGCTATAATTTATTTCCAAACCCTCTAGAGGGCGATAATTAAAACCTAAGCCAAGGTTAAAAGCTTGGTTTCTTTCGGTACGCTGTACATTTTGCCAGCCATTGGTAAGCCATAGGGTAATGTCAAACTTTTCATTCCAGGCATAGGATAGCCGTCCACCGGTAAGGAAATAAGGAGAATTCTCTGCTAGAAGACTTCTGGAAAGGTGCCAGGTGTCTATCCCCTCCGCACTCTCAAATCCAATATGTGAAGGCATAATCCCTACATCTAACCAAAGCTTATCCAGCAGCTTAACCCCGACGGAGGCTTCATAAACCATTTGTGCCCAGGAGGGCTCACCGGCAAGGTTATACTGGGCATAAGTTCCAGTCATAAGCGCCAGGTTTCCTCTCACTTTATCATCAGTATAAGCAGCTCTAAGGAAAGCCAGATTTAAACTAAATTCATTATGCCTTTTAAAATTAAAAAGGAAATCAGGTCTTAAATGATTCTCAGGCTGATTCAGATCATAGGTATAGTAGGCTTCTATGTAACCTGATATTTCCCATCCACCGGATGAATAAATCTGGGCATTACCGGTCCATACAATAAAAAAGAATAGTAAAGCAATCAACCATTTCATATGAAGCAATTTTTGGAAAAATCCAGACCTAAATTAATCAAAAAAGCCCGATAACTTCGGGCTTTTATAGTTTATCCATTAAATGGACATTCAATTTTTTATATTTTTTTGGTCCTAAAGGACTTATCATAAAGTTCGATGCTTTCCAAAATTATTCTTTTGGCATCTTCTCTACCCAGAAAGTCCTCCACGATAACCTCTTTATTTTCAAGCTTCTTATAATCCTCAAAAAAGCGGTGAATCTCCTTCATTAAATGGGGAGGAAGGTCATCTATTTCATCTATATAATTCACTGACTGATCATCTGCAGCCACGGCTATTATTTTATCATCGGCTTCACCCCCATCTACCATTCTCATCACACCTATCACCTTTGCTTTTACCAAGGTCATAGACGGGATATCAATCTGGGAAATGATCAGAATATCCAACGGGTCATGGTCTTCACAGAAAGTCTGGGGAATAAAACCATAATTAGCAGGGTAATGGACGGCTGAAAATAGAACCCTGTCCAGAAGTAGCATACCTGTTTTCTTATCTAACTCGTACTTCCCTTTACTGCCTTTGGGGATTTCGATGACACCGGTTACATAATCCGGAGCATCTTTTCCTATATGCACATCGTGCCATGGATTGATCATATCAAAAATGTTTTTATTTCAACATATAAATAGCCTGCAAAATTACGTCATTTAAAATGTATACAAAACAATCCTTTAGGATTTTAAATTTATTTTTTTAGCTCATTGTATCATTGGCTGTTCTTTTGTCGTATGGACAATTAAATTACTATTCATATGAAAAATATCGCACTTACCTGTTTATTAATAATGTCAGTACACTTCTCCCTATTGGCGCAACAAATTCAAACTGTGGAAGTAGAGGGGCAAAGTGAAATAAAAATCAAACCAGATCAGTCGATTATCGCTATTCAAGTACAGCATAGAGCTTTAAAAGCATCTGATGCAGCCCAAGGGCTAAATAAAAAAACTCAGGAAATAGCGGATTTGATCAAAAAAACTAAACTCAGCCAATATGATCTCAATACGAATAACTATCAGGTAAATATTAATAGAATTTACAGAAAAAACTCTATGAGTGACAGTGGATACATTGCATCTCAGACTGTAAATATTAGAATCCATGATCTGGAAAAAGACTTGGTAAAAGCTGTTGATGTCTTAGGTCAGGTGCAAGATTTACAATACTCACTTAGCTATCTGCTTTCTGATGATCTAAGACGAAGCATTGAAAAGGATCTGCTGACACAAGCGCTAAAAGATGCCCAAAACAAAGTTCAAGTGATACAAGACGCTATGGATTTACAGGACCTTAAGGTTTATAAAATTGATTATAAAACACAAAATAACTTTGGTTTCCCCATACATCGGCAGGTGGCAGAGTACAGTATGGATGCAAGTGCCAAGGCTATGCCTATCTTGCAGCCTGACGAGCAAAAAGTTTCAGAACGGGTGATTGTAATTTATCAATTTAAAAATTAGAGAGTTTAAGCTAGTTGTTCTTCCCTTTTCTTTTTAACCATATTTGGAAGGGTGACTACAACCTGTGTTCCCTCGTCCAATACAGATCTAAGTTCAATATCACCATTAAGTTGTTCTACCGATTCTTTAACCATATATAGACCTATACCGGATCCTACATTCTGCTGGGTAGCCCTTTGGAATAGGTTAAAAACTTCTTTTTGGTATTTTTCATCAATGCCAATACCATTATCTATAAATTCTATTATCGAAAGCTGGTTTTTTACAGTGACATTGACAGTTATTTTTTTATCTGTATTATTCTGCTTTTGAAAATTAAAGGCATTACTGAATAGATTGTTCAATATCACCCGAAGCTTGGCATCATCTGAAAAAAATTCATGCTCCTGTTCTACATTCATGATGATATCTATTCCGACTAAATCCCACTTATCTTTGTATGCGGAATATTGTTGTTCAAGGATCTGATTAAAATCAATACTGGTAAATTTGTTATCTATTTTAGTAGACCTATAGAAATCGAGCATTTTATAGATGAAATCATCCAGCTTATGTGTAGCCAGATCGATCATATTAAAGTATTCCAGAATATCGGGGTCATTTACTTCCAGTTTAGCTAGTTTTGATATACCTGATATGCTCATAAGAGGCCCTCTCAATTCATGGGACAGACTATATACAAACTGATTCATTTCAGAATGAACTTTATGTAGTTTATCATTCTTATTGGCCAGCTCCTTACGTGTGAAGTATATTTCCCCAGCATTTCTAACGGCATTTTTGATCTGCTCTATGTTCCAGGGTTTGTCGATAAAACGGTGAACTTCGCCTTTATTTATAGCATCTATTACCGATTGAATATCTGAATACCCTGTGAGTAATATCCTTATAGGCAGAGGATTTACATGTATTAACTTCTCAAAAAACTCTACCCCTGTCATCTCAGGCATCCTTTGATCTGCGATCACTACTTGGTATTCAAAATCCCGGACCATTTCCAGTCCCTGTTTGGCATTGGCAGCAGTATATACATTAAATTCTTTTCTGAGACTGGCCTTAAAAGAATTAAGGTTATTATCTTCATCATCAATATAAAGTACATTTATTTTCTGCTCTATCATATCATACTTGATTTTTGGGTAATAGGCAGCTTGATTATAAATGAAGTACCTGCATCTGGCACCGTTTCGACATCTAAGGTACCATGGTGTTTCTCGATAATTGAGTAGACTATGGAAAGCCCTAAACCTGTGCCTTTCCCAACTGCCTTAGTAGTAAAAAATGGTTCAAATATTCTTTCTTTAACATGTTCAGGAATTCCCGGACCATTATCGATTATTTCTATTTTAGCATATTCTCCTTCAGTACTGGTTTTTATTACTATTACAGGATTAGGATTTATCTCAAGATTTTCTGTAAGTGCATGCACGGCATTATTTACAATATTCATAAAAACTTGATTGATTTTACCGGCTAAACAGTCCACCATAGGAACTTCACCAAAATCCTTTATTATTTTTATCTTATTGGACATGGAACTGTTCAGAAGCACCAAGGTACTACTTATACCTGCATGAAGATCCACTTTTTTCACATCTTGTTCATCTATTCTGGAAAAAAGTTTCAAGCCTTTCACTATTTCGACAGTCCTTTTTGCACCATCTTCCATACCCTGAAGTAATTGATCTATTTCCTCCTTTACATAATCCAGATCAATTTCTTTTTCAAGATTTTTAAGTTCTTTTAAAGTTTCCGGTGAAAATTCTTTTATTCCCATTTGCCTATAAGCATCCATAATCTCTATCAAATCACTGATATCTCTTTTCAGAGGATTGATATTAGAACTCACAAAATTGATGGGGTTATTAATTTCATGTGCTACTCCAGCGGTTAATTGACCCAAGGAAGCCATTTTTTCCTGGTTTACCAACTGAGTTTGCGTGTTTTGAAGATTACGGAGGGTTACTTCCAGTTCATGGGTCCTGCTAAGCACTTTTTCTTCCAATAGTATATTTTGCTCCCGGATAAGCCTTTCGTTTTCCTTAATGGCCTCAAGCCTATCATGTTGTTCTTGTTCTTTTTCCTTTTTGAGGATATTAATTCTATCAGCTAGTGCTAAGGAAAGTAATATAGCTTCAATCGCAGTGCCAATAAGCATTGGCATAGTTGACAATGAACTTGAATGAATAATACCTTGATTTTGAAACACATAAATCAAAAGCCCCACTAAAAACGTGCCCCACGCAATAAGGAAAAAATTTGCGGGACGATATCCTTTTCTAGCTATTGATATACCAATTGTAATAAACAATACAACTCCTATCAATCCCGTAATATCAATAATTCTATAGCTGAACTCAACTAAACCAGCCATTCTAACTAATATTCCTGCCAAATATAAAATAATTATACCTACCAAGAATCTATCGAGATTTGGAACAAATGATTTTGTTTTCAAAAACGATTTTATAAAAAACACTGCAAGTACTCCCGCGATTGCCGGAAATATTACAATACTTAAACTA
>DATHVH010000084.1:0-2767 GCA_035461405.1 Anditalea sp.
ATTCATGATTGCAATATTGACTGCATTTACTACCTTATCTGGTATCACCATGTCATCACCATCAACTATCCATAGATATGTTCCCCTTGCCATTGAAATTCCAAGATTTCTGGCTGAACCTACCCCACTATTTTCTTGAGAGTAACTCTTTATTTGTGCAAATTTACTTTTGTATTCACCTAATATCTCCCATGATTGATCAGTGGAACCATCATTAACCACGATGATTTCGTAATCTTTTTCAGACATACCAATATCCACCACAGAGTCCAAACATTGCCCTATATATTCCTGCAGATTGTGTACAGATATTATTATACTTAATTTCATATTTTAAAAAATCACCCTCCAATATTAATAATTAAATTAACCAAAATCAAATTTAATTACAAAAAAAAGTATTTTAAATATACTATTTTGGACTTTATGATATTTTATAGATAAATAAACGTCAAAATAAACGTTTATTTTAAGTATACCTTAATAAATTACAACGCCATATAATTGGATTTAGCTACCTTAATCTTTTTAAGATTATAGACATATATGAGATAAGAAACCAATTAGGGAAATAGAAGAAAACCAATTTAAGATTGAATATTAAAATATAATATTGATATATTTAAATTAAATTATACGAATGGTTTCAATAAATATAGCAAGACCTAACTCCTGCTCATTCATTATTTAACTAACTATTATCTTATAGTCCTCTTCATCTTCAGCATAATTCACTTTGATGATTTTTTCCGCTTTGTTAAGTAAATTCTTGCTACTGGTATCCAGATGGCGGATATAAACCGTCTTACCTACCTTATGGTATCTTTCAGTCACCTTATGAACTGCATCTAATCCCGAATGATCCACTATCCTGCTTTCAGCAAAATCTATAATAATTTCATCCGGATCGTTAATGGGATCAAATTTTTCTCCAAAGGTAGTCGCAGAGGCAAAGAATAACGGACCATACATTTCATAATGCTTTACGCCATTTTCATCGACTCTTTTTCTTGCACGGATTCTTTTACTGTTTTCCCATGAGTAAACCAGTGAAGCTATTATAACCCCAACCAGTACAGCAAGAGCCAAATTATGCAAGAAGACGGTTATAAGAGTAACAGACACTAAAATTACCAAATCAGAAACCGGAACTTTCCCAAAGACTTTCAATGAGGCCCATTCAAAGGTGCCAATAGCCACCATAAACATAAGTCCTACCAAGGCCGCCATAGGCACCATTTCGATATAGGTAGAGAAAAACATGATAAACAATAACAACACTACCGCTGCCACAGTACCTGATATTCGTGTTCTACCACCAGCATTTACGTTGATCAAACTTTGGCCGATCATCGCGCAGCCACCCATACCTCCAAAAACTCCCGTCGTCATGTTCGCCACTCCCTGTGCTATACATTCTTTATTGCCCCTGCCTCTGGTTTCAGTAATTTCGTCGATAAGGGTAAGCGTCAAAAGGGATTCTATCAATCCCACACCGGCCATTATAGCTGAATAGGGTAAAATGATCATCAATGTTTCCCATGTCAAGGGAACAGATGGAAGGTGGAATGTAGGAAGTCCACCGCTAATAGAAGCGATATCACCCACAGTACTGGTATCAATGCCGCCAAAAATTACTATGGCCGAAATAGTCAATATAGCGGCTAAAGCAGAAGGAATCGCTCTGGTGAGCTTAGGAAGAAACTTAATGATCACCATAGTAAGCAAAACCAATCCAAGCATAATGTATAGCTGATTACCGCTCATCCATTGTGCCGTACCATCCGGGCCTGTAAATTGGAATTGGGCAAATTGGGAGGTGAAAATGATAATCGCAAGTCCGTTTACAAAACCGAATATCACCGGATGGGGAACCAGACGGATCAGTTTACCTAACTTTAGCACACCCACTATTACCTGGATAACGCCCATTAAAAGCGCTGCAGCAAAAAGGTATTCTACTCCATGCTGAATAACCAAGGCAACTACAATAACGGCAATAGCACCTGTAGCACCTGAAATCATACCGGGACGACCTCCCATCAGAGAAGTAATCAAGCCTATAATAAAAGCGGTGTATAAACCTATCAGTGGGCTTACTCCGGCGATAATAGAAAAAGCAACTGCTTCAGGAACAAGGGCCAAAGCTACCGTTAACCCTGACAATACTTCATCCTTCAGGTTATACTGAGTAGGACGAAATATTCTGTAAAACATTTGTGTCATGTTTACGCTATTAATTTAATCTATAATATGAATCAGTGGTCAATGAGAGAGAAACCCATTATTGAAAAGAAGGTGCAGAAACTACCCTGAGTCAGGGTGGAGTAGGCGTAGACTTATGTAAGAGTATGTTTTTTATAAGAGTCGACAAAGGTACTATCATTTTGACAAAACGGAATAATATTTCAAAAAAATTATAGAAAATTTAATGATAATCGTTCAATATTGTATTAAATGAAAATAACGGTAAAAGAGTGGAATATTCATTTCTGTCTCTCGCTTATCACATCCTTCCATTCCCAGCCATCATGTATAATCATTCCATGCAATGTTTTTCTTCTTTCCGCTAACTCTGTTACAACCCTTTGAATCTCTTCTCTATTATTATTTACTGGCAAGCTTGATATCTTATCCTGATAGAAAAAAGGAGGCACCGCTTCCTTACTCGCTGCATTATAATTATCCAACACATCTATAAATGATTCCAAAGTTTCCTGTAAAATATTCCAGTTTATTGCAGTGGGCGATTTATCTATCTCAAAAG
>DATHVH010000085.1:0-5915 GCA_035461405.1 Anditalea sp.
GGGTAAAAGAAAAATGCGGGGAAGCGGTAGCGCTTTTTAAAGCAAAGAGACAAGAAAATAGCAGAGCTATTTCCAAAAAATTGGTAGAAGATCTAGAAAAGATTGCTGCCAAATAATTATTAAGTCAATCTATAAGCATTAGTTCTCCATTGAAGGGAGTTAATAATTTGTCCGACAAAAGATCGAGGTGTAATCCATATATCATTGGCAGCTATAGGGTACAAAAAAACAAAAAGGCTTCAAATTTGAAGCCTTTTTGTTTTCATCATATCTAAACATCCGACATCGGTCATCCGTCATCGGACATCCAATATCTACTTTCTCTCCATAACTTTTTTTACTGCCTTCACGATATTAGCAGCATTAAGGCCGTATTTTTCGAGTAGGGCAGTAGGTGTACCAGATTCACCAAAAGAATCATCTACACCCACATATTCCATTGGAGCAGGATTGTTTCTGGCAAGTGTCTGCGCTATGCTATCACCAAGGCCACCATTGTATTGGTGCTCCTCAGCGGATACACAGCAGCCTGTTTTGGCTACAGACTCCAATATAGCATCTACATCTAAAGGTTTGATCGTGTGGATGTTGATCACTTCTACGCTTATGCCTTCTTCTGCAAGGATGGCTTCTGCTACCACTGCTTCCCAAACCAAATGTCCTGTAGCGAATATCGTCACGTCAGAACCTTCGATCATTTTCCAAGCTTTACCGATTTCAAATTTTTGGTCGCTCGGTGTGAAAATAGGCCATGAAGGTCTACCAAACCTAAGGTATACTGGACCTTCGTATTCAGCTATAGCCATAGTGGCTGCTTTGGTCTGGTTATAATCACATGGGTTGATTACCGTCATATGGGGAAGCATCTTCATCATGCCCATATCCTCTAATATCTGGTGAGTAGCACCATCTTCCCCTAAAGTAAGACCCGCGTGTGAAGCACAGATTTTTACATTCTTACCTGAATAGGCAATGGACTGTCTGATCTGGTCATAAACTCTACCGGTGGAGAAATTTGCGAAAGTCCCAGTGAAAGGAATTTTATCCCCTATAGTCATACCGGCAGCTATACCCATCATGTTAGCTTCTGAGATACCTACCTGAAAGAATCTATCAGGAAATTCTTTCTGAAAAGCACCCATTTTCAATGATCCGATGAGGTCAGCACAAAGACCTACCACATTAGGGTTTTTTCTTCCAGCTTCTAAAAAGCCATCTCCAAAACCGGAACGGGTATCTTTTTTCTCTGTATATGTAAATTTAGTATTTAATGTTTTTTCCATTTGTGTTTGCATTTAGCCTTCTGGATATCAGAAGTGGTTTTAAATAGCTTAATAATCTCCAAGGGTTTCTTCCAACTGTCCGAGCGCATTTTCCAGCTGCTCATCATTTGGTGCTACACCATGCCACTTATGCGTAGCAGTCATAAAATCTACCCCAAAGCCCATTTCTGTATGAAGAAGATTCATGACAGGCTTACCTTTACCAAGGAGAGATTTAGCTTTCTCCAAAGTTGCAATCACCTCTTCGAGATCATTGCCGTTTTTGGTTTCTACTACTTCCCAGCCAAATGCTTTGTATTTATCTATCAGGCTTCCCAGATCCATAATTTCAGCGGTAGGTCCGTCGATTTGCTGACGGTTTACATCGATGGTAGCGATTAGATTGTCCACTTTATGGTGAGGGGCATATAATGCCGCTTCCCATACCTGGCCTTCCTGCTGCTCGCCATCTCCCATGAGTACATATACGGTACGGTCATCATTGTTCAGTTTTTTGGCCTGAGCTGCGCCTATGGCTACAGACATTCCCTGTCCCAGAGACCCGGAAGCTATTCTGATGCCCGGCAGATTTTCTTCAGTGGCTGGATGGCCTTGAAGCCTGCTGTCTATTTTTCTAAATGTAGCCAGCTCTTCAGTGCTGAAATATCCACTGCGTGCCAACACGCTGTACCAAACAGCAGAAATATGGCCGTTTGATAAGAAAAATAGATCTTCACCTTCACCTTTCATGGTAAAATCCGACTTGTGCTCCATCTGGTTAAAGTAGAGGGCCACAAAAAATTCAGTACAGCCAAGAGAAGCTCCTGGGTGGCCTGAATTCACTGCATGTACCATGCGTAATACATCCCTTCTGACTTGAGAACAGATATTTTTCAGTTGTTCAATAGATTGTTTTTCCATTTTATTGGAATCGGTTTAATTTAGGATTTGATTAGTATGTTCTTTTGTTTTTACTTTTTCTATTATGTTGGCTATGTTGCCTTCTTCATCTATGATAAAAGTGATTCTGGCTGTACCCATATAGGTTCGTCCGTACATAGACTTTTCTACCCAAGTACCATAGAGATCATGTACCTTTCTATCTTCATCTGCTATTAAGGAAAAGGGGAGTTCCTGCTTTTCAATAAACCGCTGATGGGATTTTTCATTATCTGTACTGACACCTAGGATTTCATAGCCTTCCTGTTGAAGCCTTTCGTAATTATCTCTTAGGTTACAGGCTTGAGCGGTACAGCCGGGCGTCTGGTCTTTGGGATAAAAATAAAGTACTACTTTTTTGCCACGGTAGTCAGACAGTTTTATGGTATTGCCGTTTTGGTCTTTGGCTTCAAAATCAGGGGCTTGTTTTCCTATTTCAATAGACATATTACGTATGGGTTTAAAATTAAATTCTTGATTTATACTCTCCAATATTACCGGCTTTGTCTTTTACCCGGAGTACCACTTCCCCTTTAAAAGGCTTATTATCTAATCTGTCAGACCAAATGACCGATTGCTTGTGCTCGTACTTCATCCATACCCAATTTCCATCCACAAAAGCCTCAAAACTGTCAATACCCGAAAGGTTATCCGTAATCGAAAATCTCAATTCCGACCCATTTACTCTTACCGGTGCTATCCTCGGAGGAGTACTGTCTTCAGCTATCACAAAAGTGCCAAAATTTTTGGTCTTAAAACGGATATGGTCACCTGTCCACTCACCGCCCTGAAAACTCTTCCACCCATTGTCATATCTCAAATATACATGGGCTTTACTCCGGTTGCCTTGATAATGGCTCCCATCCAATTTCACTTCCATGGCATTCCACAGATATTCCGTAGGTGAATTTATAGTCAAAGCTGGATCCGATCCTACCTGGGTCTGGTTCAGCCGGAGGTAAAGATCATCAAAATGTGTGTTACGTGCAAACGTAACCGTAGTATTTCCATCAGTAAAACATTTTTCTTCCTGAAAAGCAATTTTAGCCTTTACATCTGGTATAATCACCTCATTACAAAGATTGATAGAATCAGGGATACCATGTTCCATATTCCATAGATATGTCCTCTTGTTAGTGCCTTCATACGCTGGAGGGATTTCAAGAATGTAACCATTTACATGGAATTGAGCTAAATTTCCGGACACTGGCTTGTCACCGTTTATGACCATTATATTTCGCTGGTAGGATATTTTTTGGTTTCCTGCGGTATTATTAACCTTGTTTAGAATGGCATTTGGTTCTTCGCCTTTAAATACCAGTTCCAGTCTGGATTGGTTCTGATAGGTATCCTGCAGTTTGACAGTGATCTTTTTTTTCTCCCCCGCAGCCGCTTCTATTCCTCCGCTCAGTGGGGCAGATGGTTGGTAAAAATCAAAAAGGTTGTTATGGGCTTTGTAAAGTTTAGTGTACCGGTTACCATAAGTATGGACTAGGAGATATCTTCCGATATCAAAATTGATGACATCCACATTGCTTTCAAAGATTTGCTCATCTCCATCCAATATCTGATAGATAGGAAAACCATTTGGGTTGTGCATCTGATCCAGCTTATCATAGGCCAAGACTTCAATGCCCACTTTTCCCGAAATATTGATTTCCCCGTTGATATAAAATCGCTTACCATCAAAATTTACGGTGTATTCCGTTCTTTGGTATTTACCGTTTACCCTACTGTCTATTTCCAAAGGCGTGATAGCTATTCGCTGCACAGTAGGGGGAGTTCTGTCCACTATTTCCGAAAAACCAAATTTAAGTGGATCAAGCGCCCTGTCCAGAGAGTCCCTAATTTCAAAATGAAGGTGCGGACCTCCAGAACTACCGGTATTGCCCCCATTGGCTATTATATCGCCCCTTTTTACCGGGAGTGCATGTGGTTCAGGATATACTTCTATTTCATTTTTTTGAAGCTTATAAGCTTCCTTTTTTATGTAAGAAGCTATTTCTTCGTTGAAATTGCGTAGATGTGCATATACTGTAAATTGTCCGTTTGGATGCTTTAGGTAGATGATATTGCCATATCCTTGCGTACTGATTTTCATCCGGTGCACATAACCATCAGCAGCGGCATAGATGGGCAAACCTTCCCTGCCTTCCGTTTTGATATCCAAGCCACTATGGAAATGGTTTGGGCGGATTTCACTCATGTTTCCGGCCAGGAAATTTTGGTGACCGGGTTTTACGGGAAAGAGGTAATATCCTTTTTCAATATTGGAAAAGGCACCCAAAATAAGGATGCCCATAATGGAAATAAAAGGTAGAAATTTATTTAATTTCAAAGTCTAGTAATTTTTTATTTTCAATGTAAGCTTCAAGCTTATCTCCTATATTAACCTTATCTACTCCGGCGGGGGTTCCGGTAAAGATAAGATCTCCTTTTTTTAACGTAAAAAATTGTGATATGTATTCGATTATTACGGCAAAATCAAAAAGCATCATGGCCGTATTGCCTTTTTGGCGCAGCTGTCCATTCACATCCAAGTGAAAATTAATGTTGTTGAAATCAGCGAATTCTGATACTGGAAGAAAAGAACCTATGGGAGCCGAACCGTTAAAAGCCTTAGCAATTTCCCAAGGTAAACCTTTTTCTTTACATTTTTGCTGTAGGTCTCTGGCGGTAAAGTCTATACCTATACCTATTTCATCAAAATATCTATGGGCAAATTCTTTTTTAATATATTTTCCTTCTTTCGATACTTTTAAGACCAGTTCCACTTCGTGGTGGATGTTATCTGAAAAGGGGGGATGATAGAAAGGCATGTTATTTTTTAGAAGAGCTGTGTCTGGTTTAAGGAAGACAACTGGATCAGCTGATTTTTCATTTTTGAGCTCTTCTATATGCTCAGCATAATTTCTGCCTATAGCGATGATTTTCATTAAAAAGGGTTTTGAGGGTAAGCGGATTAGGAATACAAATAAACTAATTTTTGAGTGATTTTAAAAGGGGAAAGATTTGAAAAAGACCATGGGCGACGGTCGATTTCAATTTCGTTAAGGTTCCCGTATACTCAAAATCCTCACCACATCCACGGTATAGCCAAAAACAGGTAAATCACTCGGTCCTGGTACATTCACATCCTGTGTTTCACCAGTTAATTCAAATCGGACTAAGATAGGTCTATTATGATAATTTGGATTCTGATATTCTTGGGGAAGGTTTTCAGGCCAATAACTTTGGCCTTCTACACGGATTAAATATTGGTTGCTAATTCGGGTCTCAGGTTCTACTATGATGGTGCCGTTTTTGTATTGGGGTTCCTCTTCTTTATCTTTTTTGCAGGAGAAAGTGATAAGGAGAAGGAAGATATATAATATGATTCTAGAAAGGTTCATATAATAATAACACTATTGAGGAGGTAATAGGTTTAGAAGTAAGCTGATTAAGTGAGGTTTATATTGCTGGTTTAATGACTAAAATTTATAAAAAGCATAACTTGAAGGTATGGTCTTAATAGCACTTACATTGGAAGATGATTAAAATGAAGTAAATATGCTAAGTTTTCAGCTACAGATCATAGGTTAAGAGGTTTAATGACAACTTTATCATTTTGATCTACAAAACCCCATTCTTTATTAGTGTTTAAATAAGAATAAAGCTGTAAATAGGATTTTGCCTGAATAGTAAATTGAAAAATAAAAATTAGAAATAACTTTC
>DATHVH010000086.1:0-5597 GCA_035461405.1 Anditalea sp.
AATTATATAATGCCTATTTAAACCGAACTTTTTTTCCCGCGGGATTTTAAGGGTTTGTATATAAATGGTAATAGTTTTTCCAGTCATATCTCTTCTTTTGATTTGGATACTAGGTTTATCTCAATCTCCTAGACTTTAATATTTTTTTTCTATAAATATTACCCCACTTGGGTATAGGGGGTGAACAATTCACTGATCCCTTTCCCAATTTTGAAGCCTCAGGTCATAACAAAAAAAATTATGGAGGCTTTGCTGATCTTTAATCCATTCCAATGGAAAGTCATTTTACCGGTAGTGATTATCTATTATATAATTGTATGCTGTATCTATTTTAAAACTGACTTAGCCGCCTTCTTTCGAAAAATTTTTATTTCCAGTACTTCCAATTCCTCATTTGAGGAGGGAAATATATCTCTCCCGATTGAAGTGCTTAAGGAAGCCTTCGATGAATACGGCCGGTATATAGAAGTGGTTTCAAATGCAGGCTCAACCTCCCATCCATCTGTAGCAAAAGCCAGATCATTGTTCAAACATATAAACAAAGAACCCTTTGTAAGGATAGTTGATCTCGGGTCAATCGATTTGACTTCAGGTTAACTCTTTAATGGTTGAAAATTTAATATCAAACTATATATCTCATGAAAACAATGTATCAAAAAACTATCCTCACCGCCACCCTTTTATTGGTATCCATGGCTCTGCTATGGGCCCAGGACGGAAACTCCGGTATCAATGCAGCTACCACCCAAGTGAGGAGCTACTTTCTTTCGGGCGTAAACCTCATGTATGCCATCGGTGCGATAGTGGGGCTTATAGGTGCGGTTAAAGTCTTCAACAAATGGAATTCCGGTGAACCTGATACCGGTAAAGTAGCAGCGGCTTGGTTTGGCAGTTGTGTGTTTCTGGTCATAGTGGCCACCGTATTGACGAGCTTCTTTGGCTAACGGATGAAGGGCAGGTCATTCAGAATCAATAAGGGAGTGAACAAACCCATGGAATTTAAAGGATTGAAGGCACAATATATTTGGTACATGGCCATAGGGCTTGGGGTATCCCTACTCTTGTTCTCGGTCCTTTATTTCCTGGGAATTTCACTCTTTTTTAATGCGATTATAAGTGTAGGATTATGTGCAGGAATCTATCTATGGGTTTTCAGACTCAACAAAGAATATGGGGAACATGGTATGATGAAGCTGTTGGCCAGACGTCAGGTACCCATGTCGATTCGGATAAAGAACAGGTCTTATATCCGGAATATAAAATCTTTCAAACAGCAAGACGATGTTAAATGATAAAATATCCAGAAATATGCAGGACCTGTTTCCTGTATATAAATATGAAAAGGGATATTTAATTTCCTATGGAGGGGATATTACGGCTGTTTTTGAACTCCAGCTGCCTGAAATATTTACCTGTTCAGATGATCAGTATGCTGCAGTACATGAAGCGTTCTGCAGGGCAATTAAAATATTGCCTTCCGGATATATTTTGCTTAAACAGGACTGGTTTCTGGAAAATAGTTTTAATGCAGATTTTGAAGGATCTTCCGGCAACTATCTCGAAAACAGCAGTCTGTTGTTCTTTCATGAAAGGCCGTTTCTTTCTCATGAATGTTATGTATGCATTACCAGGCCTAATTCCGGAAAACCTCTTTCAGACTCCTCTCTTTCCAACTTACTGAGAAGTTCACTGGTACCTAAAGAATTCCGTTCAACGGCACTCATTGATTCCCTGGAATCTGTGTTGGGACAGTTCAGGCAGATAATCCATGATGCCGGGATAGGGATTTCCAGACTGTCGGAGGATCAATTGCTGGGCAATGGGAAATATGCGGGATTGCTGGAAAGATATCTTCAGCTTTCCGATAAAAATAGCACACCGGTAATATCGGATATTGTATTCAAGCCCCAATGGAGGATAGGGGAGAAACGGCCTGTGATGTTTACCATCTGCGAACCGGAGTTGCTTCCCAATTCCTGCAGTATCTCAATGCCGTATGAAGCTTATTCTACCGATAGGAGCAGTTTCCGCATAGCCTTTAGCTCTTCCCTGGGCCAGCTGCTTCCCTGCAGTCATATCTTTAGCCAGTATATCCAGATTCAGGACAGACAGGAGGTACTTAAAACTCTCGAAAGTAAGCGGCTCCGCTTTCAAAGCCTTTCTGCTTATAGCAGGGAAAACAGCATAGCGGCAGAGGCTATGCAGGATTTCTTGAATGAGTGCATCAAAGAAAACAGGGTGCCGGTAAAGGCCCACTTCAACGTATTATGCTGGTCCTCAAAAATAGAATCGGGAAGCCTTCAAAATATGGTGTCTTCAGCTCTGGCAAAGCTTGATGTTATTCCCAAAAGGGAAACCATCGGTGCCCCTCAGATATATTGGTCCGGAATACCGGGGAATGCCTCTGCTCTTCCTATCAATGAAACTTTTGACACTTTTGTGGAACAGGCATCCTGTTTTCTCAACATGGAAACCCATTACCTGTCGAGTGGAAGCCCGTTTGGTTTACGGCTGGGGGACAGGATATCCGGCAGGCCCCTTCATGTGGACATATCTGATGAACCCATGAAAAAGGGCTGGATTACCAACAGGAACAAATTCGTACTGGGGCCGTCGGGATCCGGTAAAAGCTTTTTTACCAACCACCTGGTGAGAAGTTACCATGACCGTGGTGCCCATGTAGTGCTGGTGGACGTTGGCCATTCCTATAAGGGATTATGTGAACTGGTCCAGGGGGTATATTTCACCTATGATGAAAAGAATCCCATACAGTTCAATCCCTTTTACCTGGGCAATCTACCTCCCGATACTGAAAAGAAAGAGAGCCTGAAAACGCTGCTTCTTGCCCTGTGGAAAAAGGATGATGAAAGATATACCAGAAGTGAATATGTGGGCCTATCGGGAGCATTAAAAGCTTATTACGATTATCTGGACAACAACAATAGCGAATTCCCCTGCTTCAATAGTTTCTATGAATTTGTGGAAGTGGAATATTCCCTTTTTCTCCAGAATGAAAAGGTAAATGCAAAGGAGTTTGATATTGATAATTTTTTGTATGTGCTGAAGCCATACTACAGGGGGGGAGAGTTCGGGTATCTGCTTAATGCTGAAAAAAATCTGGATCTGCTGGACCAGCGGTTCATTGTGTTTGAGCTTGATAATATCAAAGACCATCCCATCTTATTCCCAGTGGTGACGCTGATCATCATGGAAATATTTATTTCCAAAATGAGAAAGCTTAAAGGTATCAGGAAGATGATCCTGATAGAGGAAGCATGGAAGGCAATCGCCAAGGAAGGTATGGCGGAATATATCAAATACCTGTTTAAAACTGTCAGAAAGTTTTTTGGTGAGGCCATAGTGGTAACCCAGGAGGTAGAGGATATCATAAGCAGTCCTGTAGTAAAGGATGCCATCATCAACAATTCTGATTGCAGGATCCTTCTTGACCAATCCAAATACAGCAACAAGTTTCACCATATACAGGATCTATTGGGGCTGAGTGATAAGGAAAGAATGCAGATCCTTTCCATCAACAAAGCCAATGATCCCAATAGAAAGTATAAAGAGGTTTTTATCGGGCTGGGACCTGTAAGCAAAGTCTATCGGACCGAGGTAAGCCCAGAGGAATATTATACCTATACCACCGAGGAATCTGAAAGGTTAAAACTGGATGAAATGACCCCAAAATACGGTGGGGACAGGAAAATGGCCATCAGGGCTATGGTGGCAGAATTGAAGGAATAATCGGTAATTCTAAAAACATCAAGAATGAAAAAAGTAAAAATAAAGGGGAAGATGGTGGACCTGTCTTCCGGTTTTTATAAAAAACTGACGGTTTGCTTGATTGCCTGTATGATGCTCGTGCAGGTCCCGGGAAAGGCAGCGCCCATTGCCATCGCTGAAATTATACGCCAAGGGGTAAAAAGGGTCATAATAGCCGTGGATTTACAGATCCAGCGAATGCAGAATGAAACCATCTGGCTGCAGAATGCACAGAAGGTTATAGAAAACAACATGGCCAAACTGAGGCTGGAAGAAATCAGTGACTGGAGTTCTAAGCAGAAAGAACTTTACGCCGATTATTATGATGGGCTCTGGAAGGTGAAATCTGTGATTGCCCAATTCCAAAGGGTAAAAGAAACTGCGGCTCTGCAGGGCCGGATACTGGAAGAATATCAAAGGACCTGGAAAATCATTTCAGTAGACGGAAATTTCAGCCCCGAAGAAATTAAAAGAATGCAGGGGGTTTATACCGGTATGCTTGAAGAAAGTATCAGACACATTGATCATCTGGTGACCCTAGTGGGCCAATATAGAAACAGTATGACTGATGCCGAAAGGCTTGAGCGAATTCACCTTATAGAAGGTAAAGTCAAGGAGCATTATCTCCATATGGTCAAGTTCAACCGGACTAACCTTCAAATCAACAATCAGCGGGCTGCTATAAGAAAAGATCTTTATATGCTTCAAAACACCTTAAAGTGATGATATTAAAATCGACTTTACTATTTATTATTATATTAACTGTTAATCAATCAGTTATGTGTCAAACATTTAATGAATGGTTTAATCAAAAAAAGACGCAACATGAATATCTCATAGCACAAATCTTAGCATTGGAGGTATATGGAAGCCACCTGCAAAAAGGCTATGAAACAGTGAAAGTGGGGAGTGACATGATTACCGGACTTCGTGACGGGGAATTCGTTTTACACCGCAATTATTTTAATGGGCTTAAAGGTTTCTCCAATCCGGATGACCCTTACTTTAAAATTGCAGACATCCTTCAACAGGTGAAGGTATTAAACAGTGAAGTCAAAAGGGCAAAAGACGGGGTCAGATCACTCGATCATAACCAGGTTCACCAAAGATTATTCAATCAAAGTTATTCAGCCCTTCTTAGTGAAACGGCTGGACTGCTGGGACAATATTTAACTGTATTGGACCCAAAAAGTCTGGAAATGACCGACCGGCAAAGATTGGGATTGGTGGATAATATTTCAACTGAGTTGTCAAATCTCGTAAGGGACCTGGTAAGCTTTAATAACCTATTAAATGATTTCCTAAATCTTTATACAACCCATTCAAATTCAATTAAATATTTAGAGACACTGATAAAATGAAAGGTTTACTGATATTATTGACAGTCTTTGGCTTATTTATACAAAATGCCCGGGCACAGGATCATGAAGTGACCCAGCTATTGCTCAACGTAGAAAAACTGGCCCAGTTCAGAGAGATTTATTCCAACATGCTGAAAGGCTATAATATCGTCTCCGGAGGATATGCCGGGATAAGGGACATCAGTCAGGGAAACTTTGGTTTGCACCGTGCTTTCATGACGGGGCTGGAACAGGTAAACCCTTCTGTTGCCGGATACCGCAAAGTGGGAGAAACTGTAAAAATGCATTCGGTAATTCTTCTGGAAGGTCGGAAGATGATAAGATCCTACTATGACACCGGGCTATCCAGACCTCAGGAATTGGAATATTTTCAAAAGATATATTCCAATATTTTTAATCTGAGTTTAAGAAATCTCGATGAACTGTTGACCATTGTGGCATCTGGAGCCCTGGTAATGTCGGATGAAGAAA
>DATHVH010000087.1:0-12311 GCA_035461405.1 Anditalea sp.
AAAACCAGTTATTGAGATCACAGGAGGAAGAGGTAGAAATTAATTTTCTCTAGATTTCTTTGAGCGAAATGGCTCCATACCCTCTCTATATAAAAGCAGTATCACTGATATTGCTTCTCGGAGGGGGTATGTCCTTTTCTCAAGTAAATGCTTTACAATTAGACCAAACAGTTCGGCTTTGCGAAGGTGAAACGATAGAACTGACGGCCAGAGGTAAAAATGCGGAGATTTTCCAGTGGCTCAGAAATGGTCAAGTATATGTCAGCCAAGGTGAACTGGGCGAGGTGGTGTCTATTAATACATCCGGGGTTTATGAAGTGATGTCCATCAATGAGCTGGAATGTACTTCAGAAGTTTCTGATGCAGTCAAAATTGAATTTTTACCACCACCTATTTTAAAATTAACCCAGCCTGCCATCTTGTGTGAGGGGGGTGGGATAGATATTACTCAGTCAATTGAAGGTTATGATCCTGCAACCTATGAATACACAATATTATCTCCATCAGGGAAAAATCTTAAAATGGAAGATATTACGGATGTTAAAGAATCAGGAATCTACCAGGTACAAGCCAAGTATAAAGATATGGACTGTAGCTCTGCAGTGAGTAAGCTGGAGGTTGAGATTTCAGATGAGCCTATTCATGCACTTTTCGATTATAAAGTCAAAGGGATGGATCCAAAAGGGTTGATTTTGGCTAATGATGAAATTATTTTCCAAAGCCATTCTATTGGTGAAAATCTACAATATGAATGGGATTTTGGAGATGGTACAGGAAGTCAGTTGGCAAATCCTAAACATAGCTTTGCAGCTCAGGGCATCTATTTGGTCCAGTTGAGTTTAACCAACGCATTTGGATGCGAGTCCTCCATGGAAATGAGGATTGAGGTAAATGAAGCTCACCTCATTATGATTCCAAGTGGGTTTACTCCATTAGAAAACGAAAACCAAACCTTCCGACCAAAAATGAGGGGAATAGCTGCCTATGAAATGTACATTTTCAATACCTGGGGAGACCTGCTTTATGAGATGAAAAGCATGGAAGACCCGGGCTGGGATGGTAAGACAAATGGGAAACTAGGACCAAATGGTAACTATGTATATAGAGCTAATTTCACTACAGTAGATGGGAAGAAAGTGTCAAAATCTGGAGTTTTTACATTAATACGCTAAAAGGGAGGTTATGAGAAAGTTATTTGGTATAATCTTACTTTGTATATCGTGGCAAGCATATGCCCAAGATGTACAATATTCTCAGTTCTATGCAGCACCTATGTATATGAACCCTGCTTTTGCAGGATCTACCGAACTTACTAGGGTGGGGGTGAATTATCGTAACCAGTGGCCTGGTCTTGACCATACATTTAATTCCTACTCTGCCTACATCGACCACTATATGTTTGATATCAACAGTGGTATAGGTCTCCAGATAAACGGAAGTCAAGAGAGTATGTCCGAGCTTAGTACTATGGAAGTGGGATTAGTCTATTCTTATAGGCTGCAGTTGGGTATGGGTAATTTTCTTCGTTTTGGGGGCCAAGCTAGTTATGTATCAAGAGATGCTTATTTTGGTGATGTAGTTTTGGGAACTCAGTTGGATATCCAACGGGGGATAGTCACTGATAGGGGGGATGGTTTGATCGGTAAGGACAGTAGAAGACAGTTTGCTGATTTCAGTTTTGGGATGCTTTACCATAATGAATACATTTGGCTGGGTGCCTCAGGGCATCACCTCAACCAGCCAAATGTCTCATTTATGGATGACCAATCAAGTGTTTTACCTATGAAACTGTCAGTACATGGAGGAGTAAAAATAGATTTACCTGGTGGAAATATTAATAATTATTTCAATAATACCAGGCAGGAAAGAGCATTGTTCTTTGCCTTTAATTTCAGGAATCAGGAGCCTTATAATCAATTGGAAGTTGGAACACAACTATTTTTAGAACCCTTAATGTTAGGGGTCTGGTATAGGGGGCTTCCAGTAAAGTATAGCCTTCCAAATAATGAAGCCATCATAGGTTCAGTGGGCTTTTCTTTATACAGTGGAGTAGACGTAGGATATAGCTTTGATTTTAATACCTCTAAACTTGGTCTCCGAAATTCTGGAGGTGCTCACGAAATTTCTATAAGGTATTCTTTTCTTTATGGAAATGCCAAAGATAGGAACAGAAAAAGTACTGTATTGCCCTGTTTCAAATTTTAAGTAATTAGAAGGATATCTTTGAGGTATCTTTCTAATACTTTATTATCTATTCTATTACATTTCAAACCGATATGTCCATCCGGTCTGATGAGATACATGGCTGCTCTTTTTACATCATATGTATTATAAAATGCCTGATTATTTGATGCTGGAAAATAATACACTTTAATTGAAGGTATCCGGTATTGGTTAATTTCTTTAAGCAGATTTATTATAGCATTATAATCAGTTGTTGTTCCAGCTAATAAAAGGGTAAAATACCGATAATCTAATAGCTCATACAAATCAACTTTTTTTCCTCTATAAGTAATGGGCACCCATGGAGCTCGATCACCTTGATGAGGAGAAAGAGAAATCCATGATGTGCTGTGATTTTTATTTAACGGGCTTTTTCTATATTTGATCCCGATCTGGCTTACCCTTCGGAACAAAAACTTCAATACAAATTCATTAGATAATAAGCGGAATACATATGGGAAGAAATATATTCTAATTAGATCAATAATTTTGTTCTGTTTTATTAAAAGCTGGAAAAACTTATCAGTACTATAATGAAGATTTCTAGCTACCGGATAGCGTTCCACTTGATAGCTATTTACTAATTCGGAAGAATGGGTATTTTTGATGGCCCACTTCAATTTCCACGCGAGATTGAAGGAGTCTTGAATACCGGTATTCATCCCCTGGCCACCAACTGGGCTATGAACATGAGCAGCATCTCCAGCGAGAATTACATTACCTTTGACAAAGCTCTCTGCCATCCTACAGTGGATGTTATAAACTGAGCTCCATTGCTTACTTATAACTTTCGATTTGAGTGAAGAATTGTCATCCAGAATCTTTTGCACTTCTGTTTCCAGCAGCTTCTCATGTTTCTTTTTATTGATTGTCGATTTAATAAAATTAAAAACCCTAAAATGGTCCTGTCTCTTATAGGAGAAAATGACAGATAGGTGATTAGGAGCTATTGTAAAATACACGTCACCATGCTTCAAGTGAGAGTCCAATTCTACATCTGCTAAATAAAAAGGTGAGGTGAATGATGTACCATTGAATGATATACCTGCCTTTTTACGTACAGTACTGTCCGCCCCATCACATCCTATAATATATTTTGGTGAGATATGATGACGCTCCCCTTGGGTGTCCATAATCTCCGCAGCATATGTTTGATTTTTTAGGGTAAGATCTATTAACTGATGTTGCCAGTGGACTTGATGTCCTTGAGTATTTAATGCTTCTACCAGACGCCTTTCGGTTTTGTGCTGTGGTAAAATAAGGAAATATGGGTAGGGCGTTTCTCCTGGAAGTATGTTATTGATTTTAAAACTTGCTACCTCTTGAGCTTTGCTCATGATATGAAAAGTGTTGTCTATATTTCCTTCTGCAATTAGCTCTTCAGCTATCCCTAGCTGACTAAATATTTCCAATGAACGTGCATGAATTCCAAAAGCTTTGGAATCTTGGGTTGGTTTTTCTTTGCTGTCAATGATCATAAAATCCACACCTACCTTAGCAAGGAGATTTGCCAAAGTTAGGCCAGTGGGACCTGCGCCTACTATAAGGAGTTCTGGATTAATCATTCATGCCTAAATTTAGTTGGATATAATTTTGGTTCGATCTAGAGCCGTTTAATAGAAGGATAGAATATCATTATAGTAGTTTATTCCAATACATAAAACGATTTATAAAATAATGAAATGTATTTTTTAATATATGTATTGTATAATAATGTATTTGAAATGTTAATTTATTTTGCCTTATAAAAGGCCAAATCTGTTTGTTTACCTTGTTAATTGAATAATATATTACCTATTTACTAGCTTACTTTAAGCTGAAAATTAGGTACTATAGTTGCAGTAAAATAGTATAAGATACTTTTCTTACAAAGAATATTATTCATTTTATTCACACTATATGAGATCTATTTGGAACGGTTCGGTAAGTTTTGGTCTGGTGTCCATCCCCGTAAAAATGTACAGTGCCACTGAAGAAAGAAGGCTATCGCTGGATATGCTTGACAGTGCCGATCATGCGCGAATCCGCTATAAGCGTGTAAACGAAACCACAGGTGAAGAGGTAGAGTGGAAAGATATAGTAAAGGGATTTAAGAATGATGATGATACCTATACCGTTTTATCCGATGAGGACTTCGAGCAAGCTAATGTGAAGAAAAGTCGGACTATAGAAATAGAAGCCTTTATAGAATCTTCTGATGTAGCTGATCTGCTATTCAAAAAACCCTACTACCTAGAACCTCAAAAGGAGGGAGGCAAATCATATAACCTGCTCCGTGATGCTTTAAAGAAAACCAGTAAGCTAGGTGTAGCTACTTTTGTAATGAGGCAAAAAGAAAACTTAAGTCTCATAGGGGTGTATGAAGATGCACTGGTTCTTCATGTAATCAGGTTTTCAGATGAAATAAGAAAACCTTCTGATTTAAAACTTCCTACCACTAAGGTCACCAAAAAAGAAGTGGATATGGCCTTAAACTTAATAGACAACTATACTGAAAAATTTGAATTTGAAAAATTCAAAGATGTCTATAATGACCAGCTCACCAAAATCATTAAAGCTAAAGCTTCGGGCAAGAAAACTACAGTTAAGAAATTCGAAAGCAAAGCTACCCCGGCCAAAGATCTTATGGCTCAGTTAAAAGCCAGTCTTGAAAAAAAGAAAACCAAAAAAGCTTCGTAAATGAGCTTAAAAGAATACTTCAAAAAAAGAGATTTTGAAAGTACTCCAGAACCTAAGGGAGGCAAGCCTGAAGATGATGATCAGCTAAGGTTTGTGATACAGCGGCATCATGCCAGCAGGTTACATTATGATTTACGGCTGGAGATGCATGGTACCCTGCTAAGCTGGGCTGTTCCCAAGGGGCCTTCCATGAATCCATCAGATAAAAGACTTGCCATTCAGACAGAGGATCATCCTATTGATTATCTTTATTTTGAAGGTAATATCCCTAAAGGGAATTATGGTGCTGGGAACATGATCATCTGGGATACAGGAACTTATCAGGCTGCCTATGGAAAAAGCTTCAATGAGCTGCAAAAACAATTTGCCCAAGGAAATCTGAAGATAGAATTTCATGGAAGGAAAGTTAAAGGCACTTTTTCCTTGGTTAAAACCAATAGAGGTGAAGCTGGAAACCAGTGGCTTTTTATGAAAAAAAAAGACGAGTATTCTACTGACCAACCATATGACTCGGAAGAATATATCGACTATGAATCTGGAGAAGAAGGGGAAACAATTGCCCCTGGGTTTTATAAACCGATGCTTGCTACTAAGGCCGATGCTATCTTTAATAAACCGGATTGGATATACGAATTAAAATGGGATGGATATAGGGCTCTTGCCAGCATTCAGCAGGGAAAGGTCCATCTATACTCCCGAAATGGGATTTCGTTTAAGGATAAGTTCTCTACCATTTACGAAAATCTTAAAGGAATACCTCATGATACGGTTTTAGATGGAGAAATAGTAAGCCTGAATGAAGAAGGCCTTTCTGTTTTTCAGGCATTACAGAATTATCCTAATGTGAGGGAAGGTGAGTTAAGGTATTATGTCTTTGATATGTTATATCTTAACGGTCACGACATTACTTCTTTGTCTCTCTTAGAAAGGAAAAGCTTGATCCCAGATGTCATCGAGGGTATTGAGTCTGTTTATTACTGTGATCATGTGGAGAGTATGGGAAGTATGTTTTACCAGAAGGCTATAGATCTAGGTATGGAAGGGGTAATCGCTAAGAAGTCTGACAGTACTTATTCTCCAGGAATAAGAACAGAAAGTTGGCTGAAAATTAAAGCTCACGAAAGTCAGGAAGTAATTATTTGTGGATATACTACCTCTAAGGATGGAGGTGCCGGATTTGGATCATTAATCCTGGGTTTATTTGAAGGGGATCTCCTGCGATATTGTGGGAATTGTGGATCAGGGTTCGATAGTCAGGCGATAAGGGATCTAATGGAGTTATTTGAGCCTTTAGTGATAGATGAATCTCCATTCAAGGAAAAGATAAATTTGAAGGGAAGAAAGCCCACCTGGATGAAGCCGGAACTTATATGTGAAGTCAAATTTTCAGAGTGGACCAAGTCAGGCCATATGAGGCATCCCGTTTTCAAAGGTCTTAGGATGGATAAGAATCCGATAGAAATAGAAAAAGAAAGTGTAAAGGATATATCCCCGTCCAAAACTCAAAGCAAATCCAGCTCTAGTGGGGGAGGCACTTTAAATCTTGATGGGGTAGAAGTTCCGATCAGTAATCTTGATAAAATTTATTGGCCAAAGGAAAAGTACACGAAATATGACCTTATCGATTACTATCTTAAAGTAGGAGAGACCATGCTTCCTTATCTCCTCGACCGACCTCAGAATATGCACAGACATCCTGAAGGAATAAATGGTCAGGGATTTTACCATAAAGATACCTCCGGCATATTTCCTCACTGGATAGAGACCCTTAAAGTTCATAGCAAATCAAAAGAAGATACCATAGAGTACCTTCTTTGTCAAAATGAAGCAACTTTACTGTACATGGCTAATTTAGGATGTATCGAGATCAATCCATGGATATCTAAGAAAGGAAGTTTGGATTCACCGGATTTTACAGTGATAGATCTTGATCCTTCCTCAAAGAATACTTTTGAAGAGGTGATTGAAGTAGCTCAGGCTGTAAAAGAGGTATTGGATATGGGAAAAATAAAAGGCTATTGTAAAACCTCAGGGTCTAGTGGTCTGCATATCTATCTGCCTTTGGAGTCAGGGTATAGCTATGATGAAGCGAGAGATTTTACCAAATTGCTTTGCTATTATGTACAAGAACTTGTACCGGATATAACGAGTATGGAAAGAAGCGTGAAGAAAAGAAATGATAAGATATATTTGGATTTCATGCAAAATAGAAAAGGCCAAACACTCGCTGCCCCATACTGCGCCAGACCAAAACCGGGGGCTACGGTCTCGACACCATTAGCCTGGGAGGAAGTAAAAAAGGGACTGAAGATGGCGGATTATACTATAAAAACGGTACCGGATAGGATAGAAGAAAAAGGAGATTTGTTTGAAGGAGTACTTAAGGAGAGTAATAATATAGAGTTGATTATAAACAAGTTATCTGAATGAATTACATTTTTGATAATGAAGGGTACGTCACCTACATAAGCTTAATCAGAAATTTACCTGAAATAAAACTCCGATACATTTTCAAAATTTAAATCAATCAATGGTATCAGTAAAGTAAGATATCAAAAAAAGGGGCCGTAAATTTTTACGGCCCCTTCATGATTATGATTACTATCTTAATTAGCAGGTTCTAATCTATATACTGCACCGTCATCCTTTTCATCTGTAGCAATGTAAAGGAAACCATCAGGTCCTTGACGCACGTCTCTGATACGGCCGATTTTCTCTTTAAGCAAAATTTCTTCACTGGTCACTTTATCCCCATCAATTGTAAGCCTGTGCAGTTGCTCCTTAACTAAGGACCCTACAAACATACTTCCATTCCAGCCGGAAATTTTTCCGTCATGATAGATTGCCATTCCGGAAGGTGCTATGTTATCTCTCCAGATATGAATAGGTTTCGTTACACCTGGAGCCTCTTCTCCGATTCCAATAGGCTCTTCGGTATCATATTCAGGAGCAAAGGCCACCTGAGGCCAACCATAGTTATTGCCCTTTTCTATTTTATGAAGTAAGTCTCCTCCATCAGGACCATGCTCTGCTGTCCAAATTGCACCTGTAGTCGGATGGATGGCCAGTGCTTGATTGTTTCTATGACCAAAACTATAAATTTCAGGTCTTAAATTACCTGGCGCCACATTTACAAAAGGATTGTCCATAGTGGCACCACCATCTTCTTTTAAGCGTATCATTGATCCTGCTGGGTCGGTTAGATCTTGAGAAGGATATCTGATTCCTCTGTCCCCAATCGAGAAAATCACGTTTCCGTCTCCGGGAAATACTATCCTTGATCCATAGTGTCTCCCTGGTTCTGTCCGAGGTATCTGCGTATAAAGTGTTTCTAGATCTTCTAGATCACTGCTATTGCCGGATAGTTTTGCTCTGGCGAGGGCGGTACCTGTAGCATAACTTTGATCACCGCTAAAATTAGAATCATCATCTCCCGGGCTTGAATAGGTGAAATATATCCAACCATTATTATCATAATCAGGATGGACCACTACATCTAGCAGTCCGCCCTGGTTTCCCCCATCGTCGGCAGATTTTTCATCTTCCTCTACATCTATTTGGGGAAGATTTTTAAGTTCAGTGACATTATTACCATCTATGAGATAAAGTCTCCCCGGCCTTTCTGTGATCAGCATTCTGCCATCAGGCAGCCATGCGATGGCCCAGGGATTTTCAAGTCCCTCCACCACTTTAATTAGTTTAAAATTGGTTTTATCACTCTGGATAGATTCTTCTAAAACAGTGTTGGCTACTTTAACCTGTGCTTCGGAGCTTGAATTCCAGAAAAAAGTGATAGCTAGTGCTATTAGTGGTATTAGTTGATTTTTCAAATTCATGATTGATGATAGTTTAAAATAAATTTTAAATTAAAATATAGAAATTATCCCTATATTTTTCACCAATTAAACACTGTTTTTAGAGTATTGTTTGGAAAATAATATCATTTTACCACTAAATTTTTATATTCAATTTGAGTCTAGACTGTTTTAAAATTTTCTATTCTAGGATTTGGCTCCATGAATCCTATTAGAATAATATGCTCAGTCCCATTTATTCTAATCTTAAACTGCCATTATCATAGCCAATTAAGCATTAAAATTGATACCTCATCTTAATAGGTGTCAAGTATAGCAAGATAGTTAATAATGAATATTCAAGCATTCGTCCCTTTTCCAGCCAGGTAGGAGAAATAAAGAACAATGGAGCCTGCCTCCCGGACATACGTAGGGAAGAGGTCTTATATACGGATATTATATACGGGTTGGTTATTTTACCACTCACTCCATAAATCTGGGTCCAAAGACAGCGTTAAGGAGTATTTTCGTTATTCCTTTTCCGAAGGTTTTAAAAAAATTTAAGACGCGAAAAGGAAGTTAAAATTTAGTACTTCAATAATAAAGTATAGAAGTGCTATTGCTGATTGAATATGGAATTATTGATATAAAAACCCGTTTTAGGCCCATTGATAAATTTCGCTTCCAGGTCGGTAAATTGCCTTTCGGTCATTCCACTATCAATAAAGGATTTTTTGAAGAAGGCATAATCAGAATAGGCAGTTGCTTTATATGCTATAAGCTGTTGTATCCACTGCCACATCCTTTCATTCCCAATCTCATATTCTATAGCAGTTAAAAGCATGGGAACGTAAGCATAGCGGTACAGTCCGCTGATTTCATCCTGGTGATTAACTTCAGATAAATGTAAAAAGGAAAGTCCCTGAACTTGGGATTTATATTTTAATAGAAATTGTCTGTAGAACGCTTCCCCAAAAATATGCCTATTAGCCTGCAGTGAGATATATTCAGTTACTCCTTCAAGGAAAACCCAAAACAAAGGGCCTCTTGGTTGGAAAACATTCCCAATATAGTAATGTGCTACCTCGTGTGCGAGTGAACTTATTCTTATCTCATCCATCGCTCCGTTTTGGAATAGTCCCTTCATTCCCCAGCTATTATCCCCGATTATAGCTATGGTAGGATAGGTCGCAAATAACCAAGAGTCCTCTGATGTGGTGGATTCCGAAGCCATTAGAGCTAAATCTCTATCTAAGCTCATTTGAAATTTGGATTCGTAAAACGTTTTGACATTTTCTAAGTATGAGACTACCTGTGCGTCTTCTTCTTGCTGAAGTGGGGAATTTAATAGAGCAATATCATTTATAATATCAAAATCAAACAAGCCAGCAAACAATAATAATGGGACGGGTTTGCTCGATAATAAGCGGCCGTATTGACCTTCCTTTGGAGAACTTCCGTTCAAATAGATTGACTCACAGTCAGAACAGGTGATTTCTATATCATAGCTCACATCTGTAATCCTCGTTCCCTCTGTATCATTGTACCAGATAGGATACCAGGCAGTTTGTTCTGAAGCCCTAACCGAATTATCATTAAAGGCTAAGTTTCCTTTCCAATCACTGGGGATATTGTTGTTAGGTTGGTTTTCTTTGTACTGATAGCTTAATTGAACTTTTCCTATAGTACCTTGAGGAAGTTCATATTGAAAGGCATCCACATAATAAGCTGAATTTGCCTTCTTTTTAGGTTTAATTTTTTTATTATTGGCGCTGAAGCTGGGATTTTTAAATGCTTGGTTCAATAAAATTTCATACCCTTCAGGGATCTGATCGTAACTGAGATTACAAGATAAGGTCCGGTTTTCAATTGAAATAACTATGGAACCGGATAGGTGTGGAGCTTGGGCAAATAGCTTCACTGCATAAAAATTCATAAAGAGCATTATAGCCAACGTAGCAAAGATTCTGATCCTCATACAGGAAAATGGAGATAATAATATATTTATTTTAGTAAAGTGCCCACAGAATAAATTTACGTCTCAAAAACAACATCTATACATCTTTAAGCGGTGGGACATGGAGATCTGTAATATCCCAACCAGCCAGTTTTGCACCCGCCTGATAGGCTGATTCCATAAAATCGAGTAAAGATTCCTTTGGATTATTGTTTTTAATCAATTCGTGATAAGATAGAAACGCCATAGGGCTGCCATTGTTGTCCACCCATTTAGCTTCGGCAGGTGCAAGAGGCTCTTCAGCCAGATTCTCTGGACTGGGGTATGTATAAGAATAAAAACCTGGTTCCTTTACTTGGGAATCTCCTGCCCAAAATCCAAAACTTATATTTTCATGTGAATAAGCGTCCCTGTCAGAAATGCTCTTCATGCTATTTACAGAAACTTTTTTACCGGAGAATCTGGTCACCACCAAATCCATATGATGCCAAAATAATTGAACAGGACTTGTTTTGCCGTAAAACCTACCCTCAAACTCGCTAAAGCAGTTGTGAACCCATAAGAGAATTTTCCAATAACGCTGCACGTAATTGGGATCGTAATGATGTATGGTAGTTAGTTTACTGAATGATTCAGTTATTTCTAAATCATAGGGTTTATCATTTTTTATCTTTACTGGTATATTCAGCTGATGGAGTTGATCTATAAGTAATGAATAAAATTTAGAAACTGATAGACCATAGATCAGATCAAACCTGCGTACTTCACCCTTGGCATTGTTGATTTGCACTGTATGCTTTAGAAAATTAAATTCTATAGCAAAGCTACCTAGCCCATCCTGGTAAGGGATAGGTCCTGTGGTAACACCCTTTGATGATACTTTTAAAGTAATATTCCACCAATGATTTTTACGGGGCATCATAGCTAACTTGATCTTTCCTATGATCTGCAAAAAGAGGTGAAGAGTATCCTTACTTTTATTCCATTCTTCCAGTGGCAGTAGTGGTAGTTTTAGATTGTTTTTCATTGATGCTTGCATAGTGGTGTGGTAGTAGTCATTAGATAATTAGAGATATTTAATTTTAAACTCCCCTTTATTTAATAAGTTACCAACAATAAAAAAAAACCTGGCTACAATTAACCAGGTTTTTTTTAAAATTTTTTAAAATTTAATCTAATCCCCCTTTTCGGGTAGATTTTCGCTGTGTTGGCCAGCTCATTTGATTACCTGTTCTGGGGTTGATCGGAAGTACACTTTTTTCTCTTGAAGTTCTCTCAGGGTCTTCGCTTGCCATATAGGTTAAAATGGCTGTAAGTATAGCGTTATTCTGAACATCGTCAAATACGATCTTATCATAAGTATCCCTATTGGTATGCCAAGTATAGTTATAATATGACCAGTTCAATGAACTAAGAGAAAATGCAGGTGCACCAACAGCAAGAAATGAAGCATAATCAGAACCACCACCAGATGGGCTGCCGGGGAATCTTGTTTCTATATGTGTAGTAATCTCAGAAGGTACAGCCGAAAGCCATCTAGGTATATATTCATAGGCATGCAAAAATCCTTGTCCTGTAATATTGACCACACGACCTGTACCGTTATCCTGATTAAAAACAGCTTGAATATTTTCAACTATCTCAGGATGATCTTCTAC
>DATHVH010000088.1:0-15068 GCA_035461405.1 Anditalea sp.
CATAGTAGAAGAAAATCCTCTCCAAAACTTAAAGGTACTATACGGCACTGGTGCCATCAGAATAGACGGAAACAATGATCCCATCCGGGTAGGAGGCGTGAAATATACAGTAAAGGATGGAATAGTATATGACGCCAAAAAATTACTTGAGGATGTCCATAAAATAGTGCAGAGCCACAAAGCAAGAGAAAATGCCAGGATCAATCAGCCCGGTCTGGATTGGTAATTACAACACAAAGGTTTTAAGGCGCATAGGTTTTTTTTGGGGGTGGAGATTGCAGTCTTCAGTCCTATATTTCAAAAGGTGTCAAGATTCGAGTCAAGACGTGGAACAATGGGATTTCTGTAGCCATAAATGCACTAAGGCGCAAAGTTATATTTGAGAATAAGGGATATGGCCAGCAAGGCACCAAATTTTTTTTAATGCTATTTTTCTTTGTGTCTTCGCGTCTTAGTGGCCTTATTTTTTTCCTTAGAGTCTTCGTCGCTTTATATTAATATGTAAAATATTTTGAAAATATTTTACTTTTTTGAAACTTTACAGTCGTATTAAATGTATATACATTAAATACAAAGAAACAGCGATGAAATCGAGCCTGCCTTACGGCGGTCAGGCATGAAAAAAGCCTCATTTACTGAGATACTACCCAACAGCTATCGGGCCTGCTGTGGTAATATGAGAGATTCTAAAATGCAAGATTTCACCTGCCTCACGGCAGTCAGGTGTGGCCTTTTAAAAACAAAATATAAGAAGATGAAAATAGAAGAGGCCATTAAGCAAAAGAAGTTCAAAGATCCTTATAATAAGGCGCTAGTAAACCTATTATATACCAATAGCTATATCGTAGCAAAGCAGGGAAAGTTATTTAAGCCTTATGGATTATCTCCTGAGCAGTACAATGTGCTGCGTATTCTAAGAGGAAAACATCCTGAACCCATAACTGTATCAAGTATTCAAGACCGTATGCTTAATAAAATGAGTAACGCATCCCGATTAGTAGAAAAGCTAAAACAAAAAAATTTTGTCAATAGGGTAGAATGCCCTTCTGACCGACGACAGGTGGATATCACCATCACTGATAAAGGCCTATCTACCTTGGATAAATTGGAAGAAAAAGTAAACCAGTTTAATAGGGATATTCTAAATCTTGAAGAGAGGGATCTGAACCAGTTAAATGATCTCCTAGATAAATTAAGGGGATAAAAAAAATTTCTATATTAAATGTATAGACATAAAATGTATTAACATATCTAATTTATATAACAATTAAAAACAACAAATTATGAGCACTACAAAATGGACTATCGACCCTACCCACTCTGAGGTATCTTTTAAAGTAAAACACTTAGTGATATCAACTGTCACTGGGAGCTTTCAAAAATTTGAAGGCTATGCAGAATCTCCAAACGGTGATTTCAGCGGAGCTAAAGTAGAGTTTACTGCTGATATAAACAGTATCAACACCAACCAAGCTGATAGAGATGCACATTTGAAATCAGGTGATTTCTTCGATGCTGAAAAATATCCACAGCTGAAGTTTACAAATGGAGTACTGGAAGGAAATGTTTTAAGAGGTGATCTTACTATTAAAGATGTTTCCAAGCCAATAGAATTTGAAGTAGAGCATGGTGGTGTAGCTGAAGATCCTTACGGAAACACTAAGGCTGGTTTTGAGTTAGAAGGTAAGATCAGCAGAAAAGAATTTGGACTTACCTGGTCTGCTGTAACAGAAGCCGGAAGTGTGGTAGTAGGAGATCAGATCAGACTTCTTGCTAGCGTGCAGCTGGTAAAGAATTAATTTATCTTCAATAATACCTTTAATAAAAAGTAAGTAGAGAAGATAGATCAATCTTTCTGCTTACTTTTTTATTTTAAAACAACCCAAACAATTAAAAGCATGGCACCTTTAATCACAGGCATACATCACATAACTGCTATAGCAGGAAATGCCCAAAATAATGTGGACTTTTACACAGGCATCTTAGGTTTAAGATTAGTAAAGAAAACGATAAACTTTGACGCACCTGATGTTTATCACCTCTATTATGGTGACGAAGTAGGTTCACCGGGATCCATTCTTACATTTTTTCCCTTTGAGGGAGCTAGAAGGGGAATCAAAGGAACAGGAGAACTGACCTATACCGCTTTTTCTATTCCCACCAACTCAATGGATTACTGGATTGATCGCCTTGCTAAGTTTGGGATTGCTACTTCCACCCCACTACAGCGGTTTGGAGATACTTATATAAGATTTGAAGATCATGATGGGTTAGGTATAGAACTGGTAGCGGCAGCTAAGGACAGCAGAAAAGGTTGGAGCTATGGTAACATACCCCAAGAACATGCCATCTTAGGATTCTATGGAGCCACTTTAAATCTTAGATCAAAAGATTTAACCGCCAAGCTATTGACTGAACTGATGGATTATAAATTTATAGCAGAAGATAACAACCGCTTCCGCTATGGCACCAAAGGTGAGCCAGGTGATATTATCGACATAGTAGTAGATGAGGGCAGGCCAGGTACTCAAAGTGCCGGTACAGTCCACCATATTGCTTTCAGGACTGAAAATGATAAAACACAGGCAGCCATTCAGAAAAAGCTAATGGAGAATGGCGTACAGGTAACGGAAGTAAAGGATAGAAACTATTTCAAATCAGTTTATTACCGTGAGCCGGGAGGAGTATTATTTGAAATTGCTACTGATGAACCCGGTTTTGCTATAGATGAAGAGGAAGCTCATCTGGGAGAAGCATTAAAACTTCCGGATTGGGTGGAACCGCAGCGGGCGAAAATAGAATCCAGACTTCCTAAATTAGAACTGAACCCAAATAAATATGAGTAACATAATCAGAAAAGGCACACCACTAAAAGAAGCACAAAAGGTTGCCATCTTAATCCATGGCCGAGGAGCCAGTGCACAGAGTATTTTAACTTTGGAAGACCATTTGAACTTAAAAGATTTTGCACTGATGGCGCCTCAAGCTGATGGAAGCACTTGGTATCCTTACAGCTTTATGGCGCCTGATCAACAAAATGAGCCGGCATTCTCTAAAGCAATAGACACTATTGACGGATTAGTTAATGATTGTTTCAATCAAGGCATTTTATCTGAAAACATTTATTTCATAGGCTTCTCTCAAGGAGCTTGCTTGAGTTTAGAATACGCAACTCAAAATGCTAGAAAATATGGAGCTGTCATCGCCTTTACCGGTGGACTTATAGGCGAAAAATTAAATAGCGAAAAGTATAGTGGCGATTTTGATAGCACGCCTGTATTCATAGGCAGTAGCAAACAGGATATTCATGTGCCATTATCACGTATCAAAGAATCTGCTTCCTTAATGGAGCATATGGGTGCAAACGTAAAAACATTGATATTTGATGACCCACAACACACCATACGGCAAGAGGAGATTGACTGGGTGAATGCTAATTTGCTTAAATAATAAAAAGCCCACAATCAAGGGACCACCGGTCCACATAATCTTAAGCACAAAAAAGCCTGATCCGTTAGAATCAGGCTTTTTTATTGGCAAATAATATCTCTTAGTTAGCAGCTGGTCTAGCTGGAGGAGTTACTCCTAACTTGGCCAATACAAGATCAGTGAAATCATCATCATCTTTAGTATAAAGCAATACCGGAGCTTGGCCTGCAGTTTCAGAAAATACATGCGTATAGTTGTTTTCAGCAGCTACTGCATTGATAGCATTAAAAACTTTGGTTTGAACAGGCTCTAGAAGCTCCTGAAGTTTTCTCTGATAAGATGTCTGTGCATCCTGCTCAAACTGCTGAATATCTTCCTGAAGCTTTTGTAACTGCGCCTCTTTTTGAGTTCTGGCCTCATCTGTCATAGTAGGAGCAGACTGTTGGTAAGACTGTACCTGTCTCTGGAAATCCTGTGATTTAGTCTGAACTTGAGTTCTTAATTGTCCGCTATAATCTTGGATGTCAGCACCGATCTGTTCCATCTCTGGCATTAAATCCATGATGTAATCAATGTTGGTATAGCCAATCTTGACAGTAGTCTGAGCTTGTGCTACGAATCCTAAGCAAAATATAGCAATTGCTGAAAGGATAATTCTTGCTTTCATAATCTGGTTTTTAATTTGAATTGTTTATTTGTTTTTCTTCTATTCCTAATTCTTCGATGACAAAGTCTGAATAATCATGTCTGGGATCTGTATAGATCATAGACAGACCCGATGCTTTGTCAAACAAAATGGCCAAATTGTTTTTACGGGAAACTCGCTCTATGGCATCAAATATTTTTGACTGTAAAGGCTGAAGAAGTTCTGCCTGCTTTTGGTAGTATTGTCCGTTCGTTCCAAACACTCTATTATTAAATGCATTGGCGGCCATTTCCTTTTCCTTAATTTTTGCAGTTCTTTCTTCGTACATTTCTTCAGTAAGCAAAACTTCTTCTGCTTTTAGCGAGTTGTACATTTCCTGAATCTCCTTTGTCAAACTTTGTGCCTCTTTTCTCCACTCTGCCCCTATGGCAGACATCTCGTCTTGGACTTTTTTATAATCTGGATGTTTGTTTAAAATATACTCTGAGTCTACATATCCAATCTTTTGAGCCATCGTAATACTTATCGAAGTATACGACAATACGCTGAACAAAAGTAATATTTTTAGACGATTTAACATATTACCTGAATTGCTGACCTATAGTAAAGTGGAATTGCGCACCACTCGGTGTACGCTGTCCTGGAGCAGGATCAAATCCATAACCCCAGTCAATACCAAGTAATCCAAATGCAGGCATAAATATTCTGGCACCCACGCCGGCAGATTTTCTGAGGTTATATGGGTTAAAGTTAGCATAGTTATCCCAAACGTTACCCGCCTCAGCAAATCCCAATAAGAAGATAGTAGCTGATGGATTTGGTGAAACTAGGAACCTTAATTCCATTACGTGCTTATTGTAAGCAACACCACCACCGCCGCCACCTGGACGACCCATTACATTGCCCCCTTGAATGGACTGGTTTTCATAACCTCTAAGTCCAATTATTTCTCGACCTAGGGCAAAGTTATTGAATGTCATACCATCACCACCCATTACGAATCGCTCCAAAGGTATCATACCCACTCCGCTACCATAAGATCCTAAATAACCCATATGTGTACGAGCACTTACTACCAGTTTATTCAATCCCAATACAGGGGTATAGAAAGTGGCATCAAACATCCATTTATGATATTCTAACCACTTAAAGCGTTCCTCATCTGGAGATTCCGTATTTACATTTGGATTCAATGTAGCATAGGGTGGTGTAAAACTAGTACTTAAAGATATGTTTGAACCAAATCTTGGGAAGATAGGGCTATCTACGTTATTTCTGGAGATAGTCGTATTCCAAGCTATACTGTTAGACCTACCTGTATCATATGAAAGGCCGAAGAGATTACCGAAATTATTAAAATCATAAACCTGGAACTGAAGGGAGTTACTAAAGAAGAAATAGTCATCAGGCCATGTGACCCTTCGCGCCAATCCAAGTGTTGCACCTGAGATTTTAAAGAAACCTAATTCATCTCCAATATTTCCTTGCATGCCGCCGCCAAAACCGCCACCCATACCAAAGCCACCACCCATTCCAAATCCACCGCCAAATCCCATATTAAGTTGTCGTTGAACCGAATGGTTAATGCTTATACTTAGGGCATTTGGTTTTTTCCCACCAAACCAAGGCTCTGTCAGAGATAAGCTATAGTTTTGAAAAGACCGTCCGTTTGCCTGCACTCTCAGAGATAGTTTTTGGCCATCACCTACGGGCAAAGGTCTCCATTTATTAAAATTGCCAATGTTTTTGACGGAAAAGTTATTGAACACTAATCCTACTGTTCCAACAAATCCGAAAAATCCTCCCCAACCACCGGATAATTCGATCTGGTCATTAGGCCTTTCTTCTAATTTGAAAATTATATCCACAGTAGCTTCTTCAAAGTTAGGTCTCATATCAGGATCTATTGTCTCCGGATCGAAATAACCTAGTTGAGAAAGTTCTCTAATAGTCCTTACCAATGCAGCTCTATTGAATTTCTGCCCTGGAAGAATTTTAATTTCCCTCATCACGACGTGATCACTCGTTCTTTCATTTCCTTCTATGGAAACACTATTAACCGTAACCTGCGGGCCTTCGAAGATTCTCATCTCTATATCAATGGAATCTCCCTGCACATTAACCTCTACTGGATCAATAGAGAAAAACAAATAACCATCATCCTGATAAAGTGAACTCACATCATCACCACGCTGTGGATCATAATTCAAACGCTTCTCTAATCTCTCCTTATTATATACATCACCTCTATTGATACCAAGTTTCGCTCTTAGCACTTCATCGGCATGTATATAATTACCCAAAAAGGTTATATTTCTATAGTAATATTGGTTTCCTTCTGAAATGTCCAGATTGATATTAATGGTATTTTGACCAAAAGCATATACCGAATCTCTTACTATCTCCGCATCTCTATATCCACGGGTCTGATAGAAATTCACCACATTATCCTTATCCTCTCTGAATTCTTTCCCTACATATTTGGATGAGTTAAAGAAGTTAAGTTTGAAATTTTTATTGATATAAGTTTTTACATCATCATCGCTCACGGGATTTCTGTAAACGATAGCTTCCTTTATGTCTCTTGCCCTGGCATTAGTAAGTCTGGAATAAAGGTCTTTAAAAATATGAACCCGCGCGTGCTCATTGGTATTCTTCATTTTGCCCTTGATCCGCCGGTCTGAAATATTTTCGTTACCAGCTATATCAATTTCATTGATTCTGACCTTGGCATTTTTTACTACATCAAATCTAAGTAAAACTGAATTTGGCAGTGTAGTATCCCTAACCTGCACTACCTTCACTTCCGTATTTAAAAATCCTTTATCTACGAAATACTGTCGGATATTTCTTTGAGCATTGTTCAATACATCATCTCGTACTACTCTCCCACGAATCTTAACTTTATCCCGCAGCTCACTTTCTTGGGTCTTATTGACCCCGCTAAATTCCACCCGGCTAAATCGCGGTCTTTCTGTAAGCTCCAATAAGAGGTAAATATCATCACCTTCAATTTTAGTGACCAATATTTTTACATCACCTATGATACCCTGCCCCCACAATTTTTTAAGTGCATTGGATATCTGATCTCCAGGAACATTTATCTTATCATCTACCCTAAGACCGGATAATGAGACGATAGCATTTTCATCCAGCGTGGTCAATCCCACAGCTGATATTTCTGCTATCCTGAAAGATCTTGGCTTACTGTAGTCCAATTCTAAAATATCTACCGGCTTTGCGCTAGAATACCTGCTTTGTCCCAATCGGATCTGGCCTTCGGTGATTCCTGCATAAAGAAGGAAAAATAGCACTACTAAAATTCTTTTCATCTGTTTATATTTTGCTTTTCAGCGGTCATTACTTGTCCCGTGACGAAGGAAACGGGATGGAATCTCGCATGGCACCCCCCCGATAGCTATCCGGGCTTTCGGGGCATCCCTCTGTGTGACGCTTATGTCATGCCTGACTGCCGTAAGGCAGGCTCGATTTCATGTGTAATTATTTTCTTGTCAAAAGTTACATGGAATTTCCCGTTGGATATTCCCGCTTCCTTCTGACGTTCTAGTCATGCCTGACTCCCGTAAGGAATTTCATCCTTTTATGATTTAATCTGTGCACCTGTTTTACCGAAGCGTCTCTCTCTTTTCTGGTAATCCAAGATCGCTTCGAACAGATGCTCTCTTCTAAAGTCCGGCCATAGGACCTCCGTAAAATACAGTTCCGTATAAGCCATTTGCCAAATAAGGAAATTACTTATACGCAGTTCACCACTGGTTCTGATCAATAATTCCGGATCAGGTATACCTACTGTGGTTAAATGGTCAGAAATCAACTCCTGATTGATTTCTTCCTCCGCTAATTCTTTATTGACTACTTTTTTGACTATGTTTTTCACTGCCTGTTCTATCTCCCATCTACCACTATAGCTGAGGGCAAGGATTACTGTCAAACCTGTATTGACTGAGGTTTGCTTCATCACCGCTCTGAGATTTTTCTGGCATTTTTTTGGGAGGCTGGAGATATCTCCAATAGCTGATAGCTGGATGTTATTATTCATCATGGTAGGTGCTTCACTGGCTATACTGTTTATAAGTATTTCCATGAGTGCACTGATTTCATCCTGGGGTCTGGCCCAATTTTCTGTAGAGAAGGCATACATGGTAATATACTCTACTCCCAGACTTGCTGCTCCTTCTATGGTGTCCCTGACTGCTGTGAGTGCATTTTTGTGCCCAAACACACGCATGGCCCCTTTGTTTTGAGCCCAGCGCCCATTGCCATCCATGATTACCGCTATATGACGGGGGATTCTTTCCTTGTCTATCGCTTCGATCATTCTTTCTTAATCCGAACTGTAAATTTTAGAGGTACAAAAATGCCATTTCTTTTTTAATTATCTATTGTAATAGCCAATTAATTAATAACTAAAGCATTTCACCTGATAAAAGGAATAGCTGAGGGTCACTCCCAAAAAATAATACCAGTCCTTATCGTCTCTAAATCCATGATTTAAGGATGCGGGATTCACTACATTACTTGCTGCAGGATTATTAGGATTCGAAGATACTATACGATCCAAATATACTGAATGATCTTCAATCTTATCAATATAATCTGTAAAAGTAGCCCTTATACCTGCTTCCACTGTCATAAACAACCTGTCCTTCAGCTTATACTTCACGCCCATTCCAAATGGAATAACGGGTGTGCCCAAGCTGTAACTCCCTTCAGGCTGTGGACCCCCATTTCCCGTGCCCGAGAAAACAGTATATCCAAAACCAAACATGGCAAAGGGAGAAAACCTGATGATAGATTCGGGAGCCAAATAGTCAAGAAAATAATATTCCACCATCGCATGCGCTTCAAATGCAGAGCCTCTGAAATAGGCATCTCTCTGAACTGCCATAGCATCTATGGGTTTTTTATAGTCTGCACCATTTAATCGGGCAAATGCCAGTCCTCCCCTAACACTCCACACATTGTCAAAATTTCGTCTGCCAAATAACGTACCTTGAATACCGATCTGGGTAGGGTCTACATGCCGGATCATATCTCCAGTATATGTAGCACCTCCAAGACCAAATCCAACCTCATATTGCTGTGCAGAAACTTCTGTCTTTGACATTAGCAAAAGGGATAAACTAAATATCCCGAAACACACGTTTAAGAAATTGGCTTTTTTCAAGGCATTGCAATTTATAAAGTAGTAAACGAATTAAAAACACCGTCTGGTATTTTCAGGGTTAATATATGTTAAGAGGATGTCGGATGACCGATGCCAGATGACCGATGACCGATGACAGATGTTGACTACCTTAATTCCTCATATCGAAACCCCAATTTAATTTTTGACGCAATGTATCAAAAAAATTATAATCGTGAAACTTAACCAGCTTAGCTACAAACTTTTCTTTCCTGACAGTCAGCTTGATCTTAGCATCCACTGCTGTAGACCGGGAATCCAGAGATATCAAAAACTTCTTACTCCTTCCCTCAATTTTAAATGTAATCCTACTATCATCCGATACTATCATAGGCCTTACATTAAGATTATGAGGACTCACTGGTGTCAGTACAAAATTTTTAGCTACCGGTGAAATCAGTGGACCTCCACAGCTGAGTGAATATCCAGTACTACCAGTAGGAGTAGAGATGATCAGCCCATCCGCCCAGTAGCTGTTCAGATATTCTCCATCTATATAAGTATGCACTGTAATCATAGAGGAAGTATCCCTCTTATGGATAGTAAATTCATTAAGACCATAAGTAATCCCATTAAAAAGCGTTTTGTCAGCATCTAGGCCTATTAAGGCTCTGTCTTCTACTGTAAACTTTTTATCAAACAGAACGTGAATGGCTTTCTCCACCTCTTCTTTAGCTATGGTGGCCAGGAATCCCAATCGGCCAGTATTGATACCAACTATAGGCACTTCGTATTCTCCTACCAATGCCACAGTATCTAGAAAAGTCCCATCTCCCCCTACCGATATGACAAAATCCATATTGGATAGCTCTTCCCTATTGGAAAGAATTTCAAATTCAGTTGATTTGACTCCAGTCTTTTTAAGGTATTTGCAAAAGGATTCGGTAAAAAAAATTTTTGCACCGTGATGGTGCAAAACAGAAATCAATTGTTCTATATATGGAATAAATTCTTTTTGAAAACTTAAACCATGGACAGTTATATTCATTTTTAAAATTTATCTCTTCTCATTTAAATTGACAAAAATCCAATGGATTAAATCTGTACTATAACGAAATCTTAACGAGCTATTTGAAAATTTAAATATTCAAAAATCGCATCAAATTCCCCAAACGGTCATGCTCGGAACTGATTCCGGATTCTTCCTGATAATGGTCAATGATCCTGTAACCAAATCGCTCCAAAGTAGCTTTTATATGCCTTAATTCAGTTTTGTCAACTTTTAAGGTCACTTTAATTTTACTGTCATCCAGGGGGTCATTGCTGATAAAACTGCTCAACACCTTAGCGTTTTCAGATTCTATTATCCGTGAAATCTCAAATAGGCTATAATCCGTCATGAACATAGAAAGGATGAGTACTCCTCCCTGGGATTGTATAGAAAGGGTATCTGCGAAAGCCGATACCGCATCCTCTAAAGTAATGACACCATGATAGACATTTTCTCGGTCTATCACCGCTACCATATTAGCCTGATACTCAGACGCTACCCTGAGTACATCATAGATATGCTTATCCTTAAATACAAAACATGCTTCCGCGTCCAGTTCAAGGTCACCTATTGTAAGATCGCCATTATTAATATTATAAATCATCTCATCGGTTACCAAGCCTTTAAAGTGGCCGGCATCTACCACTGGTAAAGAATTGGTCCTGATACTTTCCATCCATGTGAGCGCCATACTTACCTTGTCGGTAAATTTTAAAGGAGGTATCAGGTTATTGATATATTCGTATGCCTGCATAATTTTAAAGGTATTAAATAGTTTCCTAAATATAAAACGGTATTCCGTATAGGGATGTTCACCATTTGGACCAAATACCATATATATGGAAACAAAAAATAAGAATTTAAATATCAAAAAAATAATATAATCCAAATTATTTTAGGACAATCTTTATAATAAGCATATATATAAGGATGCTTTACACCCTTATAGGCATATCAACTAATGAATTTATTAAAAATAAATTTTGTATATATTTTGGCCGTAATTCTAAAAATGGGCAGGTATACGGAAAGAAATGAGATTTTTGATATAAATATCTACCCAATTAGAAATTAGCTCTAAACCATATTCTGTCAGGTGAGCCTCAGGATGAAATTGAATCCCCACAATCGGCAGATGCCGGTGTGCGATTCCCATGATTTCATTTTGAGGGGTTTCTAATATCACCTCCAGCATATCAGGAAGATTTCTTAGTTCTAACGAATGGTACCGAGTTACATTAAAATGAGAAGGAATGCCTTCAAGAACTGAGTGTTCATTTAATTTTCTTACTCGATGTACTTTCCCATGAACAGGTTTGTCCCCTTTTACCAACTCAGCTCCAAAAAATTCACCAATAGCCTGATGGCCCAGGCAGATTCCAAGTACCGGAAGTTTGTCATGATAGTAGGAAAGGATCGCCATCAGATTACCCGCCTTATCAGGAACCTCTGGACCTGGTGATAGAATAATTCCTTCATAGTCCTGCCCTATCAGATCAGACAGCGGAACATCATTCCTTACAATCTTTAGATCAGCTCCTGCTTGTCTGAGATAGTCTGCAAGCATATGGGAGAAAGAATCAAAATTATCAATCAGCAACAACATTGGCTCCTACGTCTACAAGTTTACGGATAGAATTAACAGATTGCTCTATAATGGGAGTATAGGAGTCAAGAAAAGCCACCGCAGCTGGGGCTATTGGGGTGACCATGGGATATACGACTGAATCTTCTGTAATTTCTTTGGGCACATTAAAGTCAAAGGAATGAGCCACCCATAGGAGTAGGCTGATCATAAAAGCCCATTTGAAGAGTCCCAATATAGCTCCGGCAAAATTATCAAAAGAACCCAATATGGTAAGATCCATAGCCTTTTTGATAGCAAAAGCTATTATCCTCAGTGATACCGTCACAATGAGAAATATGATAATAAAAGCAACAAAGGGTAACATAAAGGTAAGGCTCTCAACATTGCGAGATAGTACCTCCGCACCCCAGTGCATAAATCTAAAGCTGAAAATAATGGCTATAAAAAAAGCAACGATAGACAGCAACCCAATGAATAGCCCCTTTCGGTATCCACTAAAGGTACCTACAGCCAATAAAATTAGGATTATGATGTCTATCGTGCTCAAGTAATTTTATGCAAGTAAAGCCTTCACTTTTTGTGAGATCAACTTCCCATCAGCTTTCCCGGCCAATTGTTTTGTAGCCACGCCCATTACCTTACCCATATCCTTAGGGCCTTCGGCACCTACCTGGGAGATAATCTGCTTAAGCTCAGCTTCCACCTCTTCTTCAGTGAGTTGCTTTGGCAGGAATTCGTTAATAATTTCCAGTTCAGCCAACTCAACACTTGCGAGGTCTTCCCGGTTCTGTTGCTGGTATATTTCTGCAGAATCTTTTCTTTGTTTGGCAGCTTTGGTCAATAACTTCATTTCATCCTCTTCAGAAATCCCCTTATCACCACCGCTTTTGGTTTCTTCCAGCATGATCATAGATTTGATAGCGCGAAGGGCCCTCAATCTATCTTTGTCTTTGGCCAGCATGGCCTGCTTAATTTCACTTTCTACACTTAGCTTTAAACTCATGGTCTTTGTTTGTGTTATAATGTGTAAATTTGGAGCAAAATTAAGCCTTTAATTCTTGAAAATGACCAAACTCAGTGTAAATATTAACAAGATCGCCACTATACGGAATGCCAGAGGCGGTAATAATCCAAATGTGGTAAAAGTAGCACAGGATGCCGAAAAATTTGGGGCACAAGGCATCACCGTCCACCCCAGACCGGATGAAAGGCATATTCGGTACCAGGACGTGCTGGACCTAAAGGAAGTGGTCACCACTGAATTTAATATAGAAGGATACCCGGACAAAAGATTTATGGAGTTGATCAAGACAGTAAGACCTGAGCAGGTGACACTCGTACCTGATCCTCCACATGTACTTACTTCCAATGCCGGATGGGACACCATCACCCACCAGATAGAACTGAAAGACATCATAGCAGAGCTAAAGGAATACGGGGCCAGGGTTTCTATTTTTATCAATCCAGAGATTAAATTTTTCGAACCTGCCAAAGAAACGGGGACAGATAGAGTAGAACTTTATACCGAACCATATGCGGTTCTATTCCCAAAAAGTAAACATGCCGCGGTCAAACCTTTTGTAGAAGCAGCACACCTGGCCAAAAAACTTGGTTTGGGGCTGAATGCCGGCCATGATCTGGATTTACATAATCTGAGATTTTTAAAGGAAAGCATACCCTTTCTCGATGAAGTCAGTATAGGACATGCGCTGATCTGTGATGCCCTTTACTATGGACTGGAAAATACCATTCAGATGTACCGAAGGCAGCTGGAGTTTTAGAAAATAGAGGGGAAAACGAAGACCGAAAATAAAGTACGAAGTTGAAATTACGAAGTACGATGATGAAAACTGCAATAGCTTAAATTATTCTTTATTTACACTTGGCGCATAATAAACCATGAAATTAAATTTTAAAAAATTGGGCGAAGGCCCAGCCCTGATTATTTTACACGGACTTTTTGGGTCTGCTGACAACTGGCTGAGCATAGCCAAAGAATTGGAAAGTGACTATACACTTTATCTGGTAGACCAACGAAACCATGGAGAATCTCCACACCATGAGGAGTGGAATTATAAAGTAATGGCTGATGACCTGGTAGAACTGCTCGATGCTGAAGGACTTTCTTCAGCACATTTTATGGGACATTCTATGGGTGGCAAGACTGTCATGAATTTAGCTCTTTTACACCCTGACAGGGTGGATAAGCTTATAGTGGCCGATATTGCGCCGCGCGAATATCCGGTTCACCATCAAAGTATATTGGAAGGTCTTAATGCCATAGACCTTGATCAGATCAAATCCAGAAAAGAAGCAGATGACAAACTTGCAGAATATGTCCCTATTCCTACAGTAAGACAGTTTTTATTAAAAAACCTGGGAAGAAAAGATCAAAAGTTTGTCTGGAAAATTAATCTCAAAGTCATCACCGAAAAAATAGAAAATGTAGGTGATGCGTTGAATTTTGACCATTCATTTGATAAGCCCACTTTGTTTATGGGAGGGGAAAATTCCGATTATATCCAGGATAAGGATAAAGAGGATATTAATAAATACTTTCCTAATAGCCATACAATTTTTATTAAAAATGCGGGTCACTGGCTACACGCAGAGCAGCCAATGGCTGTGGTGGAAACGGTAAAAGCTTTTTTAGGTAAAGGAGAATAATATGCAAAAAGGAATACTTTATCTCATCCCCAGTGTACTTGCAGAAGGAAGCGCCCACCAAGTGATCTCTCCACAGATAAAAGAAATTATACGTAACACCAAACATTATGCAGTAGAAAACCTCCGGACAGCGAGGCGTTACATCAGCAGCCTAAAGCTCGGTATCTCAATAGAGGAGCTCCAAATGCAGGTATTGGATAAAAAAACAAAAGAGCAACAGATAAGTCAAATACTGGCTCCTCTTCTGGAAGGGAATGATGTGGGAGTGATATCCGAAGCAGGATGTCCCGGTATAGCGGATCCAGGTGCATTAGCAGTGGAATTTGCACATAAGAGAGGAATCAAAGTGGTACCCCTAACGGGTCCCTCCTCTATGTTTCTGGCCCTGATGGCTTCTGGCTTTAACGGGCAGTCCTTTGCCTTTCATGGCTATATTCCTATAGACAAAAAAGCAAGGATTGATGCCATCAAAAAACTGGAAAGCGATTCTGCTGCGAACTATAGGACACAAATTTTTATGGAAACACCCTTTAGGAACAAT
>DATHVH010000089.1:0-3281 GCA_035461405.1 Anditalea sp.
GATTATAATCTCACTTTACAGACGGAATTTATTGCACTCAGACCTTTGGAAGCTACAGATTTTGATGAATTCAAGGCAATTTCCAATTTCCCTATGTGGAAATATTTTACTCAAGATCTAGGAAATAATAATGAATTAGAAGTATGGGTGAATGAAGCGCTTAAGGCCCAGGAACAAAATACCAGAATTCCGTTTACCATTCTAGAAAGGTCTACTGGTAAAGTATTAGGTTCGACCAGCTTTGGAAATATCTCCCCCAGAGATAAGAGACTAGAAATAGGCTGGACGTGGATAGGAAAACCATTTCATGGTACCGGAGTAAATGAACAAATAAAGTATTTAATGCTAAAGTATAGTTTTGAGAAATTAGATTTTGAACGGGTAGAGGCAAAAACAGATGTACTGAATATTCCTGCCCGAAACGCCCTTAAAAAAATCGGAATGATAGAAGAGGGGGTTTTAAGATCTCATACCCTGATGACTTTCGGGAGAAGGCGGGATACTATTTTTTATAGCCTATTAAAATCTGAATGGAATGATATTGAAAAGTATAATGGTTGGCCTTAAACACAATTAAATTTCCATTAATAACATTTTTCCTACTTTTATATGCTTACCGTTAATAAAAGAATTCTCTTGTTTTCACTTTATACCGTTCAAGCAATTTAAAAAGAGCTATATTACAATAATAAAGTTTAATACATTCAGCATAATTATCAAAAGGCTGAACATTGCGTTGGTGCTTTCATTTGGGGTTTAATTATATCATCCTAAACTTTAAGGGCTATATTAATATGACTTACGCTAGATCAAATTGATATAATTCACCCTTATTGCCAATCACCTAATGTCCAATACCTCCCCTTCCTTCCAATTAATGGATATTTACAATCATTTGCCCTTTGCGTGTATGACTGTAGATATAAATAATCAAATAATTAACGTTAATAATACATTTTTAACCTTTAGCGGTTATAGTCGTGATGAAATTTTAAATAATTTAAGACTTGAAAATTTTTTAAGCCCATTTGGTAAAGCACCGTTGCATTCAATAGAAAAGGAGACTTTTATTCAAAATGGCACTTCCAAAGTGCCATATATAAATCTACTTACTAAATCTAAGGTAAATATTCCTTGCCAAATAACATCTCATGTGGTGAAAGATGATATTTCCGAATATACCCACTATACTTTGATAGATATAAGTGAAAAAGAAGAGACAAAAAGATATATACAGGAACAGGCCAATTTGTTAAAAGACTCTGAATATAAATTAAAAAAACTTACTTCAGAAATGCAGCAAATGAGTATCACTATAGCCTTAGAGATACAAAATCCCTTACGGAATATATTAGGTCTTATAACTTTATTAAAAAATAATTATACTGATGCTTTCAATACTACTGGTTTATTATTCTTAAATCATATCGCTGACAGTGGCGAAAAAATGCGGCACCATTTTGATAATTTGCTCAAAAATTCCACAAATGGCAAGAGCGCAGTAGATAAGAAATATGTAAATTTAAATGAAATTGTTTCAGATATAATGGCAAAACAAAATGCTCTTATACAAAAGCATGACGTAAAAATACAAATACCAGAAACTTTGCCATCAATATTTGGAATAGCTGATGATCTATCTCGATTGTTTAATAATTTAATTAAGAACGCTATTCAGTTTAAACAAGAAACCACTTCTCCCAATATTATAATATCATTTGTAGAGGCGGAATCATTATTCCACTTCTCTATAGAGGACAACGGCAGAGGGATAGATGAAAAATATCACCATAAAATTTTTGAGGAATATTTTCATTTAGATCCAAAGGCCGATGACTGCACGGGAAGAGGGCTACCAGAGAGCAGAAAAATAGTGGAGAATCATAAGGGAACCATTGGAGTAATTTCTAACCCCAACAAAGGATGTACAATCTATTTTAGTTTAGAAAAATAGCCTTAGGTTATAAAACATAGATAATAATATTATGATGCTATAGTCTATCGACTAGTAGTAAAAGCCTCAAACAAAACCTACCTACAAACTGCTTTTTTATCAAAAATCAAATAATTTTTTGAACTATATACCTTTAATTTTTATAATTGTATAGCCTTATAAATTATATTTAGAAAATAAAAGGCTATTATATCATCCTTATTGTGATTATTGGCATTTTTTTATAGCAAATGCTTCAATAGATATATTCCAAGGCATGATTTTTTCTAATGGAATTAGATTAAGCACTACCGTAAAATGTTAAAGCCTGATTTAAATATAAAATATAGAGATCTTTATGATAATTTACCCTGTGGATGCATTACTGTCATTCCGGACGGGACTGTGGTAGGTTTAAATAAAGCATTTTCAAAAATGACTGGCTACCAGAGAGATGAAGTAGTGGAGAAAATGAAATTCAAAGATTTTTTAACTTCCGGTGGTCATCTTTTTTTGGAAACTCAGGTACGGCCCAGATTGCATTTATATGGTCAATCAGAAGAAATCAAGATTGAAATATTGAATAAAGACAAGAAAAAGATCCCAACATTAATAAATTCTGTCCAGGAAAGGGACCAATCTGGCGCAGACCTATATACCCAGCATGCTATAGTAGATATCAGTCAAAGAAATCTTTATGAAAAAGAACTTCTTTTCTCAAAAAGGAATGCGGAAGAGCTGGCACAGAAACTTTCTAAAACAAATAATGAATTAAATCAATATGCCTCCACCATGGCTCACGATATACAAAGTCCACTCAACAATGTAATAGGATTGGTCAGCATGATAAAAGAAACCTATGCATCAAATATGGACAGGACTGCTTACCAATTTATAGATTATATAGAAAAGAGCAGTGTCAAAATGCGCCAACAAATAGTGGATTTACTAAAACTCTCTCTGAGCGGTAGAAGTATCGAGGACATGGAATTAGTAAATTTAAACAATACGCTTGAGGTGGCCAAGTCAAATTTATCCACCCTGATTGATGAAAGCAATGCAAAAATCATTGTTCCTGAGCCATTACCAAACCTACTAGGATTTTCTTCAGATCTACTAAGCCTCTTTCAAAATTTAATTAGAAATGCTATCCAATACCGAAAACATAACGTGGATCCAATTATTGAAATCCAGTGGAAGGAAGATGAAAAGTATTATCAGTTTACTTTTAAGGATAATGGTATAGGCATAGCAGAACAATTTCACACCCAGATTTTTAAAGAATATTTCACTTTAACCGGAAAAAATGGTGAAGGTGTTGGTCTGGGACTTTCAAAATGTAAAACCA